>JABBOW010000201.1 GCA_012927595.1 Cellulomonas sp.
AAGAAACCCCATCGTCCCAGGTCAGAAGGACATTCGTCTGTCACGACCCGCTCAAGACACCACATTCACCGGTGGATCGAGGCTCAAGCGGTCGGCCCAATTCGCCGACCTGGTCGCCGACGGCTGGACTGTCGTTGTGACCCATGGCAACGGACCGCAGGTCGGGTTCATCCTGCGCCGGGGCGAACTTGTTGCGCCCGACTCGGCCGTCGAAGGCTTGCCCGACCTACCGCTGTGGCTCGCTGTCGCGGACTCGCAGGGCGGCATCGGCCACATGCTCGCGCTCCGCCATGAGGGAGGACGTGCGGCGCGCACCGGTCGAAGGCAGACGCCAACCGCGCTCCGAACTACTTGTCGATGAGCTCGACCAGTTCTCCGAGGGCCGTGGGCTCGATCCCGACGGGCGCGCCTGGCCAGCCACCGGCGCGGTTCCCGCCAGAGTGTCCCGGTGGAAGAACGCCCTGCTCGACCTAAGCCTGCGCAACAGGCGCATCAACTACACGGAGCGGAGTGGGTACCGCATCGAGATACCCGGGGGCGCGCTTCCGCGGCTCGAAGACCAGATCAGTGCGGAGGCACCGCTGACGCTCGTCGCTTCCGATGCCGTGGCCGGAATCGATGTTGCGCGCGGCACCTGACAGGGAGGGCATCGATGGCGCTGCACTTCGACAGCACCGCCGAGAGCTGGGTCCTGCGCGTCCCCACCGACGGACGGCGGGTTGACGACGCCGCTGCGCTGGTCCGTCGCGCCGATCAGCGCTCGCTACAGGGAGGTCAGGAGCTGCGGGCTGAGCGCCTTGATCGTGGCGTTGCACCACACGGCCTGCCGCATGGTCCGGCCGTGGCAGGCCGTCACGACGGCTAGCAGCTCCGGGTCGCGCGCGGCTTGGACAGCCTGCGCCAGGGCGGTCCAGTAGCTGCTGTTCCCGGACGCGAGCAGGTACAGGTGGCGCAGGTCGAAGAGCAGGAGCAGTGCAGGTTCGGGCCACCGTCCCAGCGGCTCGGCGGTCGTCTCGCGCAGGTCGGACATCGGCCGGGCGGGTCCCTGCGGGTCCGTGTCGTCCCGCAGGTCGTCGCCGTACCGGTCCGCGAGGGCGACCAGTGCTCGCCGGTTCTCCAGCGACCAGCGGGCGAGGTCGACTGCGACGTGGCGGACCTCGTGGTCCGTCCGATGCCGTTCTGCGACCTTGTGCAGCTCGCGTTCCAGGTCCACCTCCCCGGCCAGGACCTCCCGCAGGAACAGCGCAATCCCCGGGTGCGCGGTCGAGCTCATGCAATCACCTCCTCGACGAGGGCGTCCGCGCCGCCGACCGTGGCCGGTACCGCCGCGCTGGTGCCGGCCGGCGCGGAAGCGGTGGTCGTCGGCGCGGCCGACTGCTGGCCGTCACGGTCGAGCAGGCGGATCGATGCGGCGGCGGTCTTGAAGATCGGCTGCTTGCTCAGGGGGTCCCAGTCGGTGATCGTGAGCTCGTTCGCCGCCCGGAGCCCGGTGTCCGGGTGGTCCCAGTAGCCGTAGTGGAACGGCAGGAACACGACCCCGTCCCGGATGCCGCTGACCCGAAGGCGCGCACGCACCGAGGCTCGCGGGGACGACACCTCGAGCAGGTCACCTTCCTGCGTGCCCTCACGTTCGGCGTCCGCCGCCGACATCTCGACCCAGACCTGCGGGGCGGCCCGGTCGAGCTGAGGCGCGCGACCGGTCTTCGTGCGGGTGTGGAACTGGTAGAGCGTCCGGCCGGTCGTCAGCACGTACGGGAAGTCCTTGCTGGGGACCTCGTGGGGCGGGACGAACGGCGCGCCCTTGAGCACGGCCTTGCCCTCCGGGTTGCTCGCCTTGTACTCGGCTGGCTCGGCGGGAGCGCCGGTGACGGTGTCCTTGCCGTACGACTCGCACATGTCGGGAGCGGCCCACGGGAACGCGTCGGTGTACAGCCGCTCCGTGCCCTGCGGGTTGTCGATGTTGACGGGCCACTGGATGCCGGACGGCCCACGCAGGAGCTCGTACGTCAGGCCGGTGTAGTCGCACGGTCGCCCGGCACTGCACACCTTCCACGCCTAGAACGCCGTCTCCGGGTCGGTCCAGTGCACCAGCGGCGCGCCGTCCTTGTCTTTGAGGTCCAGGCGTCGGTCGTAGTCCAGGAAGATGTCCAGGTCTGGTCGTGCCTGACCGGGCGGCTCGACCGCCTTCTTTGAGAGATGGACGGTCCGGTCGGCGTTGGTGAACGTCCCGGTCTTTTCGCCCCAGGTTGCGGCGGGCAGGACGACGTCGGCCAGGGCGGCGGTCTCGGTCAGGAAGATGTCCTGCACGACCAGGAACAACCGGTCCTGACCCAGGATCGACCGGATGCGGGCGAGCTCGGGCAGCGACACCGCCGGGTTCGTTCCGGACACCCACAGAAACCGGATGCTGCCTTCCGCGGCATAACGGAAGGTCTGCATGGCGTGAGTGGGCGCGCCGGAGTGCGGGATCGCGCCCGGCTCGACGTTCCAGACGCGGGCGAGGTCGGCGACGTGCTCAGGGTTCGCGAAGTTCCGAAAACCGGGCAGGTCTCCGTTCGCGCCGGTCTCGCGCGTGTTCTGCGCGGTCGGCTGCCCGTTCATCTGAAAGATGCCGCAGCCCGGCCGGCCGATCATCCCGAGGACGAGGTTGATGTTGTTGACCTGCATCGCCGACGCGGTCGCCTGATTCGACTGGTAGACGCCCTGCAGGACCGTCGACAGCAGCCGCTCGGCGTCGCCGAGAAGCTCGGCGGCCCGGGCGAGGTCCCGCGCGGGAACGCCGCAGATCGCCGAAGCGTGCTCGGGGTTGTACGGGGCTACGACCTGCGCGAGCCGGTCGAACCCGACGGTGCGGGCGGTGATGAAGTCGTGGTCGATCCGGTCGTGGGCGATGAGCTGCTGCAGCAGGCAGTTCAGTACGGCGATGTTCGTGCCGGGAAATGGCCGAAGGTGCACTGTCGCCTCCCGTGCGACCGGCGTCAGGCGGGGGTCGACGACGAGCAGCCGGGGCGGGTTGTGGCCGTGCAGCCGGTCGAGCATCCGCATCCACAGGACCGTCTGGGTCTCGGCGACGTTGTGCCCGTACAGCGCGATGGTGTCGGCGTGGTCGACGTCGGTGTACGACCCAGGCCGACCGTCCGATCCGAACCTCGCCTTGAGGGCTTCACCGGCCGTGGCGGCGCACATGCGGGTGTTGCCGTCCCGGTGCGGGGATGACAGGCCGCCCCGGACGAGCGTCGCGAGGGTGTAGTACTACTCCAGGAAGAACTGCCCGGTCGCGTAGAAGCCGAGCGAACCCGGGCCCTTCTCGTCCAGCAGGGTCTTGGTCCGCTCCACGATCAGGCCCATCGCCGTGTCCCAGTCGCTTTCGACGAGCGCGCCGTCCACGTGGACGAGCGGGCGGGCCAGCCGCTCGCGGGACGCGTTCGCCTGCCAGCCGTACAGATCCTTGGGGTCGAGCCGGCCATGGTTGACCCGGTCGGTCGTCCGGCCGCGCACCCCGATGATCCTGCCGTCCTTGACGGCGATGTCCATCGCGTCGCCGTTGCTGTGCAGGACCGAATCGCTCTGCACCCAGCGGTCGACGTCGGTCTCCTGGAGATCGCCTACGAGGAACGCGTCCCGGCGGATCGGCCACTGATCGCCCGGGCCGAAGGGCGTCCTCGTCCCCCAGGGCTGAGCGATCCGGTCAAGGCGAGCGATCTCGTCCCCTCATCTGCCGACCACGGGCGCGATCTGCTCGGCGCGACGCTGTTCCCGTCTCACCGTGCCTGCCGACCGTGCGTTCTGCAACCGCTCGGACGCGAGGGCCGTCGCGCAGCACGCCATCGTGCCGGGGGCGGCTCACGACGGCAGAAACACCAGACCCGCGACGCCGAGTAGATACACGGCGAGGACGGCGATGCTGTCCACGCCCAGCCGGGCGTGCTGGCGGGCAGGACGGAACAGCAAGCCCGCCATGTAGATGATCGTCAGCAGGGCGGCGAGCGCGGTCAGGTACAGGTCGCTGTTGTGAGCGTTCGGCAGGATCGCCTTGCCGCTGATGACGGTCGCGAGCAGCAGCAGCACGGGCAGGAACGCGTTCCCGCCAAAGATGTCCCCGAACGCCAGCTGGTAGTCACCGGAGCGGACAGCCGTCAGTCCCGTGGAGAGCTCCGGCAGCGAGGTGGCCGCCGCGAGGACCGTCGCACCGAACAGAACGCCGGACAGCCCCACGTGGGCGGCTGCCTGGCTGCCGCTCTCTTCGAGCAGTGCTCCTGTCACCAGAGTGACGACCGCTGCGGCACCGAAGACCGCTACGGCCCTGCCCGTGCTGACGCCCTTGTTCGTCGCGTCGGTAGCGCGCTTGCGGGCCGAGTGCCCGCGCGGCTCGGGCTGGGAGTCCGGCGCGTTCCCGTTGTCGTGCCAGGGCAGCTTTGCAGCGCGCTGAGTCAGGAACAGCCCGACCGCCCACACGACAGCGATCCCGACGACGTCCGGGCTGAGCCGGAACGCGATCGCGCTCTTGGGCAGCTGTGCGCCGATGACGACGACTGCCAGGACCGCCACGACGACGGCGCCTTCCAGTACCAGGCGCAGGCTCGCCGCTTGGTACGTCAGGGGACGCTTCACTCGGACTCCGAACGCGTCCAGGGCGACGAGCACGACGGTCTGGATGGCGATGCCACCGAGGATGTTGCTGACCGCGACGTCCACCTGGCCGTTGAGAGCGGCGGCGACGGTGATCGCGATCTCCGGGAGATTTGTCGCGACGGCCAGCAGGATCAGGCCGCCCAGCGCCGTCCCGAGGTGCAGCCGCTCGGACAAGACGTCCGTGTAGTTCGACAGGAACACTCCGGCGACCCAGATCGCCGCCGCACACGCAACGAACACCAGCAGGGCCGCCCACAGCGGCAGGTTCGGCAGGAACATTTCCGACTCCTCACCCTGCCCACGCTGGTCGACACGCCAACCCGCCAGTCCGCGAGCGAGGCGACGGCGGCCAGCGCGCGCGTGCTCACCCGCACCGCGGCCCGCGAATCGAGGTCACGCTAGCGCGACGACCAGGACATGGCACGTCGAGCTACCAGACACAGGCTCAACCGCAGCCACTCCGTCTTCGGTGCACTCGCGGCCGTCGCGCGTCAGGCGCCCATCACGTCGGTGGGGTGGCCTGCGCGGTCGACGAGGACGGCCAGCTGCGTGCGCGAGGCGATGCCGAGCTTGGCCATCGCTCGAGACAGGTGGGCCTTGACGGTGGATTCTGAGCAGTAGGTCTGTGCGCCGATCTCTGCGTTCGACAGTCCGGACGGAACCAGTGCGGCGACTTCGCGTTCGCGGTCAGTCAGTGCGGCGAGCGCGTCGTGGGCACGGGCCTGGCGCTGGTCGTCGAACGCGTGGGCTAGGTGGCGGATCGCAGCGCCGGCGGAGACAGGGTCGAGTGCGCCGTCACCGGCGGCGACGCGCTCGACGGCGCCCGCGATGTGGTGCGGGTCAGCGTCCTTGGCCAGGAAGCCTTTGGCGCCGGCGCGCAACGCCGCCAGGACGGTGTCGTCGTTGCCGAAGGACGTCAGTGCGATGACGGCAGGCGGGTTCGGGCGACGCTGGAGCTCAGCGATCGCGGCCAGCCCACCGACGCGCGCCATGTGCAGGTCCATCAGGACGACGTCGGGGTGGTGGGCGTTCACCGCGTCGATCACCTCGTCGCCGTCTGTCTCTTCGCCGACGACGTCGATGCCCTGACTGGTCAAGATGCTCGTCAGCAGTCGGCGGACAAGTGAGTCGTCATCGACGACAAGGGCCCTGGTCACACCGCGAGCGTAGAGGCGACCACCGACACGGGTCAGTCGTTAGGTACCCAGGGCAGGTAGGCGGTCACGATGTGCCATCCGCCGTCGACCCGTGCGTCGAACCGGCCGCCGAGACGCTCGGCTCGTTCGCGCATCCCCAGGATGCCGGACCCGGTGCCGGGCGCGGCGGTCGCGGGTCCGGGCCGGACAGGGTTCACGACCCGGATGGTGACCCCGACCTGGCGGCCGGCGCGGACGTCCACCTCGATCGGCTGGCCCGGGGCGTGCTTGAGCGCGTTGGTGACGGACTCCTGCACGATGCGGAACACTGCGCGGGTCAGGGTCGGTGCGGCGGTGTGCGCGTCGGTGACGTAGACCGAGCTCGTGACCCAACGCCCATGTCGGCGCAGGTTGTCCAGCAGGCCGGCGAGATCCTCCAGGGTGGCCCCGGGCAGCGGGTCGTCCTCGGTCCCGGTACGCAGTGTGGTCAGCAGGCCACGCATCTCGCTGATCGCGTGCTGGGCCGAGGAGCGCATCTGCTGGGCTGCGGCGCGCACCTCCGGTCCACCTGCGCCACGGTCGACCTCCAGGGCAGAGGCCTGCAGCGAGATGAGGGAGATGTGGTGGGCAACCGTGTCGTGGACCTCACGGGCGATCAGCTCACGCTCTTCCTGCCGACTCATGCGGTCCCGGAGCTGGTGGGTGGTGGCCACGTGGGCGTCTTTGTCGGCGACCGCGGCCGCGGCGACGTTGCGCCACCGGCGGACCAGGCCGACACCGACGAAGGTTGCCAGGCACAGGAGGGCGACCGTCCAGAACCCGGCGGCCGACGCGTAGGAGATCGACCCCGTCACCTGGTCCTTGCTCGCGAGCACCATGTCCTGCGGCGGTCGGGCTGCGTCTTTCCAGAAGGCGGCGCCCGTCGCGGTCGCGACCGCTGCCCCGCACAGCCACGCGGTCCGCGTCGACGCGGTCGCGATGACCCACGTCAGTGTCAGCAGCGCAGCGAACGAGTCGAGGGGAAGCAGGATCGCCGCCGCGCTCGCGGCGAGGCAGAGGTACACCGGGAAACGGCGGCGCAGGACGAGGAGGCCTGCCAGGGTCAGCCCGACGAGGCATGCCACGAGGTCGAGCCAGTGCGCAGGCGCGCCTTTCGGCGTCCGGTACCCGGAGTCGAACGCAATGGCCACCATCGTGCAGAACGCCCCGGTCGTGACCCCGCCGACTGTCCCCGCACGCGCCCAGCCGTGCCGGGTCCAAGCCGGCACACGGAGCTGCGGCACAGGGAACTGGCGGGTAGGGGGCAGGTAGGCAGCCGGATGCGGCGCTACCGCCCCGTATCCATCGACAGCTGACATACCCGTGAGGTTAGGGGTGGCCTCCGACACGCTCGTCGGCTGATCGGGCACCGCGTGCCGACCCGATGTAGCCGATCGGGTACACCGGGTGTGGCCGGTCGACCGACGTGCCCGGCCCGCCGGGTCGGTGAGTCTCGGGGCATGGCAGCGACCGGGTCCGGTCGGTGCCCCTGACCCCACCTGGAGCACTCCATGTCGCAGCCCGTCCCGCCCACGCAGCCGAATCCGCTCTCGAACGTCCCGGCCGGCCCCTACCCGTCGATGCCCGGGCCGGAGCCGGTCAAGAAGCGCAGCTGGTTCGCGCGCCACAAGATCCTGACGGGCCTGGGCGCGATCGTCGTGTTCTTCGTCGCCGTCTCGGCTGCGAACGGAGGGTCGAAGGACGCACCCGCGGCCGGAGCGGCCACGCCAACCGCGGACGTCACGCAGGCAGCCGCTGCACCGAGCGAGGCGGCACCCGCCGCGGCACCTGCCCCGGCACCCGCGGCCGGAGCGGCCACGCCAACCGCGGACGTCACGCAGGCAGCCGCTGCACCGAGCGAGGCGGCACCCGCCGCGGCACCTGCCCCGGCACCCGCGGCAGCGGCCGTTGGGACACCGGTGCGCGACGGGAAGTTTGAGTTCACCGTCACGTCGATCAAGCCCGGTGTCCCGTCCGTCGGGTCGGACGCGTTCGGGCAGAAGGCGCAGGGGCAGTTCGTCTTGATGCACCTGACCATCAAGAACATCGGCGACAAGGCCCAGTACTTCGACGGCTCGTCCCAGAAGGCGTTCGATGCGCAGGGTCGTGAGTTCTCCTCCGACGCCGGCGCCGCGATCTACCTCGAGGACTCAAACTCGTTCCTCAACGAGATCAACCCCGGCAACACGGTCACCGGGACCGTCGTGTTCGACATGCCGCGCGACGCCGCGATCGCCAAGCTCGAGCTCCACGACTCACCGTTCTCCGGCGGCGTGCGCGTCACGCCCTGACACTCCGCGCACCGGGCGCCGGGCGCCGGGCGCCACACGGTCCATCCCCTAGTTGCCGGATGACCCCGCGGAGCTCGCCGCGGGGTCGTCGGTGGAAGTTGTCTGGACCACCACGGTCGCGGCCCAGCCGTCGTCCGCCTCGCACATCGCGGCCGGCTACCTCGTGGTGAGAGTCGCAACCGCATTCAACTGATGCTGGCTGCGCAGGTCGCCTTCCCGATCGAGGACGTCGCTGCGAGGAGGTGTTCGTCGCCTCGATCGACGCGGTGCTCATGCTGTCTCTCCAAGGTCGAGCGGGGTTCCGTGGTTCCGCACCCGGGGTCGACGGGCGGAGCGTCACCGCTCGGGTCCACCACACGGACCTCACCGGCCTGGCCGCAGCGTCGAGGTCCGGCTGGCCGATGACGTGCGCGAACGCGCCGCGTCGACGCGGAACGGCGAACTCTTCGGGGAGCGAGCCCGGTACGAACTGCGGGATGGTTCAAGAACAAGTTGCGGGATGGAACCGGAACAAACTGGGGGATGAACGCGGTACATTCTGCGGGTTAGAACTCGTGACGAGCACTGGGAGGGGGACCGTGGGGTACCGAGCGAGAGTCCTTGACGCCGAGCTCGCCACCGTGATGCGTTCGGCCGGCGCCGTTCTGATCGAGGGCCCGAAGGCGTGCGGGAAGACCGCCACCGCCACGCAGGTCGCCAAGACCGTCGTGCGCCTGGACACCGACGTCGCCGCACAGGCCGCGATCGCGATCGACCCAACACTCCTGCTCGACGGCCCTGCCCCGATCCTCCTCGACGAGTGGCAGGTCGCTCCGGCCATCTGGAACGCGGTGCGCCGCGCAGTCGATGACCGCACAGAACGCGGCCAGTTCATTCTCACCGGCTCGGCCGTCCCCCAAGACGACGTGAACCGCCACTCAGGTGCTGGACGGTTCGCGACCCTGCGCATGCGCCCGATGTCCCTGTACGAGTCCGGGCATTCCAACGGTCAGATCTCGCTCGCCGCCCTGATGGACGCGCAGCCGCAGCGGGCGGCCGATGCGGGCATCACGGTGCCCGACGTCATCGAGCGCATCGTCGCCGGCGGCTGGCCCGCACAGATCGACGAGCCGGTGGCCACTGCCGCCCGGGCTGCACGCGACTACCTGGCCCAGATCCGCGAGGTCGATGTCTCCCGGGTCGGCGCCACCCGCCGTGACCCGGCCAAGGTCGGACGTCTCCTGACCTCCCTGGCACGCAACACCGCGACCGAGGCGACCGTTTCGAGTCTGGCGGCCGATACCGGCGGGGGCGACGGCCCCGTGGACCGGGGGACCGTCGGTGAGTACCTCGAGGTCCTCGAACGTCTGATGATCGTCGAGGACCAGCCGGCGTGGGCCACGCACATGCGCTCACGAACCCCGCAGCGCACCTCGTCCAAGCGGCACTTCGTTGATCCGTCGTTGGCGGTGGCCGCGCTCGGCACCGGCACGCGGGGGTTGCTGTCCGACCTGAACCTGACAGGGTTCTTGTTCGAGTCCCTCGTCGTGCGTGACCTGCGGGTGCTGTCCCAGCCACTGGAAGGGAGCGTCAAGCACTTCCGCGACTCGAAGGGCCTGGAGGTCGACGCCGTGGTGCAGC
>JABBOW010000148.1 GCA_012927595.1 Cellulomonas sp.
CAACTGTGCCGGGTCGGGCTGGGACCGCCGCTGGTGGAGCTCCGCGTGACGCGGTCTCGGCTGATCGGGGCCGTCGGCGCCGGTCGACGCACCGTCGTCGTGTCCACGGGGCTGATCGAGGCCGTCGTCATCGGCGATCTGCCGAGCGATCAGGCGGCCGCGGTGGTGGCGCACTCAGCCGTCCTGGTCCGCGAGGGCCTGACGCGCGCGGATCTGCTCATCGGCTGCGTTTCGGCGCCGTGGCGAGCGATGCGGGCAGCCGTCCACGGCATCTGCGGTTGGGGGCGGCGGTTGCCGTTGACCCTGGCCGCGTGGCGGCTGCGAGTCGTCGTCGTGGCCGTGGCCGTCGTGCAGGCGGTCCAAGTTGGGCGAGTGGGGCTCGCGGTCACGATCGCCGCGATCGGCGCGTTCAGCTACGCGCTGCCGGTGTGGGAGCGCCGGTGGCGCGACCTGCTCGCTAGGTCCGGCGATGAGGGCGTGGTGCGTGCCGGCCTCGGTGACGGCCTCGTCGCGTTCCTGCGCACGTGCCCGAGAAGCGACGCCACGAGGGCACGGCTTCGAGCAATGCTCCTGTCCAGCACGCAGCGACCGGCGTTGGGCCTGGTGACGCGCTGACCATCGTGGAGCCAGCCGGTCGGGCGGTCGACCAGGACCCCGACGACGGTCAGCGTGGCACGCCGATCGCACCGGCCGGGCTGCCTACTGGCCGACGACCCTGCTGCTCGACCCGTAGCCGCTGAGCCACCGGCTCGGGCGTGACCACGGGCGCCCGCCCTTGGTCGGCCGCGAGCGCAGCAGCTATTCGTCCGGCGGCCTGCGCGCTCGACCGCGCCTGCCCAATGTTGCTCAGGTCCGCCGACAAGCTGCGGCCCCGCTCCTCTGGCGCAGCACGGTGCCGCGACACCCCGGCCAGGATCCGCGCAGCCTGCCCACTCAGCTCGTCCACCATCGCGCACAGCCGCTCGAGCAGGCGCAAATCCTCCCCCGCCCGGTCGACGGCCCCGTGCGCGACGTCGGCGGCGACGTCACCTATCGTCTGCTGCGCCGCGCGCAGGTATGTGCGCGCCCGCTCCAGGCTGACCGAGGCCGGTCGTAGCTGCTGCGACGCGGAGGACCCGTCGCGCACCGCTTCGCCAACCGCGGAGGGCATGGTCCGCGACGCCTCGATCTTGTCGAGGTGCACCCGGGCCCGATCCACGTAGGCGTCTGCGCTGACCAATCCGTCCTCAATACGCATCGGTCCTCCCTGACCTTCTCCCAGGACGCGTTCGGCTCCTACCTTCCCAAGGCGACGGCGACATGCGGGGGCGGTCATGGTTTGGCTCTCGCGGCGAACCAACGACGGGCCTTTGCCCCACCGGCAATCGCGGGTCAGCCGCCCTCTAGACTGCCAACGACGGAGAGTGACACGACTCGGAGGGCACCAGGCATGAGGGAGTTCGACGGTGATCCGGCGGTAGCAGAGGCCGACCTGCAAAGAGCCTCAGATGGCCTGCGCCGGCCGGAAGACGAACTAGCAGAAGCCGAGGCCCGCGCAGAAGCGATCGAGCAGGAGCCTTTCGACGGCAGCCCTGAAGCGGAAGCAGATATCTCTCAGCGCATGGAGGTTGTCCAGCGTGAGATCGAATCTCTCCAGCAGGACGTGGCCGATGCCGAAGACGAGCTACACCGCACGCACGAGCACTGGGTGGATGAGGGCTACCTATCTTCGTAGTTCCCAGCTGCCAGCGCGCCATGGTGCAGCTGTGAGCCTTCGCCCCGCCCAGCGGTTCGCTGCCGCCCTCTAGCCAGGGGTGGTGTCAGGGACTGGGAAGATGTGCGTCTCCAGAACCCGACGCGCGGTCGCGGTGACCAACTCGTCTCGCACGTCGACGGTCGGGCACAGCCCGTACCAGTCGGTGCGCTCGACTGCCGGCGTGCCGTCTGGGTCCTCGAACCCGAATCCGGGCCACACTCCGCGACAGCCGGCGTTGCACGTTAGCGCGCACCTATGGCCACCGAGGAGGTCGCGAGCGTCCCGGCCGCGTTCGAGCTGACCTGGCGCCTGGTTCCACGACGACGGTTCGATGGGCGAGTGCGCCACCGCGTGGGGCGACCTCTTGGTGCGTGACTCGGCAGGCTCGCCCTGGCGGATCTTCGATCAGAGCGTGGGCTGGCAAGCGCACTCGTCTGTCACACCTCGGGCGGCGATGGTCGCCCGACAACATAGCCGCTAAGCGGCGGTGAGTTCCGCCCCGACGAGACCCAGGTCGAGTCAGGATTCAACACGGGGGTGGCGTCGGAGAAGCGCGATCAAGACGGCAACCCGACTACAGCGGCTCGCCGCAACTCCTGCAGGTGTCTTCGCCATCTTCGTAGATCGCCCCACAACAGTACTTTGGGCCCGAGTACTCGGAGTTGTTGCACTCATCGCACTGCCCGTCCTCCATGTCGTCCTCATCGACTTCGCGGCCGCACGACTCACATGTCAGCGTCGTCTCCGCGCCGCCAGCATCTTCATCGTCGCTGGCCGCGGACCCGCTGAACAACTTACTGAGAAGACCCACATCGCTCCTTCGAGGGCTACGGCGACAATCTCTTCGGCAAGCCTACTGGGTCGTCGCAGCGCGAGTCGGGAGAGCGTTCGACCGACACGCCGTCGCCCGAGGCCGGACCGGCATTGGACGGCCGGAGATTGCACTCGAACCGGACGTAGCCTCACCCAGTCGGACGGCTTCCACCCGAACCAACGTCCCCCGCCACCGTGTCGCCAGCACCGACGGCCCCCGCGTCAGCGCCGGTCGCGTGAGTCCCCCCGGCCGTCCCCGCGACGGCCGATGTCTTCGCTGCCTGCCGCAGCCGCGCCGCCTCGCGCACAGTGAGCAGGTCCGCCCCGCCGCACCACTCGACCGCCTCTGCCAGGCTCAGCCGCTCCTGCTCGGTCATCTTCACCAATGCCGCGCCGGCGCGCGCTTCGCATGCCGAGACCACCGCGTCCCGCTCGGCCAGCGCCGAGACGACTACGACCCCGAGCGCGTCGCGCCGTCGCTCCTGTTCCGCCCGCCGCGATCGCATCCGCGCTTGCGCATCCAGCGCCGTCCGCCGCGCCCGCTGCCTCGCCGTCTGATCCGCCATCGGAACTCCCCCATTCGTCTGACCTCAAGACCGAAGGCCGACGGGAGCCCGCACGCGCTCACCACCTCCAGCCCGCGCACCGCCGACGACGTCCCCCCACGCCCCGACTACCAGCGACCCCGCCGCCCCGACACCGCCTGAAAGCGCCAAAGCGCTGCCCCACACACCTCTTGCATTCCCGGGAGGAAGGCGGTCAGTCAACCCAGAGTTGACCGGCCATCTCACGATCGCCGAGGCCACCCCGGACGCCTTCGGCGGGTGTGACCATGTCGATCCACAAGCTGACGGCCGGGAGCGGGTACGACTACCTGACCCGCCAGGTCGCAGCCCAGGACGCGACCGGGAAGGGCCACACCAGCCTCGCGTCCTACTACTCGGCCAACGGCGAGGCCCCGGGCACGTGGATCGGGTCCGGGATGGCCGGCGTCGGCGGCCTCGATGAGGGCGACGTGGTCACCGCCGAGCAGATGCGCAACCTGTTCGGCGCCGGCAAGCACCCGCTGGCCGAGCAGCTGCGCGCCGCCGCCGCCGAGGCCGGGCTCAGCGAGCGCGCGCAGGAGACCGCCACGTGGCTGGGCAGCCCGTTCCGGGTCTACGCCAACGACACCTCCGCATTCCGCATCCGGGTGGCGAAGGAGGTTGCCACCCTCAACGCCACCCGCGGACGACGCTCCGCCGACCCGGTGCCGCTGGACGACCGGGCGCGCATCCGCACCCGCGTCGCGGCCCAGCTGTTCCGCGAGGAGCACGGCCGCGAGCCCGCCGACGCCCGCGAGCTCGCGGCAACGATCGCCAAGCACTCCCGCCCGCGCACCAACGCCGTCGCGGGATACGACCTGACGTTCTCCCCGGTCAAGAGCGTCAGCACGCTATGGGCGATCGCCGACCGACCGACCGCGGCCGCGATCGAGCAGGCCCACGAGGCGGCGGTCAGGGACGCGCTGACGTTCCTCGAGAACGCGGCCCTGTTCACCCGCGAGGGCCCCGACGGCGTCCGGCCGGTCGAGACCCGGGGCCTCGTCGCCACCGCGTTCACCCACCGCGACAGCCGCGCCGGCGACCCCGACCTGCACACCCACGTCGCCGTCGCCAACAAGGTCCAGACCCGCGACAACGGTCGTTGGCTGGCCATCGACGGGCGGCTCATCTTCGCCGCGACCGTCGCCGCGTCCGAGACCTACAACACCGCACTCGAGCGGCACCTGGCCGACACCGTCGGCGTGCGGTTCGAGGCCCGCGAGGGCTACGACCCGCGCAAGCGCCCGGTCCGTGAGATCGTCGGCGTCGACCCCGCGCTGGCCGCCCGGTGGTCCGCCCGACGAGCCAGCATCGAGGTACGACGCGCCGAACTGGCCGGCGCGTTCCAGGCCACCCACGGTCGCCCGCCCTCCCCTGTGGAGTCCGTGCAGCTGGCCCAGCAGGCGACCCTGGAGACCCGGCAGAGCAAGCACGAACCGCGCAGCCTCGCCGAGCAGCGCGCCACCTGGGCGGCCCAGGCGCGGCAGGTCCTCGGCGGCGAACATGGCATGCAGGCGATGCTGCACCACGCACTGCACCCGGCATCGACGCTCGCCCGACGCGTCGATGCCTCGTGGGTGCGCGAGACCGGAGCCACCATCCAGGAGACGCTCCAGGCGCACCGCTCCTACTGGCAGCGCTGGCACGTCGAGGCCGAATCCCAGCGCCGGGTCCGCGGCGCCGACATCCCCACCTGCGACGTCGACCGCCTCGTCTGCCTCCTGGTCGACGAGGTCCTGACCCACCGCTCGGTGCCGCTCACCCGCACCGAGCAGGACATCGACACCCCCGCCGCGCTACGCCGCAGCGACGGCACGAGCGTCTACACGGTCGCCGGCTCGACCCTCTACACCTCCCCCGCCCTGCTCGCGGCCGAGGCGCGCATCGTCGCCCACGCCGGCCAGCACGACGGCACCCCCGCCACCCCGGCCGCCGTCGAGCACGCGCTCGCCCAATCCGCTTCAGACGGCCTGCCGCTCAACGCCGGGCAGGCGGCCCTGGTCACCGAGATGGCCACCTCCGGCGCCCGGGTCCAGCTCGCGATCGCCCCCGCCGGAGCGGGCAAGACGACCGCCATGCGCGCTCTGGCCGCCGCGTGGACGGCAGGCGGCGGCGACGTCGTCGGGCTCGCGCCGTCCGCCACCGCCGCAACGGTCCTGGGCGAGGCCATCGCCGCCCGCACCGACACCATGGCCAAGCTCCTGTGGCACCTGGACCACGATCCGGAGCACCTGCCCGGCTGGGCGCGGCGCATCGGCCCGACGAGCCTGGTCGTCATCGACGAGGCAGGCATGGCCGACACCCTCTCCCTGGACCGGCTGATCGAGTTCGTCACCGCGCGCGGCGGGTCGGTGCGGCTGGTCGGCGACGACCAGCAGCTGTCCGCCATCGGTGCGGGCGGCGTGCTGCGCGACATACGCGCCACCCATGGTGCCTTGCACCTCACCGAGCTGATGCGCTTCGCCGACCCCGCCGAAGGCGCCGCTTCCCTGGCACTGCGCGACGGACTGCCTGAGTCCCTCGGCTTCTACCTCGACCAGCGCCGGGTTCATGTCGGAGACGTCACCACCCTCACCAACGACGTCTTCGACGCCTGGCGCACCGACCGCGAGAACGGTCGTGACGCCGTCATGCTCGCCCCGACCCGCGAGCTCGTCGGCGAGCTCAACGACCGCGCCCGGGCCCACCGGCTCGACGGCCAGGCCCCCGACCGATGCGTGCACCTGGCTGACGGGTCGACCGCCTCCGCTGGCGACACCGTCCTGACCCGGGCCAACAACCGGCAGCTGCGCGTGACCGGCACCGACTGGGTCAAGAACGGCGACCGGTGGCATGTCACCGCCGTACACCCCACCGGGGCACTGACCGTCCGGCACACGACCAGCCGATGCAGCGTCGACCTGCCGCCGGACTACGTGCGCACCTCGGTCGACCTCGGCTACGCCACGACGATCCACACCGCTCAGGGCCTCACGGCCGACACCAGCCACACCCTGCTGACCGGGCAGGAGTCCCGGCAGCTCACCTACACCGCGGTGACGCGCGGCAAGGCGGCCAACCACCTGTACCTCGAGGTCGTCGGCGACGGCGACGAGCACAACGTCATCCGCGCCGAGTACGTCCACCCGCTCACCGCAACCGACCTCCTCGAACGCATCCTCGCGCGCGACGAGTCCGCCCAATCGGCCCACACCACCCGCCGTGTCGCCGAGGACCCCGCGACCCTGCTGGGCCAGGCGGCGGCCCGGTACGTCGACTCCCTGTACGTCGGCGCAGAGCAACTGCTCGGACCCCAGCAGGTCGCTCGCCTGGACCGCGCCGCGGACCTCGTCGTGCCCGAGCTGACCCAGGCTGCCGCGTGGCCGACGCTCCGCGCACACCTGCTCCTGCTCACGGCCCAGGAAGGTGACCCCGTCGTCCACCTCCGCGCCGCCGCGGGTGCGCGCGAGCTGGACACCGCCGACGACGTCGCCGCCATGCTCGACTGGCGCCTGGACGACACCGGCCTGCGCAACACCGGCACCGGCCCGCTGCCCTGGCTGCCCGGCATCCCCGCGTCGCTGCGCGAGGACCCACAGTGGGGTCCCTACCTGGCGGCTCGTGCCGCGCAGGTGCGCAACCTCACCCAGCAGGTCACCGAGCAGGCGCGATCGGGCGAGTCGATGCCGCAGTGGGCCCGGACCGGACAGCGACGCCCCGACGACGAGCTCCTCGTCGACGTCGCCGTGTGGCGCGCGGCCACCGGGGTGCCCGACAGCGACCGGCGCCCCACCGGCGCTCCCCAGCTCGGCAAGGCCGCCGCCCGGTACCAGCAGGCGCTGGACGCCCGCCTGGCCACCCACCACACGCCGGCCCTCGGCGAGTGGCAGCCCCTGCTCGACCGCGCGCTCACCGACACCACACGGGACCCATTCGTGCCGGTCCTCGCCGAGCGACTCTCAGCCCTGTCCCGCGCCGGCCTCGACGCCCCTCAGGTCGTGCGCCGCGCCCTGGCCGACGGCACCCTCCCCGACGACCACGCCGCAGCAGCCCTGTGGTGGCGCATCACCGGGCGCCTGTCGCCCGCAGTGGCCGCGCGGGCCGAGTCCGACCACCACCTCACCGCCTCGTGGACTCCCCGCCTCGCCGACCTCATCGGCCAGGACGCGGCCGACATGTTGCAGGCCAGCCCCTGGTGGCCTGCGCTGGTGACCAGCGTCGACCATGCCATCGCGCGCGGCACCACAGTCGAGAACCTGCTCGTAGGCCCGATCACCGACGACGACGTCGACCCGTGCCAGGCGCTCGTCTGGCGCATCTCCATCCTCACCGACCCCGTCATCGACGACCCCGACCCGTACACGCCCGCCCCCGCGCTCGGTGACGACGACGTCGACCCATTCGGGCAGGACGAACCGCAACACACGCTCGTCTCCCCCACCGACGACGAGTGGCAGCACCTGCTGCCCGCGGACGACCAGCCTTACGGCGACCCGTTCGTGCCCGAGCCGGACGAGCCCGACTCGACGGATCCCTTCGACGACCCTGCAGTCGTCGAGGCCTTCCTCACCCTGGCGGCGGCCGTGCGAGCCCACGCCACCACCCTGCCGCCCACCGACCGGATGATCGACGCGCAGGCGGCGCGGGAGTTCGACGCCGCCATGGCACCCGTCAGCCGCGCCCGCATCCTCGAGCTCAACCGACTAGCCACCGACTACTACGTGCGCCAGTTCCCCGGATCCTGGGCCCAGCCCTACCTGGCCGAACGGCTCCGCACCGACCTCACCGGCGACCCCTACGTGCTCCCCGGGTACGCCCCGGCCGGTTGGACCCGGCTCGTCGACCACCTGCGCCGCCAGGGCGTCACCGATCTGGAGCTCACCGAGTCCGGCCTGGCCAGCGTCGCGCGAACCGGTCGCCTCATCGACCGCTTCCGCGACCGCCTCGTCTTCCCGATCACCCGCTTCGCCGCCGACGGCCAGCTCAAGCCCCTCGGCTTCGTCGGCCGACGCCACCCCGACACGACCGACCACACCGGCGGGCCGAAGTACCTCAACACCCCAGACACCAAACTGTTCCACAAGGGCGCGCAGCTCTACACGGTCCGCGCCGACCACCTCGACTCAGGTGCCGCGCCAGTTCTCGTCGAAGGCCCGCTCGACGCCGTGGCTGTCTCGCTCGCTGGCCAGGGGCGCTTCGTCGGCGTCGCACCCCTCGGCACGTCGCTCACCGACGAGCAGGCCATAGAGCTGGCGGCGGCGGTGCACAGGACTGGCGCACAGCCCCTCGTCGCTACCGACGCCGACTCCGCCGGCCGCCTCGCCGCTGAGCGCGACTACTGGCTGCTCGCCCAGCACGGACTCAGCCCCGCCGCGCCCGCCATGCGCCCCGGGAGCGACCCGGCGAGCCTGCTTGAGAGCGTCGGTGCGGCTGGCCTTCGGGCAGCGCTCGGCAGCACGAGCGATCTCGCCGAGTTACTCATCAGGGAGCGGCTGGACAACCTCACCGGACTGGACGCCATCCGAGAATCAGCGCAAGTGCTCGCACCGGCCCCATCTGACTCTTGGGAGCGGGGCACGACACGAATCGCCCGCCACGCCGGCATCGCCGAGTCTGTCGTGCGTCGAGAGCTCGCCCGTGCAGTTCAGCAGTGGAACGAGAACCCCGGAGCTCTTGCTGCTGAGCGGCTCGCCGAGGCGAGTGCCGCGCGCAGGAGGGTCAGGACCCACGCACAGTCCCCGGTGCCGATCAGGCGTACACCGCAACTCGACGCCCGCCTGCCCGCCGCGGACGCCCCCGGAAGGGCGCCCAGTCGGTGACCGACTCGTGGGACATTTGGTGGGGGTCGAGAGGCCCGAACGTCATCGACGAAGCGCGCGCTCAGAGCGCGGATCACAACTGGTGCGAGCGGGGTGGCGGGGGCGCGCCGACACCGGGTCGCGCTTCAACCTCGATCCACCGGTCCGTTTTCGGTGAGGGTCTGATCGGGTCTGATCGGGTCTGAGCCGTGTCGTTTGTGATTCGGGCGTGGGTGGGGTGCCGGTCTGTCCGGGTCTTCCACTGGGGGTCCTTGGTCGCGCCGGTCGGGGCTGGGTGGTCAGGTCGCGCAGGCGGGTGGTCCCGCGGCGCCGGTGAACATCGCCCGCCACGCGGTCTCCCAGGGCCACCGTTCGGGCAGGTGCAGGCGGAGCCGGCGCGCGGAGCGGGCGATGCGGGCGGGCACCGCGATGAGGTGGGTGCGGATCGTGGTGGTGGTCGCCTTGGCGTGGAACCTCGAGGCCAGGGTCCCGGCGGCGCGGGTCAGGTTGAACGAGATCGCCGCCAGCACCAGCCACGCGGCATTGGCATTGATCCGCCCGGACGGCAAATGGGCGAGCGGACCGTTCTTCAGCTCGGCGATGACCTTCTCGCGCGTTGGCGTGGTCGCGGTGGGTGGCCTCCGCGGCGAGCATCAGCTCCTGAGAATCGGTGAAGACCGCGTGGTG
>JABBOW010000046.1 GCA_012927595.1 Cellulomonas sp.
GCGCGCGCCGCGCCGCGCCGGCCGGGCCGGCGGGGGGGCGGGGCGCGGGGCTCGGGGGCGGGGTGGGCGGGGGGGCGGCGGGGGGGGGGGGGGGCGCGGGGGCCCCCCCCCCCCCCCCCCCACAGGAGGTACACACAGCTGGCGCACGCCGTCGGCGTGCCGCCGGGCCTGGTCAGAACACCCGGTATGCGATCTCGGCCGGGGCGTCGAGAAGGCCGTCGATCTCCTCGTCGAGCTTGACGAGCGTGAGCGAGGCACCGGCCATCTCCAGCGACGTGCAGTACTCGCCGACGTAGCTGCGGGTGACGGTGATGCCCTGCGCGGCGAGCTTCTCGTGGGCGATGCCGTAGAGCAGGTAGAGCTCGCTGATCGGGGTCCCACCCAGGCCGTTGATCATCAGCGCCACGCGGTCACCTGCCGTGTAGGGGAGGTCGCCGACGACGGCCCCCAGAAGCTCGTCGACGATGTCGTCTGCCGAGGCCATCTTGGCGCGACGACGACCGGGCTCGCCATGGATGCCGACGCCGATCTCGATCTCGTCGTCCCCGAGATCGAAGAGGGGTGCACCCTTCGCGGGCGGTGTGCAGGCGGTCAGTGCGATCCCCATCGTCCGGGTGACCGCGTTGACCTTCTCGCCGATACGGACGACCTCATCCAGGTCGGCACCCGCCTCGGCGGCTGCGCCGACGGCTTTCATGACGAAGAAGTTGCCGGCGACCCCGCGACGCCCGACCGTCCAGGTAGAGTCCTGGACCGCGACGTCGTCGTTGATGAACAGCGTGCGGACCATGATGCCGTCGGCCTCGCTCAGCTCCTGCGCCATCTCGAAGGCCATCTTGTCCCCGGTGTAGTTGTTCACCAGGAGCAGCACGCCCTTGTCGGAGGCGAGGAGCTTGGTTGTCTCGTAGACGTAGTCCATCGGCGGCGCCGCGAAGATGTCACCTGGGCACGCGCCGTCGAGCATCCCCTTGCCGACGGTCATGACGTGGGCAGGTTCGTGCCCGGACCCGGAGCCCTGCACGATCGAGACCTTGTCGTGCCGCGGTGCGTCGGACCGCATGATCAGGTTGTACTCCGGCACGTACTTCAGCGTGTCGGGGTTGGCCAGTGCGATGCCCTTGAGCATCTGTGGGACGAACTGCTTGGGGTCGTTCATGAACTTCTTCACTTCTGCCTCCACGTCGTTGTGAGATGGGTTGTGACGGTTCGTGCGGCCGGGGTGCCGGCGCCTTCGTGGCGCCTTGCCCGGGTCCTGCTGGCGGTGCGGTCCTGGAGTTCGTTCGGGGGCGTTGTCCAGCTCAGGCGGAGGCCGTTGCGCGCTGGCGCCACTGCTCGGCGATCTGCTCGACGATCACGGCCACCGCGATCGCGCCGGCGTCGGGTGAGCCGATGCTCCGCTCCCCGGTATAGCTCGCGCGTCCGCGCCGCGCCTGGAGCACACTGGTGGCCTCTGCTGACGTGCGCGCGGTCGTCGCGGCGGCGTCGAGCACGACCTGGTCGCCGGCGCCCTGCGCCACGAGAATGGCGATCGTGTCGCGCATCGGGACGACAGCGTCGAGGAGGGTCTTCTCGCCGACTTCGGCCCCGCCGCGCGCCTTGACGCCCTCGATCGCCGCGGTGAGGATCTCGACGATCACGGTTCCATCGAGCGTCTCGCTCTTCTTGGCCACCCCGCCGGCCCTGAGGAACGCGGTCCCCCAGATGGGTCCGGATGTACCGCCGATGCGGCTGGTGATGATCGTGGCGATCTTCTGCAGGAAGGTGCCCGCGTCGGTGCGGTCCAGGGTGTCCCAGTCCGCCAGGACGATCTCGAAGCCCCGCGCGAGGGAGTACCCGAAGTCGCCGTCCCCGACGACGGAGTCAAGGTCACCGAAGTACTTCTCGTTGTCGACGGCGGTCTGCGCTATCACGTGCACCACGAACTCGACGTCAGCTTGCTCCACGGCCATGTGGGTCACTCCTTCGAGGGGCGGATGAGGTGGGACAGGTCGGCGAGGGTGACCTCGTCGCCCGGGTGGAGGTGGTGCGAGTCGTCGATGACTCGCGCTGGGTCCTCGGGTGTGTCGCCCAGGCAGGTCACGACGAGGTCGGCACCGGTGAAGTCCTCGTCGACGGTGTAGGCGCTGACCGTCACGACGGTCGCCAGTCCCGCGGCCCGTGCGGCCTGCACGCCATTCGCGCTGTCCTCGACAACGACGACGTCGGCGGGATCCACGTCGAGACGCTCCAGTGCGAGCAGGTAGATGTCGGGCGCCGGCTTCTTGCGCGGTACGAGGTCTCCCGCGAAGACCGCGAAGTCGCGGGCCCGCTCGGCTCCCACCGCATGCTCGAGCACGGCACGCACGGAGACCTCCGCCGAGGTGGAGGCGACCGCCAGGCGCCATCCCGCGGCGGCGGCCTCCTCGACGATCCGCGCGATTCCCGGGCGCCCCGGCATGGCGCCGGAGGTCACCAGGTCGACGTATGCCGCTGTCTTGCGGCGGTGCCAGTCGGCGATCATCGCCTTCTGCTCGCCCGGGTCGGTGGGGAGCCCGGCTCGGGCTACGAGCTCGGGGGTGAGCAGGCTCGCCATGCGCTCTTTGCCGCCCCCGATCTTGACGTACTCCGCGTAGTCGTCCTCACTCCAGTGGACAGGCAGCCCCACCTGCTCGAAGGTCTGGTTGAACGCGGGAAGATGGCCGAAGCGTTCGGTGTCTGCGAGCACACCGTCGCAGTCGAAGATCAGCGCGGGACTCACCGGGCCGCCGCCGCGCCGTCGGCGTGACCGGCCGACCCGAACATGCGCAGGTGGTCGGCGACGACCCCCTGGACGGCGGTGCCGATGTCGGCGAACAGCGATGGCGGGTTCCACCGGTCCGACATCTCTGCCTTCTGGAGGTGGTCGCGGGCGGCATGCATGTAGGCGAGCTTGATTGCAGTTGAGATGTTGATCTTCGAGACTCCGGCATCGATGAAGCTACGGAAGTCGGCCTCACCGAGGCCGGTCCCACCGTGGAGCACGATCGGCCTGTCGGTGAGGCGTGCAAGATCCCGCACCCGGTTCGGCAGCAGAACCGGGGCGCGCGTGTACTCGCCGTGCGCCGTCCCGAGCTGGGGGGCCAGGAGATCAGCCCCGGTCCGCTCTGCCACCGCGGCCAGCATCTCGACCGAGTACGAGTGCAGGGCCACGTCTGAGCCGACGCCGTCCTCCACGCCGATGATGTTCTCGATCTCCGACTCGACGTCCACTCCCGCATGGTGGGCGAGCTGGACCACTTCGGTGGTCTCCGCCTCGGCCTGGGCGAGGTCACGGTCGGACGCATCGAAAAGGACGGAGGACCAGCCGGCCGCGACCACGTCGGCGATCACCCGCCGGTCGGGGCAGTGGTCGAGGTGCAGCGCGACCGGCACCGTCGCCACGTCGGCTGCGGCCCGGAAGATCGATGTCATGAGTGCGACACCGACCGAGCGAACCGTCTTGACCGAAACCTGCACGATCACCGGCGAGGACAGCTCGGTCGCGGCCGCGACCACGGCACGCAGGCTCAGGTCGTCCAGCACGTTGACCGCGGCAACCGCGTAGCCGTTGGCCCTGGCATGGCGGGCGAGCTGCAGCGTGGACGTCATCATCGGAGTTCCTCTTCGTCGACGGAACGGGCACCGCTATCACACGTCACATGGCGGCTATACCGCTCTATACAGGTCCATTGGCGAGCGTACGCCGGGCTCGACGCGAAGTCCACACCCCCAGATCGACGCCCTCGGTGCAGACCGTGCGTCGTCGCACAGGGCGACGCGTGCCGTTGCGCCGCGGCTTCTGTGATGCGCGTGGCGGTGCGCGGGCCGGTGCACCGACGGTCGTCCTGGGCCTCGGCCACCCGTGGCGCTTCAGGTGAGGAGGCCACGAGTGCACGAGGTGTTGCGGGCGACCGGGGCGCGGGGATCCAGGGCTCGGGCACGCGGCGCGGTGGACGCCGACGCGCCCGGTCCGTCGGACCATCGTCGACCTGGCGGACGACAGGTGTCTGCACGGTCAACGACCTGCCGTGGACGAGCCAGGAGCGTACGCGGCACGGCCGCACCGGCGGAGGCAGATCTGGACCACGGCCCAGGTCACGAGCCCGACGTCTCCCGGAAAGCGGACCCGAGAGTACCTGGCGTCGCTCGGAAGACGGATCCGAGAGTAGGGGCGACCGTCGTGGAGGTTCGACCGTCACTGAGTGCTTCTGCGGCGAGCTCGCTGAACCTGAGAGCCGCTGCGCGAGAGGCGGTAGCCCCGCCGGGCCCGACCCACAATCGCACCGCCCCGATCGGGTTGGTCTAAGGGATCGGAACCCACGCGGACCGGCCAGACCGCGTGACAGAGTCGACGATGCTGGCAAAGTCGGCAGCCTGGTCCTGCCGGACAGCAATGACCAGTCCGGCGTAGTGGATGACCGCGCACTGCATGTGAACCCCTCCGTGGTCGATGTCGGGGCGCCAACCACTCCCCCCGCGTGGGTCTGACAGGTCGGTCGCAGGTTGCCTCGAGCGCGCCCGGCGGGAAGGACCGGACGCGCGCCGACCGCCCAGCGCCACACCGAAGGCGCAGACCCGCTGACGGCGTGCACCGGTGCTCCGGCGGGCGGTGCAGGTCGACGCCGCAGGTGCGATCGCGACGCGTCGATCACGATGCCACCGACCCGTCGTTGCGCCGACCGCGACCTGGTCTCCGCGGCTTCACAGGCCACCGTGGTGGCGTCGCGGCCGCTCGAGCCTCGACGAGCGCGTCATGTGTGGCCTCGATGGTTCGATCGTCACCCGTGCGGTGCGGGCGGCGGCGTTCGACTTCCCCAGCAACTGCAACACCTCTCCTCCTGGCGGTCGGATGCTCCTGTGGCGCCATGTGCGCCGCGAGATGCCGGCGCATCGTTGCGGGCGCTTCTTGATCGATCTCGCGATCGTGGATCGAGCCACGGATCCTCTCCAGAGTCGTCGCCCTTCGCCTGGTCCTGGAGCGGGCAGCGGTGGCCAGCTTCTGAGGCCGCGGGGCGTCGTGGACGTCGACCTCGGTCTTCGGGGCGTTGTTGTCGCTCGGCGCGTGTGGTTGTGCCGTCAGCACAGACGGAACGGCTGGCCTTGCGGGTCCTGCCATACCCGAGCGGGTCGACGCTGCTCGGGTGTCGCGGGTGTCGCGGGCGCCGAGCAGCCCGTGGCGCGGGTGTCGCGGGCGGGCCGGGGCGACGCCCGCACCCGGCTACATGGCTGCCGCGCCGGCCTCGGCGACCGTCTGGTCCTGCTCGATCGTGCCAGTGGACACACCGATCGCCCCGACGATGTGTCCGTCACGGACCAGCGGGATTCGCCCGGGGAACACCACAATCCGACCGCCGTGGGCGTCGTTGAGGCCGTAGAGGTCGCCGTCGTGTCGGGTGATGTCGGTCAAGTCCTTGGTCTGGCACTGGAAGGCGATCGACGTGTACGCCTTGTTGATCGAGATGTGGATGCTTCCGATGTTGGCGGTGTCCATGCGAACGTGAGCCTTGAGGTTGCCGCCGGCATCGACGACTGCGATGTCCTGCGGTTGACCGATCTCCACGGCGCGCGCCATCGCGGCGTCGATGACGCGCCTGGCGTCCTGCCGCGTCAGGCTGTCCTTGATCTTCTCTGCGGCCATGGCCTGCTCCTCGGTACTGGTGGTTGACTTACTGCCGGTTGAGTTCCATCTGCCGGCAGCGGCGCAGACCGCCGTTCGACGCTCCTGTGCTCGCCGGCGGGCTCGCGTGCTCGGTTCAGGTGGTCCTTGGACGCTAGGCGTCCACACGGCGTCGGGGCCATGGGGAATTCCCCGCAGGTGCGATGCGGGTAGGGGTGGCGGCCCGGTCAGGTGCGACGGGCCATCAGCTCAGTGCGGCTGTGCACATGCGCCTTACGCAGTACGGCACTGACGTGCTTCTCCACGGTCTTGACCGAGATGCCCAGGCGCGCGGCGATCTGCTTGTCGGCCAGACCCTGGGCGACCAGGGCGCGAACCTCGCGTTCTCTGGTGGTCAGGCTCGCGGTTCGGGGCCGTGGGGGCAGGCTCAGCTGTTCAACCAGTCCGCCGAAGACCACGATGTCTCCTCGGGCCGCCGCCAGGACTGCCCGCCCCAACGAGGTCGCACCGACGTCACGCGGTACCAGTCCGCTGACTCCGGCCGCGGCCCAGGCTCTCAGGTCCTCCTCGGCCGTCGGGTCGTCGATCACCCCGACCACGGCCACCTCGGGGTCCGCGTCGTGCAGGGCGGCGATGAGCTCACGGCCGAGTCCGCCGGGCAGGCGCATGCCGGCGACGACGACGGCCGGATGCAGCAGCGTCACCGCGTCGACGGCGGCGGCGACGTCGGTCACCTCGGCGACCACCTTGACTCCCGGTTCGGTGGCGTCCAGCAGCCGGACCAAGCCGGCGCGCATGGCCGGCTGGTCGTGAGCGACGATCACTCGAAGCCGGGGTTGTTGGCCAGCCCGCTCGGCCGGACCTCGTAGGGCACCTCGGCCCTGATCCGGGTTCCCCACCCCCGGGTCGAATCGATCTGGACACGGCCGCCCAGCTGGGCGAGCCGCGTCACGAGGCCGGCCAGGCCGACCCTGCCAGAGGTTCGCGTGTGGTCGGTGGCGATGTCGAAGCCACGCCCGTCGTCCTCGACGATCACCGACACCGAGTCCGGGTCGTACATCAGCCCCACCCGCACCGAGGTCGCGTCGGCGTGCTGGGCCACGTTGGTCAGGGATTCCTGGACGATCCGGACGAGCTGGATGCGCACGTCGTGGGCGATCTCGCGCCGGTCGCCGAACACGCGCAGAAGTGTCGTCACTCCCGTGTTCGCACCGATCCACTTGAGCTCTAGCGCGATGGTCTCGTCCAGCGGGCGAGCGTCCAGTCGGGTCGGCCCGAGTCCGAGTGCGGCCTGTCGGCCTTCATCGAGGGTGGTCTGGACCGCCCGCTGTGCGTGCACCAACACGGCCGTGACGTCCCCACCGCGTTCTGCGACGTGCTGGGCCTCGCGCAGCTCCAGCATGACAGACACCAGACCGCGGCCGATCGTGTCGTGGATCTGCAGCATCGAGCGCTCCCGCTCCGCAGAGACCGCGGCCTGCTCGGCTCGCTCGGCCGCTTCCGCGTGCAGCCGGGAGTTCGCGATCGCGATGGCCGCGTGGGTGGCGAACCGTTCGAGCAGGCGACCGTCCTCGACATCGAACTGGGGATGGCTGGTCGAGGCGAACACGATCACCGCGCCGATCAGGTCGGCCCCGAGTCGGATCGGGACCCCGATCACCGCGCCGTGGTAACTGCTGTCAGTCGGATCGACGTGGCCGCGATCCACCTCGGAGTACCGCTCGAAGATCACCGGGCCGCCGTGCCGTGCCACGCACCCGGTCATGCCTTCGTCCAGGGAGAAGACCATGCCTGTCTGGCAGCCCTGGTCGAGGTCGATCTCCTTGCGGTAGTTGTGCGCCGCCTGGTCGATCAGGCAGATCGAACCGCTCGTGCAGTCCAGCAGCTCGACGGCGCTGGCCAGGATGCGTTCCAGCAGCGGGCGCGGCCGGAACTCCCCGGCGAGGTCGTTGGCCAACGCCGTGAGGGTGTCCAAAGTCGCGGGTTCGGTGCGCGCCCGGGGCGCGCGGGCGCCGATGGGCCAGGTGCCGAGCAGTCGAGCCGGCTCACCAGCCACGGCCCGTCCCCTTCGTCGAACGTCGCTGTCGGACGATTGAACCGTCAATGGAACCGAACGAGTCGAGCGCCGCTGTCATCGCCCGTGCAATTGCCGAGCATCGCCAACCATCTGATCCTCTGCCGTCGGTGATGAGACACGGCGATGAGACGCCACTACCGGGTCGCGACGCCCCGACGTCAGGCGCCCTCCCCTCGCCTGGGGGGCAAGACGCCGACGCACACGGCTGCCTCACGATGACCCACGAGCCGCTCACCCTTCTCCCGTCCGGCGAGGCGCCCGACAGCCGGATCGACACCCGGGTCGCGGTCGCCCACCAAGCGCTCGCCGGGCCGTGACACCGGCGCCAGTCGCGTCGTGGGCGAGACGTCCGCGGTCAGTGCCCGACTGCCGGGCCGCGGCTCGCCGCGGTGAGGAACCGGCGCTGGTAGCTCACCACCTGGTTGGCCGACGCGAATCGTGCGAGGTACTGCGGTTCGGCGGTCACCGCGAGGCGACGGGTCATGTCGGCGAACTCCTCGCTCGCCAGCAGCCTGTCGATCTCGGGGTAGGCCCGCTCACCCTCCATCGAGCAGACGATCAACCGGGTGTCGGGCAGGTTCGCGCTGCGCAGCAGGCGAAGGGTGTGACGCACCGAGTCCAGCCCGTCGGCGCCCTCCGGCTCACGGAACCTGCGGTGGGTGATGATGCGCTCGGCCATCCGCCGGCAGTCCCCGAGGTCGTGCTCCGTGTCGCCGGCCGGCAGGTGGTCGGTCGCCAGGAGGTACTCACGCAGCGAGACGAGCAGCCCGTCGTCGCCGCTGGCCGTGTGGGCGTCGAGCAGCGCGGCCATGCGGGTCGACTGCGTCAACCGGTGGCGGATGAAGGCGTTGACGTAGGCGGGCCGCGCCTGGAGCGCGAGCTGGGTCTGGTGCGGCTCGAACATCAGGGTGAAGTTGACCCGGAATCCGTGCTCGCGCAGCAGCAGTGCCAGCCGGTGGCCGTAGAAGGCATCGGCGGTGGCCGGCTCCCACCACCACCGGTCCAGGCGCCCGTCCCCGGTGAGGAGCTGGCGCGCGTTCGCGGCGTTCACCGGTCCGGTGTGAGGCACCTTGATGACCACGCGCCAGTGTCCGAGCATCTCGCGGAAGTGCTCGGCCTCCTCCAGGATCTGCTCCGGGGCGGCGAAGGGGTCGTCGAGCTCGACGCTGATGTCGCAGCCCGGCCCGAGGATCCGACCGATCTCCGTCATCACCTCGTCGCGGTCGCGGAAGTGACCGCCGATGTTGGCCTTGGGGTCGTGCAGGAAGAGGTCGTAGATGATGCCCGGGTTACAGGTCAGGTTCGCAATCAGCGGGGCGATCGGGGCGATCTCGTACGGGTTGGCCGTGTCGGCCGAGTAGAGCACGCTTGTCGGCCGCAGCGCGCCGTCGGCGTCGTAGGAGATGTCGCGGATCAGGTCGGCGAGGAGGGTTCCATCGGCGTCGAGCTCGAGCTCGAGGCGAAATCCCGGCGGCGTGTGCCCCGGGGCCGTGTCGACCTGGTCGATCAGCTCCCTGAAATTGGCGGTGACGCCGAGGTGCCGAGCCACGGCGCGCAGACCGGCGAAGGCCGGCGCGCTCAGCCGGTGGTCCAGCACGCGGTCGACGTACTCCTGATGGCCCGGCACGACGGGCAGCCCCAGTGCCC
>JABBOW010000079.1 GCA_012927595.1 Cellulomonas sp.
GGTGCCGTCGGATGCTGCGGGCGCCACAGCCGAGGCGGAGCCCACGTCCGGCCGTACCGAAGGGAACGAGCTCTGATGGCCGTTGGATTCGCCCAGTGGGGCAACGACCTGTACACAGGCCGCCGGTCCTACAACATCGTGGGGCGCAAGCGCCTGTGGTTCACGATCTCCTTCTCACTCGTCGCAATCTGCGCGATCCTGCTCGTCAAGCCGGGGTTGAACCCGGGCATCGAGTTCCGCGGCGGTTCGGAGTTCGTCATCTCCGGCGTCCAGACGAGCGACCAGAAACTTGCCGCCGACACAGTCGCGTCCTTCGCCCCCGAAGAGATCCCGCGCATCACGACGGTCGGTAGCTCGTCGCTGCGCATCCAGACGACGACCCTCACGAACGCCCAGGTCGAAAAGGCCGGAGCGGCGCTCGCCGTCGCCTACAACGTCCCCGTCACGCAGGTGACGAGCAACTTCGTCGGCCCCTCGTGGGGCCAGGACGTCTCGTCGAAGGCCATCCGCGGACTCATCGTCTTCCTCGTGCTCGTGACTCTCGTCCTCACGATCTACTTCCGGAACTGGCGCATGGCCGTGGCGGCCCTGCTCGCGCTCTTCCATGACCTGATCATCACGGTCGGCATCTACGCCGCGGTCGGGTGGGAGGTCACACCCGCAACGGTCATCGGCTTCCTGACGATCCTCGGCTACTCGATCTACGACACCGTCGTGGTCTTCGACAAAGTACGGGAGAACACGGTCGGGGTCCGCGACCAGTCGCGGTTCACCTACGCCGAGAAGGCGAACCTGGCTGTCAACCAGACTCTCGTGCGGTCGATCAACACCTCCGTCGTGGCGCTGCTGCCGGTCAGCGGGATCCTGTTCATCGGGGCGTTCGTGCTCGGCGCCGGGACGCTGCGGGACATCGCGCTCGCGCTGTTCGTCGGTATGGCGATCGGTGCGTTCTCCTCGATCTTCCTCGCGACCCCTTTCGCGGTGCTCCTGCGTGAGCGCGAGCCTGAACTGCACGAGCACACGGCGAAGGTCCTGGCGAACCGCGCGAAGGCCGGTTCCGGTGAGGTGGTCGGAGCCGCGGACGTCGGACGGGCCACCGCTCAGCTGCGGCCCGGTTCGCACCAGGGCAACGCCGCACAGCCGCGACGCCGCAAGTGACCGCGTCGACGGACATGAACCCGCGCTCGGGCTCGATCGGCGGCCGCCTGACGGGCGACGCGCTCGTCGCGCGGCTGCACGAGCTCATCCGTGACGTCGCCGACTTCCCGCGGCCTGGCGTGGGGTTCAAGGACATCACCCCGTTGCTGGCGGACGCCGAGGCGTTCGCCGCAGTCGTGGCAGAGATCGCCGCTCGCGTTGACGGTCCGGTCGACCTGGTTGCAGGGACGGAGGCGCGGGGATTCATCCTCGCGGCGCCCGTGGCGATCGCACTTGGCGCGGGCTTCGTGCCGGTGCGCAAGGCGGGCAAGCTGCCCGGCCCCACGGCCTCACAGCAGTACGAGCTGGAGTACGGCCACGCTACGGTCGAGGTGCATCCGTTCACGGTGCCCCGCGGGTCGCGCGTGCTGATCGTCGACGACGTTCTGGCCACCGGCGGAACAGCCGGAGCGACCATCCGGCTCTTCGAGGAGTGCGGTGCCCACGTCGTCGGGCTGTCGTTCCTGATCGATCTGAGGTTCCTCGGCGGGCGTGCCTCGCTCGAGGGCCACCGGGTGGAAACACTGCTTGACGTGCTCTAGAGAGCCGCAGACGTAGACTTTCCCGATCGGGTCGGTGGAGACCCACCGCGGCTGGTGCACCTGTGCATCGTTCGCTGCGGCATCCGACGGTCGACGCTGGGAGGTCCGTGCCGTGACTGACGACGTGCGCGCGGCCGAGGCCGACGTCCAGACCGAATCCATCGAGGCTGTGCCCAGCGCGTCGGCGAACCGGGTACGTTCTCGTCTTGCGCGCTTCGGCTCGCGCGGCGCCGCGACCTCGCCCGCGCTCGAGCCGCTGCTGCTGGCGATCCACTCGAACCATCCGAAGGCTGACCTGTCGGTCGTCGAGCAGGCGTACGTCGTTGCCGAGCGCGCGCACCGGGGTCAGCTGCGCAAGAGCGGCGACCCGTACATCACCCATCCGGTGGCCGTGGCGACGATCCTCGGCGAGCTGGGGATGACGCCGCCGACGCTGGCGGCCGCTCTGCTCCACGACACGGTCGAGGACACGGACTACGCCCTCGAGCAGCTGCGCGCCGATTTCGGCCCCGAGATCGCGATGCTCGTCGACGGCGTGACCAAGCTCGACAAGGTCCAGTTCGGCGAGGCCGCCCAGGCGGAGACCGTCCGCAAGATGGTCGTCGCGATGTCCCGCGACATCCGAGTGCTCGTCATCAAGCTTGCCGACCGCCTGCACAACGCCCGGACGTGGAAGTTCGTCTCGTCCGCGTCCGCGGAGAACAAGGCCCGCGAGACGCTCGAGATCTACGCCCCGCTGGCGCACCGGCTCGGGATGAACACGATCAAGTGGGAGCTCGAGGACCTGTCCTTCTCGACCCTGTACCCCAAGGTCTACGAGGAAATCGTGCACCTTGTGAGCGAGCGAGCGCCCGCCCGCGAGGAGTACCTCGCGGTCGTCCGCGACCAGGTGAGCGCCGACCTGAGGGCCGCGAAGATCAAGGCGACGGTGACCGGCCGGCCTAAGCACTACTACTCGATCTACCAGAAGATGATCGTGCGCGGCCGTGACTTCACGGACATCTACGACCTCGTCGGCGTGCGGGTCCTGGTGGACTCGGTTCGGGACTGCTACGCGGTTCTCGGTGCGCTGCACGCGCGCTGGAACCCGGTGCCTGGCCGGTTCAAGGACTACATCGCGATGCCGAAGTTCAACCTCTACCAGTCGCTGCACACGACGGTGATCGGCCCCGGCGGCAAACCCGTCGAGATCCAGATCCGCACCCATGACATGCACCGGCGCGCGGAGTACGGGGTCGCAGCGCACTGGAAGTACAAGGAGAACATGAAGCTCGGCCCGACGACGACGGACTCGAGCGGCAACGACATGACCTGGCTTCGCCAGCTTGTGGACTGGCAGAAGGAGACCGCCGACCCGAGCGAGTTCCTCGACTCCCTGCGGTTCGAGATCGCTGGCGCCGAGGTGTATGTGTTCACGCCGAAGGGCGACGTCATGTCGCTGCCGGCCGGCTCCACACCTGTCGACTTCGCGTACGCGGTCCACACCGAGGTCGGCCACCGCACGATGGGCGCGCGCGTCAACGGTCGGCTCGTGCCGCTCGACTCCACGCTCGAGAACGGCGACGTCATCGACGTCTTCACGTCGAAGTCGGAGACCGCTGGTCCGAGCCGCGACTGGATGGGCTTCGTCAAGAGCCCTCGGGCACGCAACAAGATCCGTCAGTGGTTCTCCAAGGAGCGACGCGAAGAGGCGATCGAGCACGGCAAGGACGCCATCGCCAAGGCGATGCGCAAGCAGAACTTGCCGATCCAACGCCTTTTGTCCCACGAGGCGCTCGTGGCGCTCGCGCACGAGATGCGTCATGCCGACGTCTCGTCGCTGTACGCCGCGATCGGCGAGGGGCAGGTGTCGGCGGCGACCGTCGTCCAGCGCCTCGTGCACTCGATGGACGGCGAGCCCGGCGCCGAGGAGGACCTGGTCGAGACGACCCTGCCAGGGGTCAGCGGCAGGCGCGTCCGCACAGCGGACTCGGGGGTCGTCGTCAAGGGTGTCGACGACGTGTGGGTCAAGCTGGCCAAGTGCTGCACCCCGGTCCCCGGAGACGAGATCGTGGGCTTCGTGACCCGCGGGGCCGGCGTCAGTGTGCATCGGACCGACTGCGTGAATGTCGGTGCCCTGCGGGCTGAGCCCGAGCGGATCGTCGAGGTCGAGTGGACGCAGGGCGGCAGCGGTCTGTTCCTCGTGCAGATCCAGGTCGAGGCGCTCGACCGGAGCCGGCTGCTGTCCGACGTCACCCGAGTCCTCTCGGACCACCACGTGAACATCCTCTCGGCGTCGGTCTCGACGTCACGCGACCGTGTTGCCCTGTCACGATTCGTGTTCGAGATGGCCGAGCCAACGCACCTCGCGTCAGTGCTCGCTGCTGTGCGGAAGGTCGAAGGCGTGTTCGACGTCTACCGGCTCACGGGGGCCAAGGCAGCCAAGCACCCGGTGATCCGCGCCTGATCGACCCGGACCCGCGAGACCCGAGCCTGATCGGCCTGAGCCCGACTGACGTGCGCTTCAGCGATCCGAGCCCCGGTGATCCGGGCCGCGAGGCCCTGCCGGCTGGCGATGCGGGCCAACGTGGACCGGGCGTCCCGGACACCCGCATAGCCGCCGAGCGAGTCGAGCGTGCGGAGCGCTGAGTCGGCGTCGAACCCCGTGTCGCACAGCGGTGCGAGCAGCTCCAGTGCCTCGTGGGCTGGGAACCAGCGTGCGAGATCCAGACCGGTGCGCTGCACCGACGTCGCACGGACGTCGCCGAAGGCGACGACATCCGCGTCTGTGAGCTCGCACTCGTGCGTCGTCCTCCCCGGATGGGGATCGGGGCGACGGACGCGGGGGCCGACCAGCACGGCGACCCGTGCGGGCTCGTGGGCGCCGGTGTGGACCCAGAGCGCCGCCTGGCGTCCCACGACACACCGCGAGGGCACCAGGACGGCCAGTGACGCGAGTCGGAGCTCCGGAGTGACGGCGACGTCGGCCGGGATCGTCAGGTCGGCGTGGACCCGGAAGGTGATGCCGTCCCGAATCATCGCCTGGTGGGCGACTGTGCCAAGCAGCTCCGGGAAGAGACGGTCCGGTGGCTCGGGGTTCGCGGCGCGCGGCAGCCACGGAAGTGCGTGCATCCGTCCAGCATCGCGTCGCCGGGGTCGTCGTGCGGGGCGTGAGCCGGATCTGTGGACAGCCGAGTACCCGGCGCGCGACGTTCGGGCCAGCCGCTGTTCTGACCCGAGCCTCCCGAGCGTCGATCAGCCGCGTGCGTCCTGAGCGGCTCGCTGGACCTGCTCGAGCCAGGACCGGCGCGCGTCGAGTGCTGCCTGGGCCTCGGCGACCTTGCGTGCCTCTCCCTTGGCCTTCGCTGCAGCGAGAGCGGCTTCGAGACCCGCGATGGCGCTCTCGAGCTGTGCCGCCGCCCCCTCTGCGCGCGCCCGCGTCTCCGGGTTGCTCCGCTGCCACACCGCCTGATCGGCGTCACGGACGGCTGCCTCGATCGCGCGGAGCCGCGCTTCTATCCGCTGGACGTCGGCACGGGGGACCTTCCCGGCGGACTCCCACCGGTCCTGCAGCGTGCGCAGCGCAGCCTTGGCCGCGTTGACGTCCTTGACGGGAAGCAGCCGCTCGGCCTCGGTCAGGAGCGCTTCCTTGAGCGCGAGGTTGGCCCGGTACTCGTCGTCGGTGGAGGCGGCGGATGCGTCGCGGGCCGCGAAGAACGCGTCCTGGGCGGCCCGGAACCGCGCCCACAGCGCGTCGTCGTCGGACCGGCTCGCACGCCCTGAAGCCTTCCAGCGGGCCATGAGATCGCGGTAGACACCGGCCGTGGTTCCCCAGTCGGTGCTGGTCGCAAGGCTCTCGGCCTCGCGCACCAGGTCCTCCTTTGCGGACTTCGCTCCGGCGTTGCGCGACTCGAGCTCGGCAAAGAAGTGGCGACGTTCGCGATCGAATGTCGTGCGAGCGTGGCTGAAGCGCTTCCAGAGCGACTCCTCGGAGGCACGGTCGAGGCGCGGCCCGCTGCGCTGGGCTTCCTTCCACTGATCGAGGAGCACGCGCAGCTGTTCGCCGGCCGGGCGCCACTGGATCCGCTCCGGGTCAGTGCTGGCGATCTTCTCGGCCTGCTCGACGATCTGGGTGCGTTCGCCCAGCACGATCGCCCGAGCCGCCGCCCGCTCGGCCTCGGCGACCGCGCGTCGCTCGGCGGCGACAGGCCGCACGGCGTCGAGCCGCGCACGCAGCCCGTCGAGATCCCCGACAGCGGCGGGCTCGGCGAGCTCCTCGGCGAGCTTCGTGAGGGTCTGGTCGATCTCCTTGACCGCGAGGTCTGTCGCTGTCAGGCGGGTCTCGAACAGCACGACCTTGGCCTTCAGGTCGAGGAACCGGCGGACGTAGAGGCTGAGCGCGTCCTGAGCGCTCGCGCCAGGAACCTGGCCAACCGTGCGCTCACCGGCTGCCTCGCGGACCCAGACCGTGCCGTCGTCGTCGACCCTCCCGAAGGCGGATGCTGCAGCAGCTCCGACCGCGTCGATCGGCGGTGCGACCGGCGCCGCTGAGGCTGGGGTGGACTCGCCGCGCGGCACGACGGGCACGACAGGGTGCACGGGCGGCCGCGGCATCGGTCGGGGGACCGGACGTGGCATCGGTCGAGGGCTCGGGGGAACCTCTGAGGTGGCGGACTCCGGCTCGCCGGCCGCTGCCGGCGCGGGCGCGGCCGGTCCGGACTCGTCGGGGGCTGTCACCTCGGCGCCGACAGCAGCGTCGCCGACAGCAACCTCGCCGACAGCAACCTCGCCGACAGCAACCTCAGGTGCAGCAACCTCAGGGACGGTTGCGGGCAGCGTCGGGTCGACCGCGGCCGAGGCCGCCGATGACGTCACGTCGTCGGGTTCCGGTGCAGCAGGTGCGGGGACCTCGTCGGGCTCGTGCTGCGTCGCAGCCGGGTTCTCGGTCACTGGGTCTCCACTCCCTCGATGGTGACGCGGGTGGTGGGTGCACCGTCGGCGCCGCCCCCCCTGACTCCCGCGTCAGCGATTGCCTGCACCACGCCCAGTCCGGACGTGATGTGGCCGAAAATCGTGTATCCGCCCGCCGAGTCCGACGGGATGGTGCTGTCCTGGTACACCAGGAAGAACTGGCTGCCCATCGAGGAACCGTTGCTCGGCTGACGGGCCATGGCGATCGTGCCCGCCGGGTAGACGCCATTCGCCGGGGGGTTCTCGATGGGTCCCCAGGCGTAGCCCGGGCCGCCGGCCCCGCCGGACCCGCTCTCACCGGTCGCGGTCGGGTCGCCGCACTGGAGCACGTGGATGCCGAGCGCAAGCCGATGGCACACGGTGCCGTTGAAGTAGCCGTCCTTGGCGAGTGTCACGAAGTTGGCGACGGCCTGCGGTGCCGCCGCGCCGTCCAGCTCGATGGCGAGCGGACCGCTGCTGAGCGTGAGCGTTCCCGTCCAGGGGCGAGCGCCGGCGAGGCTGGCATCAGGCAGGGTGCGCGTGGACGACGGCGACGGCGAGCCGGTCGCGGTAGGGCCGGCACTGGGCTGGTCGTTGGTGACTGCGACAGCCACGGCAACCCCGACGGCGAGCAGCAGCACGCCGAGGAGGGAGCCGACGATGACCTGCAGACGGCGTCGTCGTGCCTTGTGCTCGGCTTGCCGCTGCTGCCACTTCTCGTACCGGCGGCGCTCATACTCGCGCTCGCGCTTGCTCGACGACACGCATGCTCCTCGACGACGGGCGAGCGGCGAGACTCTGGCCTGCCGCGACGCACTCCTGGACCCCGACAGTCTAGGCAGCCATGACCAGCTGCTCGCCACCGCGGCTCGCGCCGAGGTCACGGTCTGGTCTCGACCGGCGGCGCCCGGGCCTCGGTGTCGGTCGGTAGCGTGGCCGCATGGAGCTCTTTACCGTCGTCGCACCCGTGTTCGGTACCAATTGCTACGTGATCGTCGCCGACGACAGCACGTGCGTCATCGTCGACCCCGGTGCGGGCGTCGCACCCGGGGTACGGCGCCTCGTGGCCGAGCGCGGCTTGACGCCCGAAGCCGTCTTGGTCACGCACGGGCACGTCGACCACACGTGGGACGCTGCCGAGCTCACGTCGGCGTTCAGCGTGCCGTTCGTCCTCCACGCCGCGGATGCGTATCGCTTGGCGGACCCGTTCGGGACGCTCGGTCAGGTAGGGGCGTCTCTCGCCGAGAACGGGCCGCTAGTCCGCGCCCTGGCAGACATCGGCGCGGGCCCCGACTCGTACCGGGCACCCGACCGGGTGGAACCGTTCGGCCGCGAGCCCAGCCCTGACGGCCGCACAGCCGACGTCGTGCTCGAGCTCGGCGACCTGCGGCTCGTCGCCCGCCACGCCCCCGGCCATACCGAGGGATCGACCCTCTACCTCCTCGACAGCGAGCCGGCAGTCGCCCTGACCGGTGACGTGCTGTTCGCGGGGTCGATCGGACGCTCCGACCTGCCCGGGGGCGACGCAGCCGTCATGTCGGACACGCTCCGGGACGTCGTGCGCCGCCTCGACCCGCAGACGCTCGTGCTGCCGGGGCACGGACCGTCGTCGCAGCTCGGTGTCGAGCTGCTCGACAACCCCTACCTGCGCGGGTAGGTCCCCGGGCACCTGGCAGGATGGGGCACCATGGCCCGACCGACCCCGCTGTCCGGATTCCCCGAGTGGTTGCCCGACGGCCGCATCGTCGAGCAGCACGTGCTCGACGTGCTGCGACGCACGTTCGAGCTCCACGGTTTCGCCGGGATCGAGACACGCGCGGTCGAGCCGCTCGCCCAGCTGCTCCGCAAGGGCGAGACCTCCAAGGAGGTGTACGTCCTGCGCCGTCTCCAGGAGGAGTCGGACGCGGCGGCGGAGGACCGCGCGGGGCAGCTCGGCCTCCATTTCGATCTGACTGTGCCGTTCGCGCGGTACGTGCTCGAGAACGCCGGCCACCTCGCGTTCCCGTTTCGCCGCTACCAGATCCAGAAGGTGTGGCGCGGCGAGAGGCCCCAGGACGGACGCTTCCGCGAGTTCGTGCAGGCGGACATCGACGTCGTCGCCGCGGGGGAGCTCGCCTACCACTACGAGGTCGAGCTGCCCCTCGTCATGGCTGAGGCGTTGGGCGCCCTGGGTGCCATCGGAGTCCCGCCCGTACGCATCCTCGTCAACAACCGGAAGGTCGCCGAAGGGTTCTACCGCGGCCTCGGCCTCGATGACGTCGACGGGGTGCTGCGCAGCATCGACAAGCTCGACAAGATCGGCGCGGGCGCGGTCGCAGCGCTGCTCGTTGCCGAGACCGGCGCGACCGCAGAGCAGGCCGACGCGTGCCTCGCCCTCGCCGCGATCTCCGGGGACGACGACGGTGTCGTCACCCGGGTCCGCGAGCTCGCGGCTGCGCACGGCGTCACTTCCGAGCTGCTCGAGGAGGGGCTGGGCGAGCTCGGGACCCTCATGCGGGCCGCGGCGTCGCGTGCGCCCGGCGTCGTCGTGGCTGACCTGAAGATCGCCCGCGGTCTCGACTACTACACCGGTTCGGTCTACGAGACGCTGCTCGTCGGGCACGAGCAGCTGGGATCGATCTGCTCAGGCGGCCGCTACGACACGCT
>JABBOW010000154.1 GCA_012927595.1 Cellulomonas sp.
GGCCGGCTGCCCGACGGCGGCGGTGGCGTCGCGCAGCCCGGCAAGCGCGGGCCACATCGCCGCGACGGCCGGGACCGCGAGCGCGGGGACGCCGAGGAACACCCACCGCCACCCGGCATGCTCCACGACGAGCCCGGCGAGGTAAGGGCCGACGATACCGGGGACGACCCATGCCGCCGCGAACGCCGCGAACACGCGCGGCCGCATCTGCTCGGGGTAGACGCGGGCGACGATGACGTACAGGACGACGCTGTACAGCCCGGTCCCGACACCCTGGACGATCCGCCCACCGACGAGTACGAGCATCGAGGGTGCGGTCCCGGCGACGACGAGGCCGGCGACGAACAGCGTGACGCCCACGAGCAGCGGCGCCACAGGACCGCGACGATCGGCCCAGAACCCGGCCAGGGTGAGTCCGATGATGCTGCTCGCGATCGGCCCTGCGAAGGCGGTCGCGTACAGAGCGATGCCGCCCAGGCTGGCGACGACGCTCGGCATCGCGGTCGACACCGCCAGCGACTCGAACGCACCGAGCGCCACGAGCGCCACCATGCCGACGGTGACGACGCGGTACTGGGCGGCGAACGGTCCGTGCGGCGCGCGCGGCGTCCCTGGCAGGGCGTCGCTCATCGCGCTCTCCCCGTCGTCATCAGCATCCTTCTCGTCCGGTCCAGCGCGAGTGTCGAGCCGCGCAGGAAGGATACGGCGGGCGGGCGCTGAACAGCTGTGGCCGCGGCGCGTCGTCCGGTCCGCCAGCCGCGCCCCCGCGCCCGACCTGCTCGCACGACGGGGCACGTCCGATCTGGTGCCGGTGCGGGCGTACCGGATGGCTCAGGTGCGCGAGGTCGATACCAGGAAGAGCGCCATGAAGAGCATCGCAAGCGTGCCGGTGACCATCGCGAAGATCGCCCGACCCCGACCGTGGCCACCCGTGCTGGCCTTCTGGATTGCCCAGATGCCGAGCCAGATCGCCACCGGCCCGAGCACCCAGATGCCGAGCGACAGCAGCCCGACGTAGCCGGCCGTGATCGACTGCCACGAGCGGCCGACGGGGAGCATCCAGTGCACGACGTCCGCCGGACCGGACGCGGCCATCGATCCTTGCTGCGCGGGCCACTGCGGGGCCGGCCACTGCTGGGCCGCCACACCGGGGCCACCCGGAACGGGGTGCTGCTGGCCGTAGGGAGACGTCTGGACGAGTGCTCCCTGCGGCGCGGCACCGTACGCCGATGCCGCAGGGGGCGACGGGACGGGCGGCACGGGCGGCACCCAGACCGGGCGTGTGCGCTCGGACCACTCGACGCCGTCGAACCAGCGCTCCACGCCCGGAGTCACACCGTCGTCATACCAACCACCAGTCATGGCAGTGCCATCGGCAGCCCAGCATCCGGGCTTGAACTCCGCGACGCAACCGTCACACCGCCGTGTACCCGCCGTCGACCAGGCTGGCGGTGAGCAGCGAAGTCATGATGTACCCGGGCACCAGTCTCCCTGCCCAACCAACGGAGGCGGGTACGTTCGCGTGCGACGATCGAGCGTGACCATGAGCGAGGGGGTGCGACGCTCACCGTGGCGCAGCGCGCTGTCCCTCGCTGTCATGGCGACGTTGCTCGCCGCATGCAGCCAGTCCGCGGACACCGGCCGGCCCATCTCGGCGCCCTCCTCGGGCCCGCCGAGCGCCTCGACCAGGCCGGCCGGCATCACCAAGGTGCTCACGATCGTCCTGGAGAACCACGGCGTCGCTGCCGTCGAGGCCGGCATGCCCGAGCTGATGAAGCTCGCCACCACGTACGGACGGACCTCGCACTACAGCGCGACGACCCATCCGTCGCTGCCGAACTACCTGGACCTCGTCGGCGGATCGACGTTCGGCGTGAAGGGCGACACGCCGCCGGCTGCCCATCCGATCCACGGCCCGTCCGTGTTCGACCTGGCGATCACGAGCGGTCACACCGCGCGGACGTACGCCGAGGCCATGCCGGCCGCATGCTGGCTCGAGAACGACGGCCCGTATGCCGTCCGGCACAACCCGTGGACCTACTTCAGCGACGACGCGTCCCGCCGCGCCTGCCAGGTCGACGACGTGCCCTTGGGCGACCCGACCACCGGCGCCCTGCACGACGACATCGCGAACGGCACGCTGGGGAACATCAGCTTCGTCGTGCCCGACGTGTGCAACGACGCGCACGACTGCCCGCTCGCGACCGCCGACGCGTGGGTCGCCGGCTGGACCTCGCAGGCGCTCCAGGGACCCGACTGGCGGGCGGGACGGCTGGCCGTCGTCGTCACGTTCGACGAGGCGGAGGTGAGCGGGGAGAACACCGTGCTCACCGTGGTGGTCGCGCCGGGCCTGCACGGCGCCGTGGCCGACGCGGCGCTGACGCACCAGTCCTGGACCCGGTGGATGAGCGATCTCGTCGGCGCCGCTGCCCCCGGTGACGCCGCCCGCGCTCAGTCGCTGGGTGCCGCGTTCGGCCTCTGACGGGGGCGCGCGGGCGCTCGATCGGCTTGGGCAGCTGACCCCGTGGGAACCGTGGTGCTCCCACGGGTAATCCCACAGCGCACGAGATAAGGGCCCCTGATCCGCATATTCGCAGATCAGAGGCCCTCACTTGTTGTGCGCGAGGGGGGATTTGAACCCCCACGCCCTTTCGGACACTGGCACCTGAAGCCAGCGCGTCTGCCATTCCGCCACTCGCGCGCGCCGGAGAAGATTAGCACGCAGCGTGGCGGGGGCCTGAACGCGACGGGAGTCGGCGGACCGCGGATACGATCAAGGCCGACGAACCGCCGGCGCGCGGTCCGTCAGCGGGCGACGTCACTCACCCGACAGGTATACCGGAGACGCAGGGGCGGCGAAGGAGGTGGGGCGATGGGTATCCTCGACAAGTTCGAGCACGGGGTCGAGCGTGCGGTCAACAACGCCTTCGCCAAGGCGTTCCGCAGCGAGCCGCCGCCCGCGCGCCCCACGACCGTGCCGCCATCGTGGACCGGGACCGCACCGTCGTCCCCAACGACTTCACCATCGAGCTGTCGCCGGCCGACCACACGCAGGTCGTGGCGTGGGGCGCGGAAGCCCTGGCCGACGAGCTGGCAGCAAACGTCACGGATCACGCGGCGGGGCAGCGCTACGCGTTCGTCGGCCCGGTGACCGTGACGTTCCTCGAGCACGAGGATCTGGAGACCGGGCGCTTCCGGGTCCGCAGCGCGACGGTCCGCGGTGCTGTTGCACCCGCGACGAATGTCGCACCGAGCCCGCGACACCCGCTCGTCGACATCGACGGCCAGCGCTACCTGCTGACGGGGCCCGTGACCGTGATCGGGCGCGGCTCGGAGGCGGACATCATCGTCGATGACCCGGGCGTCTCGCGCCGTCACCTCGAGATCCAGGTCGGGCCCGGCGGCGTCGTCGCGACCGACCTCGGTTCCACCAATGGTCTGTTCGTCGAGGGCCACCAGGTCCCGGCGGCGACGCTGCTCGACGGCAACACGCTCACGATCGGCCGCACGCGGATCATGTTCTGGACCGGCGACCCGGCCGCCGAGCAGGACGAGTGAACGGCCCGCATGAGTGAGCTGACGATCACCCTTCTGCGCCTCGGCTACCTAGTCCTGCTCTGGGTCTTCGTGCTCTCCGCGATCGGCGTGCTGCGCCGCGACCTCTACGGCACGAAGATCGTGGACCGTCGCGGGACGGCTCCCCGCACGCGCGCTGTCGGCACCGCGGGCACCGCACAGGCCGCCCCGCAGGCAGGTGGCCGCGGCAGCCGGGCCGCGCGTGCCTCGACGACCCCCACTCGCCTCGTCGTGACCGAGGGGCCGCTGCGCGGCACGACGCTGCCGCTCGGCTCGTCCGCGGTCCTCATCGGCCGCGCGCCGTCCTGCACGCTCGTGCTCGACGACGACTACTCGTCCTCACGCCATGCCCGGATCTTTCCGCAAGGCGGTCAGTGGCTCGTCGAGGACCTGGGCTCGACGAACGGCACGTTCCTCGGTGACGTCAAGGTCCGGCAGCCGACCGCCGTCCCGCCCGGCGCGCAGGTGCGCATCGGCCAGAGCGTCATCGAGCTGCAGAGGTAACCCGGGTGAGCATCGCTCTGCGGTACGCGGCGAGGTCTGACGTCGGGCTCGTCCGCGCGAACAACCAGGACTCCGCCTACGCGGGGCCGCATCTCCTCGTCGTCGCCGACGGCATGGGCGGCCACGCGGGTGGCGACGTCGCGTCATCGGTCGCGATCGCAGCACTCGCCCCGCTGGACGGCGAGTCGCACGGGCCCGACGACGCGCTCGACGAGCTCGAACGGGCCCTCGAGGCCGCGCGGGACGAGATAGTGGCCCGCACCGAGGCGGAGCCGGGCCTCGCCGGGATGGGCACGACCGTCACCGCCATCCTGCGCGCGGGCAACAAGCTCGCGATGGTGCACCTCGGCGACTCGCGCGGCTACCTGCTGCGCGACGGCGGGCTCACTCAGGTCACGACGGACCACACCTTCGTCCAGCACCTCGTCAACACGGGCAAGATCACGCCCGAGGAGGCCGAGCACCATCCGCAGCGCTCGGTCGTGATGCGCGTGCTCGGCGACTTCGATCCCGACGTCGCTCCCGACCTGTCGGTCCGCGAGGCGCGCCCGGGCGACCGCTGGCTGCTCTGCTCGGACGGTCTGTCGGGCTTCGTCAGCGGGGACACGATCGCCGACACCCTGCGGGACGTCGTCGACGTGGACGCATGCGCCGACCGGCTCGTGCAGCTTGCGCTGCGGGCGGGCGGTGGCGACAACGTGACCGTCATCGTGGCGGACGTCATCGAGCTCGACAACGTCCCGGACGGCGACGGGCCCTCGATGTCGGCAGCCATCGTCGGGTCGGCAGCCACGTCCCGCAACCGGCCGACGGCCGCGGTCGACGGTCCCGCGGCGCGCGCGTCGGCGCTGTCCAAGCAGGCCGGCGCTGCCGCCCGTACCGTCGCTGGCGGCAGCTCGCCGGCAGTCGACGCCGGCGACGCCAACAGCACTGAAGAAGCAGAGAACGCGGACGCCCCGGACCCGAGGCGACGCCGGCGACGCCGGATCGTGGCCGCGCTCGTCACGCTCGTCGTGCTCGCGGCTCTCGCGACCGGCGCGGTCCTCGCCTACCGGTGGACGCAGGCGCAGCACTACGTCGGGATCGACGCCGGCACTGTCGCGATCTACCAGGGCATCCCGCAGACCATCGGGCCGATCGCGCTCTCGACCGTCGTGGAGCACTCGAACGCCCGGGTCTCGGACCTCTCGTCCTACGTGCGCGACCGCCTTGCCCAGACGATCCAGACCGACTCCCTCGATGACGCTCGCGAGCGCGTCCGGCTGCTCGAGCAGGACGCGCTGGCCAACGCGGCAACGGGATGATGGCGACCGTCCAGCCCCACCGGGTCCGGGTCGGTCGCAGCGTCGAGCTCGGGCTGCTCGCCCTCGCCCTCGCGATCGGCGTCGCCGCGTATGCGCTCGTCGGGATCGGCGCCACGGGAGCGGTCCCGACGAACGTCCTCGGGTACGGGGTCGGGATGACCGTGATCGCCTTCGCGATGCACATCGTGCTGCGCCTGCGCGCGCCCTTCGCCGACCCCGTCATCCTGCCGGTCGTCGTCGCGCTCAACGGCATCGGGCTCGCGATGATCTACCGCATCGACCTCGCGCGCTCCGCACGCGGCATCACCAGCACGTTCGCGACCAAGCAGCTCGGGTGGACCGCGATCTCGGTCGTGCTCGCGGCCGTCGTGCTCATCACGCTGCGCGACCACCGGACGCTGCGCCGGTACACGTACACCGCGATGGTCGCCGGCCTCGTCCTGATGGTGCTGCCGCTGGTCAAGGGTCTTGGCGCGGACATCAACGGCGCGCAGATCTGGATCCACGTCGGCGGATTCTCGCTCCAGCCGGCCGAGCTCGCCAAGATCCTGCTTGCGATCTTCTTCGCGGGGTACCTCGTGACGAACCGCGACACGCTCGCGCTCGCAGGTCCGCGGGTCCTCGGGCTGCAGCTTCCCCGGATCCGCGACCTCGGCCCGATCGTCGTCGCGTGGGCGGTCTCGGTCGCGGTGCTCGTGCTCGAGAGCGACCTCGGCACCTCGCTACTGTTCTTCGGCCTGTTCGTCGCGATGCTGTACCTCGCGACAGAGCGCACGAGCTGGGTCGTCATCGGTCTCGGGCTCTTCGCGGTCGGCGCGGCGGTCGCGGCCACGACCATCGGGCACGTGGGCGCGCGGTTCACGGTGTGGCTGCACGCGCTCGACCCCGCCGTGTTCGACCGGGCGCCGGGTGGCTCCGGTCAGCTCGTGCGCGGGCTGTACGGTCTCGCGAGCGGGGGCTTGTTCGGCACCGGGTGGGGTCAGGGGCGTCCGGACCTCGTCCCGTTCGCCGAGTCGGACTTCATCGTCGCGTCGCTCGGGGAGGAGCTCGGGCTCACCGGGCTGATCGCGATCCTGCTGTGCTACCTGGTGCTCGCCGAGCGGGGACTGCGGACCGCGATCGGGGTGCGGGACGGGTTCGGCAAGCTGCTCGCGGGCGGGCTCGCGTTCGCCGTCGCGCTGCAGTGCTTCGTGGTCGTCGGCGGAATCACGCGAATCATCCCGCTGACCGGGCTGACCACGCCGTTCCTGGCGTACGGCGGGTCGTCGCTGCTCGCCAACTGGATCATCGTCGCCCTGCTGCTGCGGATCTCCGACGACGCGCGCCGGCCCGCGGGCGTCGCGATGGCGGGACCGCCGCCCCGACCGCCCGCGACGACGGCGCCGATCCCGATCCGGACGTCGGTGGCGACCGTCGGCGGCGCAGCCGAGGGTGACGACCAGCCCACCGAACGGATCAGCAGTGGGGACGTGGACGTATGAACACGCCTCTGCGCAGACTCGCGACGGTCGTCGTCGTCATGTTCGTCGTCCTCCTCGGCGGTGTGACCTGGGTCCAGTTCGGCCAGGCGAGTGCGCTCAACAACGATCCCCGCAACGTGCGCACGCTGTACCGCGAGTTCGGCAAGCCGCGCGGTCCGATCGTCGTCGCCGGCCAGGCCATCGCGTCGTCGACGGCGAGCGCCGACGCGTTCGGCTACCAGCGCAGCTACGCGAACGGTCCCCTGTACTCGTCTGTCACGGGCTTCTACTCGGTCGTCAACGGCACGCTCGGTCTCGAGGCGGCGGAGAACGACGTGCTCACGGGCACCGTCGACTCGCTCTTTCTCCAGCGCCTGCAGGACCTCATCACCGGCAAGCAGCCGCAGGGCTCGGCCGTCGAGCTCACGATCAACCCGGCGGCGCAGCAAGCGGCCTGGGACGCCCTCGGCGACCAGCGCGGCGCCGTCGTCGCGATCGACCCGTCCACCGGTGCGATCCTCGCGCTCGTGTCCAAGCCCGGCTACGACCCGACGACGCTCGCGTCGCACGACACGGCCGCCGCGGGCGCCGCCTACCAGGCTCTCCTCGCTGCGGACGGCAACCCGCTCCTGACCAAGGCGACCAAGGAGACCTACGCGCCGGGCTCGACGTTCAAGCTCATCACGGCCGCCGCCGCCCTCGAGTCGGGAAGCTACACGCCCGACACCTCGATCCCGTCGCCCACGGTCCTTCCCCTGCCGCAGACGTCCGCGACGATCACGAACTTCGGTGGGGAGTCGTGCGGCAACGGCACCGACACGACGCTCGCCGACGCGTTGCGGATCTCGTGCAACACTGCGTTCGCGCAGCTCGGCCTGACGCTGGGGGCCGACGCGCTCGCGGCGCAGGCTGCAAAGTTCGGCTTCGACGACGGCGGGCTGACGATCCCCATGACCGTCGCGAAGAGCATCTTCCCGAAGGGTCTCAACGCACCGAAGACCGCGCAGTCGGCGATCGGCCAGTTCTCGGTGGTCGCCACGCCGCTGCAGATGGCCATGGTCTCCGCCGCGATCGCCAACGGCGGCAAGCTCATGACGCCGTACCTCGTCCAGACCGTGCGCACCGCGAACCTCGACGTCGTCAGCCAGGCGCGCCCGAGCGTCCTGTCCACGGCCGTCTCCCCGACGACTGCCGCCGCGCTGCGCGACATGATGGTCGGCGTCGTCGACAACGGAACCGGCACGGCCGCGAAGATCTCGGGCGTTCAGGTCGCGGGCAAGACCGGCACCGCGCAGACCACCGACCAGACGCCCCCGCACGCGTGGTTCACGGCGTTCGCGCCCGCGGCCGCCCCGAAGGTCGCGGTCGCGGTGATCGTCGAGCACGGCGGCAACCTCGGCAACGAGGCGACGGGTGGCAGGGTGGCCGCGCCCATCGCCAAGGCCGTCATCGAGGCGGTGCTCGGCGGATGAGAACCGCACAGGGCGAGATCCTCGGTGACCGCTACCGGCTGGTCCGGCAGATCGCCGTCGGTGGCATGGGCGAGGTCTGGGTCGCGCACGACGAGTCGCTCGCGCGCGACGTCGCGATCAAGGTGCTCCGCGAGGAGTACGCGGGCGATCCGGGCTTCCTGTCCCGGTTCCGCACCGAGGCCCGCAACTCGGCGTCGCTCTCGCACCAGAACATCGCCCAGCTCTATGACTACGGGGAGCAGGACGGTTCGGCGTTCCTCGTCCAGGAGCTCGTCGTCGGCGAGCCCATGTCCGACCTGCTCGAGCGCGAGCCGGTGCTCCCGACGCAGCGCCTCCTGCCGATCCTCGCCCAGACCGCCCGCGCGCTGCACGCCGCCCACACGGCGGGCGTGGTGCACCGTGACGTCAAGCCCGGCAACATCCTGCTCGGCCGCGGCGGGCGCGTGAAGATCACCGACTTCGGTGTGTCGCTCGCGACGAACCAGGTACCGATGACCGCGACGGGCATGGTCATGGGCACCGCGCAGTACCTGTCGCCCGAGCAGGCCGTCGGCAAGCCGGCGACCGCCGCGTCCGACCTGTACTCGCTCGGCATCGTCGCGTACGAGTCCCTCGTCGGGCACCGGCCGTTCACCGGCCCGACGGCGGTGGACATCGCCGTCGCGCACGTCAACACGCCAGTGCCCCCGTTGCCGCAGTCGGTCGAGCCGCGCCTGGCCGCCATCGTCATGCGCCTGCTGTCCAAGGAGCCGGCCGACCGGCCCCGTTCTGCGGCCGAGCTTGCCCACACGCTCGACGGCATGGTCACCCAGACGCCGCCGACCGGCATCCACGTCGTCACCGATCCGCGCGCGGTTCCGTCAGGTCGGCGCGCCGAGGCGGAGCGCGAGGTCCCGCGCGAGGTCCCGCCGACGCCCGCGCCCGCGCCCGTCCCGGTGGTGGTGGCTCCCCCGGTCCGGCCCATCAAACCGGCCGTGGTCCCGCCGTCGTACCC
>JABBOW010000161.1 GCA_012927595.1 Cellulomonas sp.
GCGCGGTCCCGACGCCCGCGGTGGCCGCACCGGCCTTAGCCCCGACGCCAGCGGCCGCGAGCGTGCCGACCGCGCTGGCCCTCGCGTCGCCGGTCGCCACGGCACAGCCGGCGACCGCTCCCTACGCTGCGGCCGCCGCGACGCACCACCTGCCTGAGCCTGCCGTCGAGGCGACGGACGACGTGCAGAAGCTCCGGGGCCCCGCTGCGCGCGTCGTGGCGAACATGGAGGCGAGCCTCGAGGTCCCGACCGCGACCTCGGTGCGCGCGATCCCGGCGAAGCTCATGGTCGACAATCGCATCGTCATCAACAACCACCTGACCAGGACGCGCGGCGGAAAGATCTCCTTCACGCACCTGATCGGGTTCGCGCTCGTCGAGGCGCTCGCGGACATGCCCGCCATGAACACCGCCTACACGCTGCTGGCCGACAAGCCGGCCGTGCTCACGCCCGCGCACGTCAACCTCGGGCTCGCGATCGACCTCGCCAAGCCTGACGGCACCCGCCAGCTGCTCGTCCCGAGCATCAAGAAGGCCGACACGCTCGACTTCGCGCAGTTCTGGAGCGCGTACGAAGATGTCGTCCGCCGTGCGCGCGGCAACAAGCTGACCGTCGAGGACTTCGCCGGCACGACGATCTCGCTCACGAACCCGGGCACCATCGGCACGGTCCACTCGGTCCCGCGCCTGATGTCCGGGCAGGGCACGATCATCGGCGTCGGCGCCATGGACTACCCGGCGGAGTTCGCCGGCACGTCCGAGGACCAGCTCAACCGGTTGGGCGTGTCGAAGGTGCTGACCATCACCTCGACATACGACCACCGCATCATCCAGGGGGCGCAATCGGGAGACTTCCTGCGCATCCTCGGCGTCAAGCTGCTCGGCAGCGACGGCTTCTACGACCGCGTGTTCGCGGCCCTGCGCGTCCCGTACGAGCCGGTGCGGTGGGTCCGGGACTCGTCCAACGACCCGGACGCCGAGGCGATCAAGCCGGCGCGCATCGCCGAGCTGATCCACTCCTACCGCTCGCGCGGCCACCTCATGGCGGACACCGACCCGCTCGCGTACCGTCAGCGCAAGCACCCGGACCTCGACATCCAGTCGCACGGCCTGACGTTGTGGGACCTCGACCGCACGTTCCCGACCGGGGGGTTCACGGGAAAGCCGCGCGCGCGGATGCGCGAGGTCCTGGGACTGCTGCGCGACTCGTACTGCCGGTCTGTCGGCGTCGAGTACATGCACCTGCAGGACCCTCGGCAGCGCCGGTGGCTCCAGGAGCGGCTCGAGTCCGGGTACGCACGCACCCCGCGTGAGGACCAGCTGCGCATCCTGCGCCGCCTCAACGCCGCGGAGGCGTTCGAGACGTTCCTGCAGACCAAGTACGTCGGGCAGAAGCGATTCTCGCTCGAGGGCGGCGAAGCGGTCATCCCGCTGCTCGACGCGATCCTGTCGAAGGCCGCGGACGGCGGGCTCGACGAGGTCGGCATCGGCATGGCCCACCGGGGACGGCTCAACGTGCTCGCCAACATCGCCGGCAAGAGCTACGGCCAGATCTTCAGCGAGTTCGAGGGCAACCAGGACCCCAAGTCGGTCCAGGGCTCGGGCGACGTCAAGTACCACCTCGGGACCGAGGGCACGTTCACCGCGGAGTCGGGCGCGACGACCCAGGTCTACCTCGCGGCCAACCCGTCCCACCTCGAGGCGGTCGACCCGGTGCTGGAGGGCATCGTGCGCGCGAAGCAGGACCGGATCGACCTCGGCGGCGACGGGTTCTCCGTGCTGCCGATCCTGATCCACGGCGACGCGGCGTTCGCCGGCCAAGGCGTCGTGTTCGAGACGCTCAACCTCTCCCTGCTGCGCGGCTACCGCACCGGCGGCACGATCCACGTCATCATCAACAACCAGGTCGGGTTCACGACCGGCGCATCGTCGTCGCGGTCCTCGCAGTACGCGACCGACGTGGCCAAGGGCCTGCAGGTGCCGATCTTCCACGTCAACGGGGACGACCCCGAGGCGTGTGTGCGCGTCGCCGAGCTCGCGTTCGAGTACCGCGAGCAGTTCGACCGCGACGTGATCGTTGACATGGTCTGCTACCGGCGTCGCGGTCACAACGAGGGCGACGACCCGTCGATGACGCAGCCGCTCATGTACAACCTCATCGAGGCGAAGCGCTCGGTCCGCAAGCTCTACACCGAGACGCTCGTCGCGCGCGGCGACATCACGGTCGACGAGGCCGAGCACGTGTTGCGGGACTACCAGACGCAGCTCGAGCGAGTCTTCAGCGAGACGCGTGAGGGCGGCTACACCCCGCCGCCGTCGAGCGAGCCGATCGCCGGCCTGGAGCGCCCGGAGTCCCAGCTCGAGGACGCCGGCGTCATGGTCGGCTGGAAGACTGCAGTCGACGCGAGCGTGCTCGAGCGCATCGGCCGCGCGCACGTCCGTCCGCCCGAGGGCTTCACGATCCACCCCAAGCTCGCCCAGCTGCTCGACAAGCGCGAGCAGATGTCTCGCGAGGGCGGGATCGACTGGGGCTACGGCGAGCTGCTGGCGTTCGGCTCGCTGCTCATCGAGGGCACACCGGTGCGCCTGGCGGGGCAGGACTCCCGCCGTGGGACGTTCGTGCAGCGGCACGCCGTCATGCACGACCGCGAGACAGGCGCCGAGTGGACGCCGCTGCTCTACCTGGCGGCCGACCAGGCGAAGTTCTGGATCTACGACTCGTCCCTGAGCGAGTACGCGGCCCTCGGCTTCGAGTACGGCTACTCGGTCGAGCGCCCGGACGCGCTCGTCCTGTGGGAGGCGCAGTTCGGCGACTTCGTCAACGGCGCACAGACGGTCATCGACCAGTTCATCTCCTCGGCCCAGCAGAAGTGGGGCCAGCACTCGTCGGTGGTCCTGCTTCTGCCGCACGGTTACGAGGGCCAGGGACCTGACCACTCGTCGGCACGGATCGAGCGGTTCCTGCAGATGTGCGCCGAGAACAACCTCACGGTCGCGCAGCCGTCGACCCCCGCATCGCACTTCCACCTGCTCCGGCGCCAGGCCTACGACCGCCCGCGTCGGCCCCTCGTCGTGTTCACCCCGAAGTCGATGCTGCGGCTCAAGGCCGCCGCGTCCGACGTCGCCGACTTCACGTCCGGCACCTTCCGGACCGTCATCGGTGACGACGCGGCGGCGACGCGTGCGAGCGAGGTCGACCGCGTGGTGCTGTGCTCGGGCAAGGTCTACTGGGACCTGCTCGCGCACCGCACCGAGATCGGCGACGAGCGCACCGCGATCGTCCGCCTCGAGCAGCTGTACCCGCTCGACGGCGACACGCTCGCCGAGGTGCTCGCCCCGTACGGCGACACCGAGCTCGTGTGGGTCCAGGACGAGCCCGAGAACCAGGGCCCGTGGACCCACGTGTCGATGCACCTGCCGCAGGTCGTGGGCCGTCCGGTCCGGGTGGTCTCGCGGACGGCGTCGGCGTCGCCGGCTTCAGGCCGGGCCAAGCAGCACCAGGCCGAGCAGGCTGCCCTCCTGGAAGGCGCGTTCGCCCGGTGAGACTCCGGCGCGCCCGGCGATGACCGCGGCTCGGCGCGCCCTGCCTGCGACACTGGGGCCGACACGTGCGACGACACCGGGCAAGCGATCCGGCCGGTCCGTGCACACGACTGCCGAGGAGTGATGACTGTGGGTGACCTGCCGCTGCGCCTGGCGGTGATCGGCGACGAGCTGGTCGCCGGCGTGGGCGACCCGAAGGGCCTCGGCTGGGTCGGGCGGGTCGCCGCGCGCACCCATGCCCCGACACCCGTCACCGTCCTCACGCTCGCCGTCCCCGGTGAGACCAGCACCGCGCTCGGTGCGCGCTGGGAGGACGAGCTCGACCGCCGCCTGTCCACCGAGGCGGACAACCGCCTCGTCGTCGCCCTCGGTCGCGCAGACGTCGATGCGGGGCTGTCGCTCGCGCGCAGCCGGCTCAACCTGGCGAACGTGCTCGACATCGCCGAGCAGCGTCGGATCAGCACGTTCGTCGTCGGCCCGCCGCCGGGTCGCGCAGGCGACGGGGACAAGATCGCGGACCTCTCCGGCGCGTACGGCGACGTCGCGACGCGACGGCGGGTCCCCTATGTGGACACGTACACCCCGCTTGCGTCGCACGAGCAGTGGCTCGGCGACCTCGCCGCTGGTGACGGTGTCCTGCCCGGTCAGGCCGGCTACGGACTCATGGCATGGCTCGTGCTGCACACGGGCTGGAACGGCTGGCTCGGGCTGCCGGACGACGCCGCCTGAGCTCGCGTCACCCGCCCCTCACGGCCCGCACGCGGCCGGCATGTGTGCTCACTGCAGTGTCGCGCGCACAGCCGTCCGGGCGCCCTCGAGGACCGTCCGCAGCGTGTCGACGGTCAGCTGGGTGACACCGTCGACCGCGTCGACCCGGCGCAGCTCGGCCCGCAGGTCGTCCCGGAACCTCTGGAGCATCGCCTCGCTCTCGGCCCATCGGACGTGCGAGGCGGTCCGGGCGTCGCCGGGTCGGGGGCTCGCGCCGGGGACGGCCGATGCCCGGGCCTGCTGCGCCGCCGCCGCCAGATCGGCCCGCAGCCCTGCCATCGAACCGCGGACGTCGGCGCGCACCTGGGCCGCGAGGCCGCGCACTGTCTCGGCGAGGCCCTCCTCGAGGGCCGCGAGCTCGCCGCTGCGCGCGGCGAGCGCGGCCAGGCCGGCGTCCGTCAGGTCGTACGTGCTCTTCCGGCCGTCGTCCACGCGTCGGACGAGGCCCTCCTCCTCGAGCCGGGCGAGTCGCGGGTAGATCGTGCCCGGGCTGGGCCGATAGGTCCCCCCGAACCGGTCCTCGAGGGCAGTGATCAGCTCGTAGCCGTGCTTGGGACCGGACTCCAGGAGGGAGAGCAGGTACAGCCTCAGCTGGCCGTGGGCGAACACCGGCGCCATCACGACACCCCGCCGCGCAGGACCGTCAGGTGGCCCGAGAGGCTCGTGGTGGACACGAAGCACGCACCCTCTCCCGATCGCAGGTCGACCTTCGTCTGACCGGGCATCGGAGCCTTGTAGTCGTGGCCGTCGACGACTACCCGGCCCGTGACGCTGCGCGCCTCGACGTTCACTCCGCGCCCCAGCGGCAGCCGCACGGTGATGTCTCCCGAGACCGTCGTCGCGCCGATCGAGGACGTCCCGGTGGACACGTCCAGCACCAGTGCGCCGGCGACCGTGTTCGCGTGCACGCGGGCGAGGTCGCCAGCAGCCGTGAGGTCGCCCGAGATGGTGTTGAGGGTCAGGTCACCCGTGTGGCCCCGCACGACGATCTCGCCCGAGACCGCGTTCGCCGACAGCGCGCCGCGCGTCGAGTCGGTCACGATGCTCCCCGAGACGGTCGAGACGCTCGCGTCGTGCTGGACACCGGCGAGCAGGCCCTCGGCCGTCACCGTGCCGAGCTTCACGGCGATGGTCCGCGGCACGGCGATGTGCACGTCGGCCGAGTCCTGGTCCTGCAGGGTGCGGAACTTCTGGACGAACGCCTCCCAGCCGACCAGCGTGAAGCTGTACCCGACCCGCAGCTCGCCGTCGGCCAGCGACACCTCGAGCGGCTTCCCGCTCACTGCGTGGACCTCGATGCGTACGCCGGTCTCGGCCGGGTCGTCGTGCACGACGACGTCCACCCGCCCACCCACCAGCTGCACGCGCAGCGAGTCGACCTGCTCGACCTCGATGATCTGCGGGCCGGCGACGACCCAGGACTCCGTGGGCATGGCTGCTCCCAATGTCCAGATATATCGCGTTCTAGACACGATATATCTCGACATGCCCAGAAGGCAAGGGTCAGGACACGAGCCCTGCGCCCCGCAGCTCGACAGTGAGGTCCTGCGGGTTCGTTGCGACCGAGCAGGCCTCCTCGTACGTGATGACATCGTCACGGATCAGCTGGAACAGGTGCTGGTCGAACGTCTGCATCTTGTAGTACGCACCCTCGCGGATGAGGTCGAGGAGCGGCGGCGCGTTCGACGGGTCGAGGATCGCCTCGGCCGTGCGGCCAGTGTTGACGAGCACCTCGATGGCGGGACGTCGACCGCTGCCGTCAGCCTTGCGCACCAGGCGCTGCGACACGACGCCGCGCAGCGCCTGCGCCAGTGCGATGCGGATCTGCTTCTGCTCGTGCGGCGGGAAGAAGTCGACGACCCGGTTGACGGACTCCGCCGCGTCGATCGTGTGCAAGGTCGACAGGACGAGGTGCCCCGTCTCGGCGGCAGACAGGGCGGCACGCACGGTCTCGACGTCGCGCATCTCGCCGACCAGGATCACGTCCGGGTCCTGACGCATCGCAGCACGGAGCGCGACGGTGAAGTCCGCCGTGTCCTGACGCACCTCGCGCTGCGAGATGATCGCCTTCTTGTCGTGGTGGAGGACCTCGATAGGGTCCTCGATCGTCACGATGTTGACCTCACGGAAGGTGTTGATGAGGTCGACCATGGACGCGAGTGTCGTCGTCTTGCCCGAGCCTGTCGGACCGGTCACCAGCACCAGTCCGCGGGGTTCGAGGGCCAGCTCGCCCACGACCTCGGGCAGCCCGAGCTCCGCAAGGGACTGCGCGCCGATCGAGACGCGACGGAACACCAGACCGAACGTCCCCCGGGCCTGGTAGGCGTTCACGCGGAAGCGCCCGACACCCGACACGGAGAACGCGAAGTCCGCCTCGTGCGACCTGCGGAACTCGTCGACCAGGTCCTCGGGCAGCACCTCGGCGACCATGTGCTCGGTGTCCTTCGGGCGCAGCTCGGGCACCTGGAGCTTGCGCAGCCTCCCGTCGACGCGGACGCGCGGGGCAGACCCGACCTTGACGTGCAGGTCGGAGCCTCCGGTGCTCGCGAGGGCGTGCAGCAGCGGGATCACGGAAAGGGGCTGGTCACTCACCCCTCGTACATCGGAGCGCACCCGGCCCGACTTGAACCCGTGACGGCGTCAGATCGCCGGTCGTACCGAGGTGGGCGGCGAACGCGGCCCGCACAGTGTGGGACGATGGAGCCGAATCCGGCGCGCACCGTGGGCGCCAGAACCCGAGGAGATACCGATGAGCAAGCGTGGCCGCAAGCGTCGCGCCCGCAAGGGCAGTGCCGCGAACCACGGCAACCGCCCGAACGCCTGAGTCGTTCGCGCGGACGTCAGAGACATGACACGGGCCCGGTGTGCAAGCACCGGGCCCTTCGTCGTCCCAGGGCTACCACGGTCAGCTACCCCGGTCAGCCGACCGCTCGCTAGACCGTGCCCTCGCGCACGCGCAGCGACACGAGCCGCTCGTGGATCCGCACTCTGAGCTCCGCCGGCGCCGCCTCCTGGCAGCTGCGACGGACGATCTTCTTGACGACGGCCTCGACGTCGAACTCCTCGAAGCAGCCCTGGCACTCGGCCAGATGCGCCCGCACCCGATCGGCGTCGGGCTCAACGAGCTCCGAGTCGAGGTACTCGAACAACCTGTCGAGCGCCTCGGTGCATCCGACCCCGCAGTCCGAGTGCGCTCTCGGCGTCAGGTGCAGACTGGACGTGCTCTCGTGCTCCTCACGGGCGTTCATCGGACATCCTCGGGTACCGCGGGTGCAGCGGTGACGAGTCCCCGGCCCCGTGCGTAGTCCGACAACAGATCGCGCAGCTGGGCGCGGCCGCGGTGGAGCCGAGACATCACCGTCCCGATCGGCGTCCCCATGATCTCGGCGATCTCCTTGTAAGCGAACCCCTCGACGTCTGCGAGGTACACCGCGATCCGGAAGTCCTCCGGGATGCACTGGAGCGCCTCCTTGACGTCCGAGTCCGGCAAGTGGTCGAGCGCCTCGGCCTCAGCCGATCGCAACCCGGCGGACGTGTGCGACGCGGCACGCGCGATCTGCCAGTCCTCGATATCCTCCGCCGCGGACTTCAGCGGCTCACGCTGCTTCTTGCGGTACGTGTTGATGAACGTGTTGGTCAGGATCCGGTAGAGCCATGCCTTGAGGTTCGTGCCTGGCCGGTACTGGTGGAAGGCAGCGAACGCCTTGGTGAAGGTCTCCTGCACCAGGTCCTCGGCGTCGGCAGGGTTGCGTGTCATGCGCAGCGCAGCACCATAGAGCTGGTCGAGGTAGACCAGCGCCTCTGTCTCGAACCGCTCGCTGCGTGCCGCGTCGTCCTCGGCGCCAGGCGCTCGGTCAGTGTCCTCGTTCATCGTCGCCGAGCCTAGCCCCGCAACCACCCCGCGGCTTGACGCGGGCCGTATCCACCCGGGCGAGACGGGGTCGTCGTTACCGGGCAGGTACCGGCTGGTCGGACGCACGGCGAGTGCACAGCTCATGATGCGAACAACGCGGTGTTGTGTCTGGCGATTCCCTGCCCGCCTCCGGCGCCCCTCGGCAGACCTGTGGAGTGAGCGCTAGCGTGACGTCATGACTGACTCGAGATACCTGCAGCTGCTCCGCGAGCAGATCGGCCACGAGTTCGACGCCCATCAGCAGTACGTCGCGATAGCCGTCTGGTTCGACGGCCAGGACCTGCCCCAGCTGGCCCGGCACTACTACCGCCAGGCCATCGAGGAGCGCAACCACGCGCTGATGATCGTGCGCTACCTGCTCGACAGGGGCCTGCAGGTCGAGATCCCGTCCGGCGGACCGGTCCGGAACGACTTCACGTCGGTCCTCGACCCGATCTCCCTCGCGCTCGCCCAGGAGCAGCAGGTCACCGAGCAGATCGAGGCCATCTTCCGGGCCGCTCGCGAGGAGGGCGACGCGCTCGGCGAGCAGTTCCTCCTGTGGTTCCTGAAGGAGCAGGTCGAGGAGGTCGCCTCCGCCACGACACTGCGCACCGTCGCGACGCGGGCTGGCGACAACTTGTTCGACCTCGAGAACTACGTCGCGCGCGAGCAGGTCGGCGACGGCGGCGAGTCCGCGGACGCACCCGCGGCTGCCGGCGGAGCCATCTGAGCGCTGCCCGCTCCCGCACCGTCCCCTGCCGTCAAGGAGAACCGCCATGCTGCTCCGCCGAATCGCCCGCCCCTTGTTCGCCTCGTGGTTCGTGTCCGAGGGTTACGACGCGGCACGACGAACCGAGGTGCACGCCGAGCGCGCACGCGCCGGAGTCGAGAGCGTCGTCCGCCTCGTCCCGCGTGGCGTGTTCGGTGGCGCACTCGACCGTTACCGCCAACCGACCAGGGCCCAGCTCGTGGCGCTCGTCCGGGCGCACGGCGCAGCGACGGCCGCAGCGGGTGTCCTGCTCGCGGCCGGCAAGGCGCCCCGCACCGCTGCGCTCGCCCTCGCCGCACTGACCGCACCGGTGATCCTGG
>JABBOW010000036.1 GCA_012927595.1 Cellulomonas sp.
CTGCTGACGGCGGCTGCTCCGGCGCTGCGTCGCCGCGCCCTGCGGGCCGCCGCGATCCGCGCCGGAGCGCCCGCCGGATCCGTGCACCGCACGCACGTCCTCGCCCTCGACGCACTGCTGACGGACTGGCACGGACAGGGCCAGCTCGACCTGCCCGGGCTCCGGGCCGTCCGCGCGTGTGGCAGGCTGATGCTTCAACCCGACCAGTGAAGAGAGTCGTCACGGTGGACCCTGTGGACATGGGCAGCGACCTCGAGCGCGTCCTCCTGACCGAGGAGCAGCTCGGTGCGCGCCTCGACGAGATGGCGGCGCAGATCGACGCCGACTACGTGGGCAAGGAGCTGCTGGTCGTCGGCGTGCTCAAGGGCGCGGTGATGGTCATGGCAGACCTTGTGCGCCGGCTCCACTCGTCCGTGCAGATGGACTGGATGGCTGTGTCGTCGTACGGCTCGGGCACCAAGTCCTCGGGCGTCGTGCGCATTCTCAAGGACCTGGACACCGACCTCACGGGCCGCCACGTCCTCATCGTCGAAGACATCATCGACTCGGGCCTGACCTTGTCGTGGTTGCTGGCCAACCTGCGCAGCCGCGGGCCGGAGAGCGTCGAGATCGCGACCATGCTGCGCAAGCCGGACGCCGCCAAGGTCGCCGTCGACGTCAAGTACGTCGGATTCGAGATCCCCAACGAGTTCGTGGTCGGCTATGGCCTGGACTTCGACGAGAAGTACCGGAACCTCCCGTTCGTCGGGACGCTGGCCCCGCACGTCTACGGCGCCTGAGGGCTGCGTTTCCTGCCCTGGGCGAACAGGCAGGGGTGTTCACACACTCAGCGTGTAACTTCGATTCGACCAGTTCAGCGACCGGAGGGATGAAGGGGCACGTCCCCCGCCCATGACTCTCAAGCGACTCACTCGCGGCCCTGCCGTATGGATTGCGCTCGCCGTCGTCCTTGTCTGGATCGGCGTGAGCGCACTCTCCGGTACGGGTGTCCAGCGCATCGACACGTCGGACGGTCTGAAGCTGCTCGCGCAGGGGAAGGTCGCGCAGGCCGTGGTCACGGAAGGCCAGCAGCGCGTCGACCTGACGCTCACGGAGGATTTCACGTCCGCCGGAAAGAACCTCGGTAAGGTCGTCCAGTTCTACTACGTGGTGCCGCAGGGCGACACCGTCATCCAGGCGATCACGAAGGCCGACCCGTCGGGCGGCTACAACTCCGACGTCCCGCAGCAGTCCTGGTGGGGCGGCCTGCTGACCCTCATCCTGCCGATGATCCTTCTGCTGGGCCTCTTCTGGTTCCTGATGTCGAACGCTCAGGGCGGTGGCTCGCGGGTCATGAGCTTCGGCAAGTCGCGTGCCAAGCTCGTCAACAAGGAGTCGCCGCAGGTCACGTTCGCGGACGTCGCGGGCGTCGACGAGGCGGTCGAGGAGCTCGAGGAGATCAAGGACTTCCTCGCCGAGCCCGCCAAGTTCCTCGCGGTCGGCGCCAAGATCCCCAAGGGTGTGCTGCTCTACGGCGCGCCCGGGACCGGCAAGACTTTGCTGGCCAGAGCGGTCGCGGGCGAAGCCGGCGTGCCGTTCTACTCGATCTCCGGCTCGGACTTCGTCGAGATGTTCGTCGGCGTCGGCGCGAGCCGTGTCCGCGACCTGTTCGACCAGGCAAAGCAGAACGCTCCGTCGATCATCTTCATCGATGAGATCGACGCCGTCGGTCGCCACCGCGGTGCGGGCATGGGCGGCGGGCATGACGAGCGCGAGCAGACGCTCAACCAGATGCTCGTCGAGATGGACGGGTTCGACGTCAAGGCCAACGTGATCCTCATCGCGGCCACGAACCGACCCGACATCCTCGACCCGGCGCTCCTGCGGCCCGGCCGCTTCGACCGGCAGATCGCCGTCGACGCACCTGACCTCAAGGGCCGTGCGCGCATCCTCTCGGTGCACGCCCAGGGCAAACCCATGGCCCCGCACGTCGACCTCACCGCCGTCGCACGCCGCACCCCCGGCTTCACCGGCGCCGACCTGGCGAACGTGCTCAACGAGGCCGCGCTGCTGACGGCCCGCACCGGTGGCACGACGATCGGTGACCACGAGCTCGATGAGGCCATCGACCGCGTCATCGCCGGACCTCAGAAGCGCACACGCATCATGAAGGTCTCCGAGCAGAAGATCACGGCGTACCACGAGGGCGGTCACGCGCTCGTCGCGACCGCCCTGCGGTACACCGACCCGGTCACCAAGGTCACGATCCTGCCCCGCGGTCGGGCCCTCGGCTACACGATGGTCATGCCGACCGAGGACAAGTACTCCACGACGCGCAACGAGCTGCTCGACCAGCTCGCGTACGCCATGGGTGGTCGCGTCGCCGAGGAGCTCGTGTTCCACGACCCGACGACGGGTGCCAGCAACGACATCGAGAAGGCCACCGAGACCGCCCGCAAGATGGTCACGCAGTACGGCATGAGCGAGGTCATCGGCTCTGTGAAGCTCGGCCAGGACTCGGGCGAGGTCTTCATGGGCCGCGACATGGGCCACGGCCGCGACTACTCCGAGTCCGTCGCGACGTCCGTCGACATCGAGGTGCGCCGGCTCGTGGACGCAGCGCACGACGAGGCTTGGTCGATCCTGGTCGAGTACCGCGACGTCCTGGACCGCCTCGTGCTCGAGCTCCTCGAGCGGGAGACGCTGAACCAGTCGGAGCTCGTCGAGATCTTCGCGCCGGTCGTCAAGCGCCCGCCGCGCGAGGTGTGGCTCTCGAGCGTGGAGCGAGCCGTCTCGTCGCGTCCGCCCGTCATGACGCCGACCGAGCTCGCCGACATCGCTGCCACGGTCTCGCAGAACGGTCACATCGAAGTTGTTCCCGAGCTGGACGAGAAGGGCTGACCCGTGCCTGACCGGGACCGCGCACTGATCGGTGACTACGACGCGCCTCGCGTCGAGGCGGCCGTCCGCGAGCTGCTCTTCGGCGTCGGTGAGGACCCGGACCGCGAGGGTCTGCGGGACACACCTGCCCGGGTCGCGCGCGCCTTCGCGGAGACCTTCGCGGGCCTGCGCCAGGGGCCCGAGGACGTCCTGACCACGACGTTCGACCTCGGCCACGACGAGATGATCCTCGTCAAAGACATCGAGCTGTACTCGACGTGCGAGCACCACCTCGTGCCGTTCCACGGTGTCGCGCACGTCGGGTACATCCCGGGCGAGGATGGCCGCATCACGGGTCTGAGCAAGCTCGCTCGGCTCGTCGACGTCTTCGCCAAGCGCCCCCAGGTGCAGGAGCGGCTCACGAGCCAGGTCGCGGACGCCCTGGTCGATCACCTCCGACCGCGCGGCGTCATCGTCGTCATCGAGTGCGAGCACCTGTGCATGTCGATGCGCGGCGTGCACAAGCCCGGTTCGCGCACCCTGACGTCGGCCGTGCGCGGCCAGATGCGCGACCCCGCGACGCGTGCCGAGGCGATGGCCCTCGTGCTCGGCCGCTGACGTGCGGGCCTAGGCTCGCACCCGTGAGCACCGGAGCGCGACCCGCACCCCTGCCCGACGCCCTCGCCGGCCTGGGCCGCACGCTGGTCATGGGCGTCATCAACGTGACCCCGGACTCGTTCTCGGACGGTGGCCGGTGGTTCACGCCAGCCGCCGCCATCGCGCACGGGCTTGCGCTGATCGACGACGGTGCCGACCTCCTGGACGTCGGCGGCGAGTCGACCCGCCCGGGCGCACGCCGCGTCCCCGTGGATGCCGAGCTCGTCCGGGTGCTCCCGGTCATCGACGCGCTCGTGGCGGGCGGTGCCACGGTGAGCGTCGACACGACCCGCGCCCGGGTGGCCCGCGAGGCGGTCGCGCACGGCGCGGCGATCATCAACGACGTCTCGGGCGGACTGGCCGACGACGCGATGCACGAGGTCGTGGCGCAAACCGGTGCCGTGTACGTCGCGATGCACTGGCGTGGTCACGCGGACGTCATGGACACGTTCGACGACTACGCAGACGTCGTGACGGACGTCCGCCGCGAGCTCGCCGCGCGGGTCGCCGCGTTGCGTGCGGCGGGCGTGCACGACGACCAGGTGGTCCTTGACCCGGGTCTCGGGTTCGCGAAGCCCGGTGCGAGCAACTGGCCGTTGTTGGCCCGTCTGCCCGAGCTCGTTGCGGACGGCTTCCCGGTGCTCGTCGGTGCGTCGCGCAAACGGTTCCTCGGACACCTGCTGGCGCACCCCGACGGCGAGCCGGCACCACCGTTGGCACGGGACGGCGCGACGGCGGCGATCAGCGCGCTCGCCGCAGCGGCCGGCGCATGGTGCGTGCGGGTGCACGACGTCAAGGGCTCGGCCGACGCGGTGCGAGTCGCCGCGGCCTGGCGGGCAGCATCGATCGACCTGTCGACGGAGCCGTCGGCAGACCCCAGGAGGGCGTAGTGAGCATGCAGCCGGAGCGGCCGCTCGACCAGATCCGGCTCGTCGGCATCGCCGCGACGGGCTACCACGGGGTGTTCGCGCACGAGCGGCGGGACGGTCAGACCTTCGTGGCCGACGTCGTCGTGCATCTCGACACGCGTCGCGCCGCCGCGAGCGACGACCTGGCCCACACGATCAACTACGGCGAGCTCGCGGAACGTGTCGCGGCGGTCCTGTCGGGTGAGCCGGCGGACCTCATCGAGACCGTCGCGGAGCGCATCGCGGCGACCGTGCTCGCCTACGGGCAGGCGGTCGCTGTCGACGTCGAGGTGCACAAGCCGCAGGCGCCGATCACCGTCCCGTTCGCGGACGTCGTCGTGGCGATCCACCGTGACCGTCACCGTCTGCCCGCGGCTGAGCCGTGGCGCCCGCCGGTCGGGTCGGCGGCCGTGCCTGCTCCTGTGCCCGTCCGCGCCGTGACCGCCGTGTTTCCACAGGTCCCGATACCGGTCGGGGACGCGACCGGCCCGGTGCGCACCTTCTCGAGCGATGTCGCCGTGTCGGTCCCGTTCGCACCTGTGGAGCCGGTCGTCGGCGAGCTCGTGAGCGACGCCCTCGACGCAGCTCCCGCCGAGCCCGTCGACGTCGTGCTGGCCATCGGCGCGAACCTCGGTGCCGCGCAGCAGACTCTTCGCGACGCGGTCTCGGACCTCGCGCGCGTACGGGGCCTGACGGTCGTGGACGTCTCGCCACTCGCCCGGTCGGCACCCGTGGGAGGGCCCGAGCAGCCCGACTACTTCAACGCGGTCGTCCTCGCCCGCACCACGCTGTCGGCGCGGGACCTTCTGCGGGTGACCCAGGCGATCGAGCAGCGGCACGGGCGGGAGCGACTCGAGCACTGGGGTCCGCGCACGCTCGACATCGACCTCGTCGTGTACGGCTCGACGCTCGCTGTGACGGACGACCTCGAGCTGCCGCACCCGCGCGCGCACCAGCGTGCGTTCGTGCTCGAGCCGTGGGCGCAGGTTGCACCGGACGCCGTCCTGCCCGGCCTCGGCGGCGGGCCCGTCGCGCTGCTCGCGGCGACGGCTCCGGACCGTGCCGGGATCCGCTGGCTCGCGCTCGACTGGCTGACGGCTCCCGTGCTGCCGGAACCGGCGCCGCTTCCCGAGCCTGCGCCAGCACCCGCTCCCGATGCCGCTGACTCGCCGGCTCCCGGTCCCGTCACGGTGCGCGGACCCGTCACGGCGCCCGGTCCCGTCATGGCGCCCGGTCCGACCACGGCGCCCGGTCCGACCACGGCGCCCGAACCCGACCCCGTGTCCCGACCGACCCACGCAGCCGCTCCCGACGCCCCCGCGACGACCGACGGCCCCGTGCCGCTCGCCTGGGCACCTGTGCGTAACACGAGCGACGGCCCCCCGGGGAGCTGGCCCACGTGATGCACCGCACCCGCGTCCAGACCCTCGGGATCGTCGCCGTCCTGGTCACGCTCGCCGGCTGGCTGGTGTTCCGGGCGCTCGCGAGCCGAGGCGTGGTGCCGGCGACTGTCCCGTGGCTCGTCGTGGCGGTCGAGGTGGTCATCGCTGCGATCGTGCTCGCGATGGGGTGGTCCGTCCGGCAGTACCTGAAGGGCAACAAGCCGGACCTGGACCCGATCCGGGCGGCCCGCACGGCTGTCCTCGCGAAGTCGAGCTGCTACACGGGCGCTGTCCTGGCCGGGTGGTACGGAGCCCAGGTCCTCGCGGTGCTCGGCGACCTTGACGTCGCGTCGCAGCGGGCGCGGGCGGCCGCCGCGGGCGTCGCCGTCGTCGGGGCGCTGGTCATGGCCGCGGTCGGTCTCGTGGTGGAGTGGTTCTGCCGGATCCCCCCGCCCGAGGACGGCGCGGCGGACACCGGCAACCACTCCCGCGCCCCGTCGCCCGACCCCGCCGCGGGTTGAGCGTCACGGGAGTCGACCCGGCCTCGCCTGCACGTCTGCGGTGAAAGGATGACCCCATGACGACAGCTTCCGGACCGTTCGACCCGGACGACGTGACCTGGACCCCGGTCTCGTTCCGGCTCGCGCACGCGCGGCTCACGGTGACGGCCATCGTGGTCGTCGTCGGGTTCGCGGTCACCGTGCCGTTCGCGCTGCTCGTCGGTGCGGCGTGGGCGTGGGCGCCTGCGGCGGTCGTCGCGGCGCTGGGGCTGTGGGCGGCTCTGCTCATCACCCGCCAGGTCCGTGCCATCGCGTATGCGGAGCGCGTCGACGACCTGCTGATCCGCAAGGGGATTCTGTTCCGGTCCCTCGTCGTCGTGCCGTACGGCCGCATGCAGTACGTGGACGTGACCGCCGGACCCCTCGCTCGTCAGTTCGGGATCGCCTCGGTGCAGCTGCACACCGCCGCCGTCGGCACGAACGCGACGATCGGCGGGCTCCCGCCGCAGGAGGCAGCCCGGCTGCGCGACCGGCTCGCGTCACGTGGCGAGGCGAGGTTGGCGGGGCTGTGAGCACCCCCGTGCCGGGAGTCCCGGCGTCGGCGACCGATCCCCGCGCCCCGGAGGTCGCGTGGCGCCGTATGCACCCCATCACCCCGGCGCTCAAGGGGTGGAAGGCACTCATCGCGCTGCTCGCGATCGTGGCCTACAACATGACCGACAACATTCGGAACATCGGCGAGCTGATGCAGGACGGCCGGTGGCGCTACGTCGTCGCTGTCGTCCTGGCGATCGCGGCCGTCGGGTTCGCCTACGCGACCATCGCGTGGCGCGTGACGAAGTTCGTCGTCGACGACGAGGCCGTGCACCTGCACACCGGCGTGCTGTTCCGTCAGCAGCGCCAAGCGCGCCTCGACCGGCTGCAGGCGGTCGACATCGTCCAGCCGCTGCTCGCCCGGCTCACGGGTCTTGCCGAGCTCCGGCTCGAGGTCGCGGGCGGTACCGGGTCGGCCGTCTCCCTCGCGTTCCTCAGGGAGTCGGATGCCGAGGCGTTGCGGGCCGAGCTGCTCGCGCGAGCGGCCGGGATCCGCGTGCGACCGGACGAGGCTCCGGCGGCTCGCGCGCCTGAGCAGCCCGTGTTCGAGGTGCCGATGCCGCGCATGCTGGCGTCCACCCTCAGATCGTCGACGACGGGCTGGTTCGTCGTGTTCGCCGTCGTGATCGTGGCGAGCGTCGTGGCGACCCGCCAGATCGCCCCGGTCTTCACGCTCGTGCCCGCGTTGCTCGGTGTCGGCGGGGCGATGTGGACGCGCGTCAACCAGGGCGCGAACTTCCGGGCCGCGATCTCCCCGGACGGCATCCGGCTGCGGCACGGGCTGACCGAGGCGCGCGCCCAGACCGTCCCACCGGGCCGGGTGCAGGCGCTGCGGTTCACGCAGGGCCCGTTGTGGCGAGGTCCTGACTGGTGGCGCGTCGAGATGAACGTCGCGGGATACGGCGGCGAGAAGAACCAGCAGACCGAGAACGTGCTGCTGCCGGTGGGTACGCGCGAGGAGGCCCTGCTCGCCCTGTGGCTCGTGCTGCCGGATCTGCAGGTCGACGACCCGCGCGCGCTGCTGGCCGCGGCGCTGGCCGGTTCGGGCGAGGCGGGCGGCTTCACCTCGGTGCCGCGTCGTGCGCGCCTGCTGGACCTCGTGGGCTGGCGTCGCCGCGGCTTTCTCGTCACCGACCGCGCGCTGTTCGTGCGCTATGGGCGCATCGTTCGCCACCTCGTCGTCGTGCCGCACGAGCGCACGCAGTCGCTCGCGCTCAAGCAGGGCCCGATCCAGCGCACGCTGCGGGTCGCGTCGATCGACGTGCACTCGACCGCCGGTCCGGTGCACCCGATGGTCGAGCACCTCGACCAGGACGTCGCCGCGGCGCTGCTCGACGAGCAGACCGAGCGGGCCCGCACTGCTCGCGCGGGCGCCGGTCCGGAGCAGTGGATGCGTCGACCGGAGGCTTCGTGACGTACGAAGGTCCGGCGGGGCGTCCGGGGCGCCTCGGCGTCGGCGTCGTGGGTGCAGGCCGGGTCGGTGCCGTGATCGGTAGCGCGCTGCGGGCCGCGGGGCACCCGGTGGTCGCGGTCAGCGCGGTCTCCGAGGAGTCGCGGGGGCGCGCCGAGACGATGCTCCCCGGGGTCCCGATCCTCGAGGTCGCAGAGGTCGTCCGGCGCTCCGAGCTCGTGCTTCTCTCCGTGCCCGACGACGCGCTTGCACCGCTCGTCCAAGGCCTCGCCGGCGTGGGTGCCTGGCAGGCCGGCCAGATCGTCGTGCACACGTCGGGGCGGTACGGCGTCCGCGTGCTCGACCCCGCGCGCGCTGCCGGGGTCATCCCGCTCGCGCTGCACCCCGCCATGACGTTCACCGGTACCTCGCTCGACCTCAGCCGGCTCGTGGGCAGTGCGTTCGCGGTGACCGGACCGGGCCCGGTGCTCCCCATCGGGCAGGCGCTCGTGGTTGAGATCGGCGGGGAGCCCGTCGTCGTCGCGGAGGAGGACCGCCCGCTCTACCACGCGGCCCTCGCGCACGGCGCGAACCACCTCGTCGTGCTCGTGGCGCAGGCCGGGCAAGCGCTCGCGGCTGCGGGGATCGAGGACTCGGGCCGCGTGCTCGGACCGCTGCTCTCGGCCGCGCTCGACGGTGCGCTGCGCGCAGCCTCGACGTCCGTCGGGGCGATCATGGCCCTGTCCGGTCCGGTCCGCCGTGGGGACGCCGACACGGTGCGGGATCACGCTGCGGTGCTCGACGAGCTCGGCGCGCGTACCGGCGCGATCGACGTTGCACCCGCCTACCGGGTGCTCGCACGGGCCGCGACGCAGCGCGCACTCGCGGCGGGCCTCGTCGGGCAGAGCGCTGCCGTGCGGCTGCTCGACGCCCTCGACGCGCATGGTGCGGGCATGAGCGG
>JABBOW010000117.1 GCA_012927595.1 Cellulomonas sp.
CCGTGCTGTCGATCGCGACGGCCGCCCGGCTCGCCGGCGTGCCCGCGCCCCGGCGGCCGTGGCTCCCCGAGCTGGCCGCGGTGTACGACGTGGCGACGCTCGGCGCGCAGACCGACGCGCAGCTCGTGCTCGGCGTCGTCGACGTGCCCGCGCACCAGGAGCACCGGACGCTGCACTACCGACCCGACGACGGGAGCATCGTCGTGTTCGGCACGGGTGGCTCCGGCAAGTCCACGACCCTGCGCACGCTCGCGGCCGACGCCGGTCTGGCGGCCGACGGTGATCCGGCCGCTGAAGGCGGGCCGGTGCACGTCTACGGCCTCGACTTCGGCGCCGGCGGGCTCGCGATGCTCGAGTGCCTGCCGCACGTCGGCTCGATCATCGACGGCAGCGACCACGAGCGCGTCGCGCGACTGCTGCGTCAGCTTCGCGAGACGCTCGAGGAGCGCTCGGCGCGCTACGCCCAGGCACGTGCCGGCACGATCGGGGAGTACCGGCAGCTGACCGGTCGGTCCGACGAGCCGCGCATCCTGCTCCTGCTCGACGGGCTCAGCGCGTTCCGGGACGCCTACGAGTCAGAGGTCGGCCGCGCGGCGATGTTCGGCGCGTTCCAGCGGGTCGTCGCCGAGGGCCGCCCGCTCGGCGTGCATGTCGCCATGTCAGCCGAGCGACCCGGCGCGCTGCCGACTTCTCTCGCCGGAAGCGTCCAGCGGCGCCTCGTGCTGCGACAGGCCGACGAGAACGCCTATGGCGTGCTGGACGTCCCCAAGGACGTGCTCGGCCCGCAGTCCGCGCCCGGTCGCGGGGTGCTCGGCGGCACGACGGAGGAGCTGCAGGTCGCGGTCCTGGGTGGTTCGACGAACCCCGCGGAGCAGGCGCAGCACCTCGAACGGCTCGCCGCCCGGCTGCGTGCGGCGGGCGTTCGGGACGCGCCCCCCGTCCGCCGGTTGTCGTCGTTCATCGAACGTACGTCCTTGCCCGGGAGCGTCGGCGGCATGCCGGTGCTCGGCGTCGCCGACGACACGCTCGCACCGATCGGGTTTGAGCCGCATGGCACGTTCCTGCTCGCCGGGCTGCCGGGCAGCGGACGCACGACGGTGCTCGGCTCGCTGTCGGCGGCCCTGCGGACGTTCTCTCCCGACGGACGGCTCTACTACGTCGGCAACCGGCGCTCGCCCGTCCACGGCGCGGGGATCTGGACCGACGTCGCGGTGACGGTGGACGAGGTCACGGCGCTGGCGCGCTCGCTCGTGCCGGACCTCACGGAGTCGCCCGTGAGCGGCATGGGCATCGTCCTCGTGATCGAGTCGATCACCGACTTCCTCGGCGGCCCGGCCGAGCAGGCGCTCACCGAGGCCGTCAAGGCGGCACGTCGCGCCGACCACTTCGTGCTTGCCGAGTCCGAGACGAGCACCTGGGGCTCGGCCTGGCCGCTCGTGTCCGAGGTGCGCAACGGTCGGCGCGGCCTGGTGCTTCAGCCGGACCATCTCGACGGCGACGCGCTGTTCCGCACGCCCTTCCCGCGGATGGCGCGAGCGGAGTTCCCGCCGGGCCGCGGGGTCGTGGTCGAGTCGGGGAAGACCCGGCGTGTTCAGGTACCGGTCGCGGGCTGAGTCACTGACCAGGGCGAGCATTCGGGTGTGGCAGACGAATGAACCCTGTGAACATCGCATATCGGTCCCGCGGGCCCGCTAGGGTCGCTGCGGCGGGAGGCCCCGTCACCTTGCGAAGCGGCGCACGGCTTGCGGGGGTTGGACTCGACACACGGAGGATCGCATGGCGAACTTGAACGTTGCCTACCAGGAGATGCGTGACGCGGCGACGCGACTGACCACGGGTCAGGACGAGATCACGACGAAGCTCAACGAGCTCAAGGGCTTCATCGAGTCCCTCATCTCGTCGGGCTTCGTCACCGACCAGGCGTCGGTCGCGTTCGGTGAGTCCTACCGCCAGTTCACGCAGGGTGCCACGGACACCGTCGCCGCACTGACGAACCTCGGCCAGTACCTGCGCACCGCCGCCACGACCCTCGAGGACGCGGACACCCAGCTCGCCTCGGGCCTGCGCGGCTGATCTCGACCACACCCGTGGCGCCCGCGGTCCTCGACCGCGGGCTTCACGGCGTCCGCACGAGCACCAGGGGATGACGGATGGCCGACCGGCTGAAGCTCGACACCGTGGCGCTGCGCGACGCGGGGGCGTCCTTGCGCGTGGTGGCGCAGGAGTTCAACGACGCCAACGCGAACAGCGGCGGCGTCGCCGATGCCGTCGGGCATGCCGGGCTCGCGTCCTGCGTCGTCGAGTTCGCGCGCGGCTGGGACGACCGCCGGGCGGCGATGGTGGAGTCGATCGGCGGGCTTGCGACGGCGTGCACCGGCGTCGGTGACGGCTTCGAGAGCCTGGACACGGACTTTGCCGCAGCCCTGCGTGGTGAACGGTGACCCGCCCGTACTCGTGGTTCCCGCTCGCCGCGAGCGACCCCGTGCCGGGCGACCCGACCGCGGTGCGCACGGCAGGCGAACGGTACAAGAGCGTCGCGGACACCATCGCGTCGTCTGCAGCGAGCCTCACGGCGATCGCCGATGTCGGCACCACGACGTCGGACGCGGTCGACGCCATCCGCGAGACCGCAGACAAGGTCGCCGGGCAGATCACGACGGCACGCGATCGATATGCCGTCGTCGGGTCCGCGCTGTTGACCTATGCCAGCCAGCTGGAACGGGCACAGCAGGAGTCGATCTCGGTCTTGACCACCGCGCAGTCCGCGCAGATCGCCGTCGACCACAGCACGAGCCAGATCACGCGTGCACTGCGTGCACTCGACGAGGCAACGAGCGAAGAGGCGTCCTCGTACCAGAGGCAGCTCACCCAGGCTCGATCGAGCCGCGACACGGCCGAGGCGACCCTGGCTCGCGCCCGCGACGGTCTTGCGCAGGCGATCGAGCTGCGCGACCGTGCGGCACAGGCGGCGATCGAGTCGATCGACGGCGCCACGTCCGGTGACGGGCTCAACGACGGATGGTGGGAGAACTGGGGATCCAAGGTCTCCAGCTGGGTCTCGAACGTCGCCGGCATCATCTCCGCCGTGACGGGCATCGCAAGTCTCTTCCTCGGGTGGGTCCCCATCCTCGGTCAGATCCTCGTCGCCATCTCGCTCGTGACCGGCATCGTCGCGCTGATCGCCGACGTCCTCCTCGCCGTCAACGGCGAAGGTTCGGTGATGACCGTCATCCTCGACGTCGCCGCTCTCGCAAGCTTCGGGATCGGCAGGGCACTGGCGTCCTCGGCCAGAGCGAGCCAGGCGTCGATGCGGGGCGTCGCCGCCTACCGTGCCTCGGCCCGGGCAGCGCGATCGGGGAGCGCGCTCATCCGCAGCGAGCCGGCGCTCCTCATCCCTGCACGGCTCAAGCCGGCCGTCGCGGTCCAGGTCGGTGCAGGGTGGCGCGCGAGCTCGCGCGCTCTGAACGCGGAGATCAAGGAGCTGCCGTTCCTCCAGCGCGTCGCTGCTCGGATGGGCAGTCAGGATCTCGTCCTTGACGTGGCTGCTCTGAGCAACGCGAGCCGTCTGGCCAAGAACTCGACCCTCGTCCCGAAGGTGCTGGGCGTGGCCGGCATCGTGGAGAGCGGGGCGATCGCGAACGGCGTGTACTCGGGCGCCGTGTCGGGCAAGGTCATCACCAACGAGTACGCGTGGGTGAGCGGGTTCTTCGCTCCCGAGCCGGACGCCTTGAGGCTCGACCGGTGAGTCGCCGGATCGGTCGGTTCGTCTACGGGACCACCCCGACGTGGGGCACGTGGACCCCGTCCCTGGGTACGAGCCAGGCGTCCGAGGTGGCAGCCGAGGTCGCCGCATCGGATCTGGGCCGCACGTGCGTCGCCGAGGCGATCCGCGACTACGACCGGGAGATCGACCGGGTCGACGGCCTCGTCGGTGCCGCGGTCTGGGTTCCGCAGGCCGACCCCGGGATGCCGATGGCAGTCATGGTTGCGGGGTCGGTGCGCGGTGACACCGAGATGCCGACGGTCGACGAGTACGCCGACGAGCTGCGCCGACCGGCGAGGCGTCGCGGGGTGAAGGTGCTCGACCGGACGGTCGAGCGGGTGGATCTGCCGGTCGGCCCGGCAGTCGTGGAGACCGAGATCACCGCGTCACGGACGAGTCGTCGGGTCGTCTGCGGGGTGGCGTGGACGGTTTTCCCGAACGGATACCTTGACACCGTGCAGATGCACTTCCGAACATCGTTCCCCGACGTTCTCGATGCCTTGCGCGGCGAGAGCGAGCTGATGGTCGGCTCCTTGCAGATCGAGCCCGACGAGGCGTCATGAGTCCGAGGTGGTCCGCGCTCGTTCCCCTGCCTGACCTGCCGCCGGAGCCCGCGCCGTACTCCAACAGCCCGGTCACGCTCGTCGCGCTGACGCTGGTCTGCCTCGCGATGGTGGCGTTCGTCGTGGTGGTCCTCCGCTTCATCTGGAGCACGGGCGCCGAGAAGCAGATGCCGTGGCGTGCGATCGCCTGGACGCTGGGAGTGGCCTTCGTCTCGGTCACGGTCGCAGCGCTGCTCATGACGTCCGGGCAGCGCCAAGCCACCCAGGACCACCTGGCGTACTCCGGTCAAGAAGTCGACGCATGGCACCGGGTTGCAGCCGCGCTGGAGGAGTCGTACGGCGTCCGGTTCAACTCGTCAGTGCCGTTGATACCCACCGAGAGCGGCGAGTTCATGAAGAACGAGCTCACCCTCCCCGACGCGACGGTGGCCGACTGCTTCGTGGGAGCGGAGAGCGGCTACTACAGCGTGCTCTGCGGCGGCGCCACGGCCGCGACCTCGGTCGCGCTCCACCCGGTCGCCCCGTGAGCGCACCGTCGGGAGTGCGGCGTCCGAAGGTCGACTCGCTCGGGATCATGCTTCCTGCTTCGTGGTGGGTCATCGATCTGCGTGACGATGACGCACGGCGGCGTTCGGTCGCGCGCCTGGTCACCCAGGAGGTCGGCCCGCAGGACAAGCTCGCGACCGTCCGCGCGCAGCTCCGGTCGCGTCTGGACGCGCCCTCCCGCGACGCGGCCGCGGCGGGTGGACGCCTGATGGCCGTGTCGTTGATGCGGGCAGCGGGCATCCCGTTGACGGCGACCGTCACGGTGTACCGGGTTCCTGGAGCCGGCGTCCCCGGTGACGACCTGGAGCACCTGCACGCCGCGCTCGAGGAGGCGCCGGTCGCGGGGCAGGAGCTCGAGCTGGCGATGGGGATCGAGGGCCCGGTGCTCCGCCGGGTGTACGTGCGGACCGCGGCCGACGACGTCGACGCGCCGGCGATCCCGATGCTCCTCGTCGACTACTGGCTCGACCCGCAGGACGGGCACGGTCTGGTGCTCCTGTCTTTCAGCAGCCCCCTCATCACGGCCCGAGAGGGACTTCTCGACCTCTTCGACCTGATCGTCGCGTCGGTCGGTCCGGACGGCGGGGAGCCGTGACGGCCACGGGCTCTGACCGGTCAGCGCCCCGATCGGAGCGTTGCGGAAGGCAGACCGCACGGGAGCCGTCGCGGACGCCAGGCGCCTCGGCGCCCGCGCCGGTGGCAGCAGGCACGCTCCGACTGAACTCGTCGACCTCGAGACTCCAGCCTCACCAAGAAAGGTCTGATCGTGCCGGGAACCGTGGCGTCGTACACCATCGACTTCCCGACGGACTGGGTGAACTGGCATGTGGGCGAGGGGCCGTCGCGGGAGGACGAGCTCGCCGAGATGGCCGCTGACGGGCCCGCGGCGCAGCGACTCGTCCGCCACGCGGTGAACGGGCTCGACGCGCTGTGCCGGCTTGGCGGGGTGTTCTTCGTCGGGACGGTGGACCTGCGCGACGAGGCGGCCCGCCGTCGCTCAGTGAGTGCACTCGTCGAGCGGCAGGTCGGCCGCGACGACAGCCCGGCATCGCTTCGAGGCGATCTGCGGTCCCAGCTCGGGCGCGCGGCCGACGACGCAGCTCGCGCCGGCGGTCGGATCATGGCGGTTTCGCTCATGCGGGCCGACGGGATCCCCGTGCCCGCCACGCTCACCATGTACCGCGTCCCGGGTGCGGCCCTGGATGACCGCGGCGCCGAGGAGCTGGCCCGGCTGCTGCGGGCTTCGCAGCAGCAGGACGACGAGATCGAGATCGCGCACGGCCTGCCCGGCCCGGTCCTGCGCCGGGTGAGCAGACGGCAGGGCGATGCGTCGATCGGGGGCTCGGACGTCACGCTTCTCCTGGTCGACTACTGGTTCGATCCGACCGACGCGCACGGCCTGATGCAGCTGAGCTTCTCGAGCCCGTTGCTGGAGCTCCGTGAGGGTCTGCTCGAGCTCTTTGACGCCGTCGTCGCGTCGGTGAGCCCGGCGGAGGCGCAGTCGTGACCACCGGTCGGCGGCCCGAGCCGCGTGCCGTCCTGGCAACGGCGTTGGGTGTCGTCGGGGTGGGGCTGCTCGTCGTCGCCGAGTGGCAACGGCTGCTGCGCGACCGCGGCCGGGTCGACCCGCTGCTGGTGGTGCTCATGGCAGCAGGCGTGCTCGTGCTGATCGGTGTGGTGTTCGGGTGGTTCGTGCGTCGGGGGCGTTCGCGTCATCGGGTCGTCGCGGGGCTGCGGCCGGGGTGGACGCTGCACGAGGTGTGGGCGGACGAGTCGTTGGGCCGAGAGCTTGTCGCCCAAGGGGTGTGGGAGCGGGGGTTGAGTCTGGCCGGCGGGACCCGGTTCACCCTCGCGTGGTCGGCGTCAGGGGTGGAGCTGTGGCGCGGCGGTCGGGCCCCGCACGAGGTGCTGTCGTTGCCGTGGCATGCCATCGCGTCGGTCACCGAGGGGTCGGGGTATGCGGCCTCGAGCGCTCGTCCGGCCGTCGTCGTGAGCACGGTGGCTCACGCCACGCTGGTGCTGGTGCCGTGCGCACGGCTGTCCGGAGGTGTCCTGCCCGCCGGCGCGGCCCAGGTCGGCGGCCTGGTCGCGGCGATGCGCTGCGCGCGCGGCGAGCACTGAGCGCGCAGATCACGCGTACGCGACCGACCACCGGCTGATCTCGGCGTAGAACCGCTTGCGCGCAGGCCGGGGCGAGAGCGTGAGGTCGTGCATGCCGCCCGCGATCCGGACGACCGTCACGACCGGCCCGAGCTGCACGGCGCGGCGCGCGATGAGCTCGACGTCAAGCACGACGTCGGACGAGCGCATGTCCTCGTTCCAGCGTGGGCTGATGAGCGTGCTGGCCGACGCGAGCACGAGGATCGGCGCCACGATGTCGAGCCCGCGGGCGACGCGGGCGTGACCGGCGATGACGGCGCGCAACCAGCCGGCCCGCACCGGGAACGCGGGGCTCGGCCGCCAGCGGTCGTTGTAGTCCCACTCGCCGCCGTCGGCCTTGCGCAGGGTGCGCGCGTAGTAGCCGGGGTCGATGTTCGGCATCGCCGTCTTGGGCTGGAAGCGTGCGAGCTGAGCGATCGCGGGAGCCGAGACGTGTCGCGCCACGGACGAGCCCTGCAGCTCGAGCCACGGGCTGTTGAGCACGAGGGCGCGGACGGCGCCGGGATGACGGTCGGCCCACAGGACGCCGATGAGCCCGCCGGTGGAGTGGCCCATGAAGGTCAGGTGCGCATGGCGCCCGAGGTCGCGGCGCATCTGGGCGAACGACGCGTCGATCTCCTCGTCGTACGTCTCGAGGTCCTCGATGTAGCCGGGAGTCTGGTGCTCGCGCAGGCTACGGCCGTACTTGCGCAGGTCGAGCGCGTAGAACGCGACGCCGCGAGCATGCCAGTACTCCGCGAGCTCGGTCTGGAAGAAGTAGTCGGACCAGCCGTGCACGTAGAGCACGCCGCGCGCGGGGCGTGCCGCCTCGTGGCTCGGCGGCTCGTACCGAACGAGGCTCGCGACGACCTGGCCCTCGTCGTCTGGCGCGAGCTGGAGCGTGCGGACGCGGAAGTCCGGCCCCAGCACGTCCTGCTCCCACCGACCCGTCACCGCGGTCACACCTCGAGCACGATCTTGCCGAACTGGCTGCCGCGGGCGAGCCGCGCAAGGCCGGCGCGCGCGCGGGCGAGGTGGAACGTCGCGTCGACGAGCGGGCGGAGCGCGGTGCGGCCCATGAGCGCGAGCAGGTGCCCGAGGTCGTCCTTCGAGCCCATGGTCGCGCCGACGACGCTGATCTCGAGGAAGAAGATGCGCTGCAGCTCGGCCGGGCTCGCGTCGCCCGTGGTCGCGCCCGCCACGACGATCGTGCCCCCGGGCCGCACAGAGCGCACCGAGTGGGACCACGTCGCGGCCCCGACGGTCTCGAGCACGACGTCGACCTTGGCAGGCAGGCGCCCACCGGGCTCGACGGCGGCCGCTGCGCCCAGGGCGAGCGCGCGGTCCCGCTTGGCCTCGTCACGGCTCGTCACGAACATCTCCAGGCCTGCGGCGGCGCCCAGGAGCACCGCGGCGGTCGAGACCCCGCCGCCCGCGCCCTGCACGAGCACGCGCTGACCGGGGGTCGCCCGGCCGCTCGTGAACAGCATCCGGTACGCCGTCAGCCATGCGGTCGGGACGCACGCCGCCTCGACGAACGACAGCGTGGCGGGCTTGTCCACGAGGTTCCAGGTCGGCACTGCGACGCGTTCCGCGAGGGTGCCGGGGTAGCGCTCGGACAAGAGGCTGCGCGGCTCTGCGGGTCTGACGCCGTGACCGAGGGCGCCGCCGATCACCGCGTGCACGACGACCTCGCGGCCGTCAGGCGTCACGCCCGCCGCGTCGGTGCCGAGGATCATCGGGAGCTGTTCGGCCCGCAGCCCGACGCCGCGCAGCGACCACAGGTCGTGGTGGTTGAGCGATGCGGCGCGCACGTCGACGGTCGTCCAGCCCTCGCGGGCCTCGGGCTCGGGGCGCTCACCGACCTCGAGGCCGGCGAGCAGGGACTCAGGAGACGCATCGGGCGCGAACTGGGCGGCGTAGGCGGCGAGCATGCTCACAACCTACGGCCCCGACTTCACAGGATCGGCAGGATCCGGCCGAGGTCGGGGACGGCGTCCGAGCTGTACTGGGGGGACAGCGCCTCGGCGAGCACGTCGACGTCGTAGGGGAGCCGACCCGCAGCGAGGCGGACCCAGGTCAGCGGCCGCACGATCTCGAGGTCCCAGCCGCCGCGCGCGACGACCACGTCGAGGAGTGCGCGCGCCACGAGGTCGAGTGCGGCGCGGTCGA
>JABBOW010000162.1 GCA_012927595.1 Cellulomonas sp.
CTGCTGGGGCTCGAGGCCGGGATCGTCCTGCAGGCCTACCTTCCCGACGCATCGTCCGCGCTCGACGAGCTGAGCGAGATCGCGGCCCGGCGCCGCGCGCTGGGCGGGGCGCGCATCAAGGTCCGTCTCGTCAAGGGGGCGAACCTCGCGATGGAGCAGATCGAGGCCGAGCTGCACGGCTGGGTGCAGGCGCCCTACCCGGACAAGCCTGACGTGGACGCGAACTACGTCCGCCTGGTCGACCATGCGCTGCGGCCCGAGCGCACGCGCGACGTCCGGGTCGGCGTCGCGAGCCACAACCTGTTCGATGTCGCGCTCGCGTACCTCCTGGCCGACGACCGCGGTGTGTCGGAGGCGCTCGACATCGAGATGCTCCAGGGCATGGCGCCCGCTCAGGCCCGCGCGGTGCGGGACGTCGTCGGCCCGGTCCTGCTCTACACGCCCGTCGTGGCGCGGTCGGACTTCGACGTCGCGATCTCCTACCTGGTCCGGCGGCTCGAGGAGAACGCCGCCCCGCAGAACTTCCTCGCCGCGATGTTCACCCCGGCGGACGTAGCCGGCCAGGACCACGGGCTCGCCCGGCAGCGCGCAGCCTTCATCGCCTCCGTGCGGCGGAGCGAGGAGCCGACGACGGCGCCGCGGCGCGGACCTCATCCCGCACCCGTCGAGCCGGTTCCGGGCGATCCGTTCGTCAACGCCGCCGACACCGACCCCGCTGTCGCCGCCTCACGCGACTGGGCTGCCGATGTGCTCGTGCGCCAGGTCGCCGTCCCCGCCGGAACCCCCGTGGCGACGACCGACGACGTCGACGCGGCCGTCGCGCGCGCCGAGGTGCACCGGAAGATGTGGGCGCAGACGTCGCCCGCGCGGCGCGCCCAGGTGCTGCGCCGAGCGGCCGTGCACCTCGAGGAGGCCCGCGGCGACCTCGTCGCGACGATGGTCCAGGAGGCGGGAAAGACGATCGCCGAGGCCGATCCCGAGGTGAGCGAGGCCGTCGACTTCGCTCGGTACTACGCCGAGGCGGCCGAGCTCCTGGCGGACGGGTGCGTGCCCGGGGCGATCTACCGCCCGCACGGCCTGACCGTCGTGACGCCGCCGTGGAACTTCCCGGTGGCGATTCCCGTGGGGTCGGTCCTGTCGGCGCTCGTGGCCGGGTCGCCGGTGCTCGTCAAGCCGTCCCACGTGACCCCTCGGTGCGTGCAGGTCGCGGTCGGGGCGATCCACCGCGCCATGGACGACCTCGGGGTGCCGCGCGAGCTCCTGCAGGTTCTGCTCGCTGCCGAGGGCGGCGCCGGCCGGCACCTCGTGACCCACCCGGGCGTCGCACGCGTCGTCCTCACGGGGTCGCTCGACACAGCGCGGCTGTTCTCATCGTGGCGCACCGACCTCGAGGTGCTCGCCGAGACGTCGGGCAAGAACGCGATCATCGTGACGCCCTCGGCCGACCACGACCTCGCGGTCGCGGACGTCGTGCGGTCGGCGTTCGGCCACGCAGGGCAGAAGTGCTCGGCGGCGTCGCTCCTGATCCTCGTCGGGTCGGCCGGCACGTCCCGCCGCCTGCGCCGCCAGCTCGCCGATGCGGTGGCCTCGCTCGCCGTCGGGCCCGCCACCGACCTGTCGACGACCATGGGCCCGCTCACCGAGCCCGCTGCAGGCAAGCTCCTGCGCGCGCTCACGACGCTCGACCCGGGTGAGCAGTGGCTCGTCCAGCCGCGACGGCTCGACGACGAGGGCCGGCTGTGGACGCCCGGGGTCAAGAGCGGCGTCGCGGCGGGTTCGTTCTTCCACACGACCGAGGTGTTCGGACCCGTGCTCGGGGTGATGCGGGCCGCGACGCTCGACGAGGCCATCGAGCTGCAGAACGCCGTCGCCTTCGGGCTCACGGGCGGCCTGCACTCGCTCGACGAGCACGAGATCGACCACTGGCTCGACCGGGTCGAGGTAGGCAACGCCTACGTGAACCGCCACATCACGGGGGCGATCGTCAACCGGCAGCCGTTCGGCGGGTGGAAGGCGTCCGTCGTCGGCCCCGGGGCCAAGGCCGGTGGTCCGAACTACGTGGCCCAGCTCGGCTCATGGTCCGACGGTCCCGACATCCCGACCGATGACGACGCCTGGGTCGCGTGGGCGCAGGCCGACGACGAGCGGTGCTGGGACCTCGAGCTCGGCCGGGAGCACGACCCCAGCAGGCTTCGAGCGGAGGCGAACATCTTCCGGTACCGCCCGGTGCCGCACCTGACCGTGCGGGTCGGCGCAGGTGCGCGCGAGCGTGAGGTGACCCGGGTGCTCGCGGCAGCTGCCCGGGCCCGGGTGCCCGTGGCGATCAGCCGCGTGGTGAACGAGGACGACGCGGCATTCGCGGCGCGGGTCGCAACCGGTCGTGTGCACGGGCGGATCCGGGTCGTCGGGGCCGCGCCCGGTCTGCGCGAGGCAGCCCGGACCCGGGTCGGTGACGTGACGGTGCTCGATGGCCCGGTCCTGGCGAGCGGTCGCCGCGAGCTGCTGTCCGTCCTGCGGGAGCAGGCGATCAGCCGCACGAAGCACCGGTTCGGGCACATCGCCGAGCCGGCCGACGCGGGCTGAGGCAGGCCGCCGGAGCGCTCAGCGCAGGGGGTACCAGCGGGCGCCCCACCGGCGGGTCAGCTGCGAGGAGTGCAGGTCCGCAAGCGTCTCGACGACGGCGTTCGTGTGGCGGCCGACGTGCACGGCGGCCTCGTCGTCGTCGGCCGTGAAGCGGACGGTGATGCGGGGCTCGCCGCGTACGACGGCCACGTCCCACGCCTCGACTGTGGTCAGCTCGCGCGCTGCTGCGGCGGCGGCGGGCAGGACAGACTGCGGCTCGGTCCCCGCGCGGAGCGCTCCGACACCGAGGGTGATGCGGTACGACGGCATGCCCCGAGGATCCCATGGCGGCCAGGTCGCGCCCAGGCGTCCGGGTGACGATCGGTCCAGAAGGCCTGCCGGCCCCCGAGAAGAGCCCCGAGCGCACCGTGCATGGCGGTCAGCAGCAGCGGGAGCGGCCAGCTGCGGGTCCCGTCCGGGATCAGCAGGCACACGCTGCGCACGTCGAGCTGCTCTCGCACGAGCAGCGCGATCTCGTCGTCGGTCAGGACCTGGTCCGGTCCGCCACTCCTTGCGGTGGGCGTCTGCGTCTCGGTCAGCGGCAGCTGACTGCCGGGCCCGCGACCGCGCAACCACGATGTCGACGTGACGACCGCGCCCGGCTCCCACGTCCGGCACCGGGTCTCTCGCGCCGCTCGACCTGTCGCCGCACGCCGTTCACGTGCGTCGGCGACGATGATGGAGGAGACGTCGACGCACGAGGGAGATCACGATGACGGGTCAGGTCCGGTTCGGGTACAAGGCGTCTGCGGAGCAGTTCGGGCCGGCGCAGCTCGCCGACTACGCCGTGCTGGCCGAGCAGGCGGGCTTCGACTCGGTGTTCATCTCCGACCACTTCCAGCCGTGGCGGCACGACGGCGGTCACTCGCCGGCGGCGATCCCGTGGCTCGGGGCCGTCGGCGCGCGCACTGAGCGGATCATCCTCGGGACGTCCGTGCTCACGCCGAGCTTCCGGTACCACCCGGCAGTCGTCGCCCAGGCGTTCGGGACGCTCGGAGTGATGTTCCCCGGTCGGATCGTGCTCGGCGTGGGGTCGGGGGAGTCGCTCAACGAGGTACCGCTGGGCATCGAGTGGCCCGACATGAAGGAGCGGTTCGCGCGGCTCAAGGAGTCGGTGCAGCTCATCCAGCAGCTGTGGGGCGAGGACCGCGTGACGTTCGAGGGCACGTACTTCCGCACAGAGAACGCGACGGTCTACGACCGGCCCGAGACGCCCGTGCCGATCTACATCGGGGCGTCCGGCCCGGCCGCGACGCGCCTCGCGGGGCGGATGGCGGACGGTTTCATCACGACGTCGGGCAAGCCGCGCACGCTGTACGCCGACACGCTCGTGCCCGCCCTGGCCGAGGGGCTCGACAAGGCAGGACGCGTCGCGGGCGACGTCGACACGCTCATGGAGATGAAGGTGTCCTTCGACGACGACCCTGACCGCGCGCTCGCGGACACACGGTTCTGGGGCGCGCTCGCGCTGACCCCGGAGGAGAAGACGGGCGTCGAGGACCCGATCGAGATGCAGCGGCTGGCCGACGCGCTGCCGATCGAGCGCGTCGCGTCCCGCTGGATCGTCTCGACCGACCCCGAGGAGCACGTGCGGCGCGCGCAGGAGTACCTGGCCCTCGGGTTCCGGCACCTGGTGTTCCACGCTCCGGGCCCCGACCAGCCGCGGTTCCTGGAGCTGTATGCGACCGAGGTGCTGCCACGGCTGCGCGCACTCGTCGGGTAGCCGCCGGGTGCCCCGAGCGGTGCCCGACGGGGGATCCGTGTCGAGGGGTTGAGGTTCTGCTGTCCGGATGATTGAATGTTGTACAACATCGGATGGCAGGAGCGGACACATGCAGTTCGGAGTCTTCACCGTCGGGGACCTCACCACCGACCCGGTGTCGGGTCGCACCCCGACCGAGAACGAGCGCATCAAGGCGATGACGACGATCGCCCTGCACGCCGAGGAGGTCGGGCTCGACGTCTTCGCGACCGGCGAGCACCACAACCCGCCTTTCGTGCCCTCGTCCCCTACCACGATGCTCGGCTGGATCGCCGCGAAGACCACGACCCTGCAGCTGTCCACGTCCACGACGCTCATCACGACGAACGACCCGGTGAAGATCGCCGAGGACTACGTGATGCTCCAGCACCTCGCCGACGGTCGCCTCGACCTCATCCTGGGCCGCGGCAACACTGGCCCGGTCTACCCCTGGTTCGGCAAGGACATCCGCCAGGGCGTCAACCTCGCGATCGAGAACTACGCGCTGCTGCGCCGGCTCTGGGACGAGGAGGTCGTCGACTGGTCGGGCACGTTCCGCACGCCGCTCCAGTCCTTCACCGCGACCCCGCGACCTCTCGACGGCGTCGCGCCGTTCGTGTGGCACGGCTCGATCCGCACCCCCGAGATCGCCGAGCAGGCCGCCTACTACGGCGACGGGTTCTTCCACAACAACATCTTCTGGCCCATCGAGCACACGCAGCAGATGGTCGCTCTGTACCGTCGCCGCTACGAGCACTACGGCCACGGCTCGGCCGACCAGGCCATCGTCGGGCTTGGCGGCCAGGTCTTCATGCGCGCCAGCTCGCAGGACGCAAAGCGGGAGTTCCGCCCCTACTTCGACAACGCCCCGGTCTACGGCCACGGTCCGACGATGGAGGAGTTCACCGCCCAGACCCCGCTCACGGTCGGCAGCCCCCAGGAGGTCATCGACCGGTATGCCGCGATGCGCGACCACGTCGGCGACTACCAGCGTCAGCTGTTCCTCATGGACCACGCGGGCCTGCCGCTCAAGACGGTCCTCGAGCAGCTCGACATCCTCGGCGGCGAGGTCGTCCCGGTGCTGCGCAAGGAGATGGCGATCGGTCGGCCGGCGCACGTGCCGGACGCCCCGACGCACGCCTCGCTCGTCGCCGCTGCGGGCGGGTCTCAGGACGCCACGGTCGACGCCGCACCCGACGACGTCACCGGTGCCTCCCCGGAGCCCGAGAGTGCGAGGGTGCCGCGATGAGCCGCCGCACCATCGCCGTCGTCGCGGGCGGGCTGCACCAGCCGTCCTCGACCCGACTTCTCGCCGACCGGCTCGCCGAGGCGACCGCCGTGTCGCTGCGTGAGCGCGGGATCGACACGGACGTCCAGGTCGTCGAGCTGCGCGAGCACGCCCACGACCTGACGAACATGCTGCTCACCGGCTTCGCGTCCGCGGACGTGAAGCGGGCGATCGACACCGTCGTGCAGGCCGACGGCGTCATCGCCGTGACGCCGATCTTCTCCGGCTCCTACTCCGGGTTGTTCAAGAACTTCTTCGATGTGCTCGAGCCGGGCTCGTTGGCCGCCATGCCGGTGCTGATCGGCGCGACCGCGGGGACCGCTCGGCACACGCTCGCGCTGGAGCACGCGGTGCGCCCGTTGTTCTCCTACCTGCACGCGGTCGTCGTGCCGACGTCCGTGTTCGGCGCGACCGAGGACTTCGGCGCGACGAGCAGCGCGCAGGTGCCCGACGACGTCCCGCCGCTTGCGGCACGGGTCGAGCGCGCTGCGGGTGAGCTCGCCGACCTGGTCGCCGCACGCTCGTCGCACCGCGCCGTCGACCCCTTCGCGAACCCCACGTCGTTCGCGGACCTGCTCGCTGGGCGCTGAGTCGAGGACCATCGTCCTCGCCCCGGGGTCCCGGGGCTGGTTGGCTGGGCTAGCCATGCGACAGACACCGATCTACTACTACTCCTCGTCGAGCGGCCTGGTCCGCTCGTTCGCCGAGCGCCTCGCGCGACCCGTCTTCAACCTCGCGGAGCGTGCGCACCGGGTGAGCGAGGCCGACGGGCCGTGGGTGCTCCTGACGCCGTCGTACACGTCCGGCAACGACCGCAACGACACAGTGCCCGAGGGGGTCCTGCGCTTCCTCGCGTCCGCGGTCAACCGGCGGCGGATGGTCGGGGTCATCGGCAGCGGCAACCGGAACTTCGGGGTCCACTACCAGCGCGCATGCCGAGTCGTCGCCGCGCGGTCCGGTCGGCCGGTGCTCTTCGAGTTCGAGCTGTCCGGGACGCCGTGGGACGTCGAGGAGTGCCAGCGCATCATGGTCGAGCTGGACGAGGCGCTCGCGGCACACGGCGAGACCCCGCACGACACGACACCCTCCGACGAGACCCCGAAGGGCCGTCCGGTCGACTGACTCGGGGGAGCCGTCGGCACGGTTGCCGGACCCACGACGATCACCGACCCCGTCGTCCCGCTCGGCAGGACGCACTCGGCGCGCGGGTCGCAGGCGGCCAGCTCGAGGGCGGCGAGGTGCTCGCCGCGGGAACGGTTGCCGAGACGCGCCTCGCACAGCTCGCGGGGCTCGACGTGGGCCGCGGCATCGTCGTCGGGCCCGACCTCGCGACGCCTGTCGACCTCCGCGTGTTCGCGATCTGTGACTGCGCGCAGCCGCCCGAAGGTGGCACCGGGCTCATCGCGCAGGGCTGGGACCCTGGACCGGCTGCATCCCGAACCAGTGCTCTGACCTGGCCGCACGCGACATGCGCTGCTCGGCAGATCTGACACGGATGCCTCGGATATCTGACCGGGATGCCCCGGATCGGGTCTGGGCCGTTAGCGTGGGTGGCTACCGCACCGGGGAGGTTCGATGAGTCGCACGGTCATGGAGCACCGCGAGGCCGTGCTCGCCCAGATCACGCCGACACCCGCCGTGACGTTCGCGCTCGAGGACGCTGCCGGGCTGGTCCTCGCCAGTGACGTCACGGCGCACGAGGCGTTGCCGCGCTTCGACAGCTCGGCGATGGACGGGTACGCCGTGCGGACGGCGGACGTCGCCAGCGCGTCGGGCGATGCGCCCGTGCGCCTGCGCGTCGTGGCCGACCTCGCAGCCGGCACGGACGCGGCGCCTGTCATCGGTGCCGGGACTGCTGCGCGGATCATGACGGGCGCGCCCGTTCCGCCCGGGGCCGACGCCGTGGTACCCATCGAGGACACGGATGGCGGCATCGACGAGGTCGAGGTGCGTGCGCCGGCGCAGACCGGCCGTCACGTGCGCCGGGTGGCGGAGGACGTCGCGGCAGGTGACGTCGTGCTCCGTGCGGGTCAGGAGCTCACGCCGTACCGGCTGGCTGCCGTGGCCGCGGCGGGGCGCCCTGAGGTCCTTGTGCACCGCCGTCCCGTCGTGGTCGTCATCTCGACAGGCTCGGAGCTCGTGACGCCCGGTGTGGCGACCCGACGAGGGCAGATCCCCGACTCGAACTCCTACCTGCTCGCCGCCGCGGCGCGCGCCGCGGGCGCCCAGGTGCATCGCCTCGGCGCCGTCCGCGACGACGCGCACGCGCTCGCGGACGCGTTGGAGTCCGCCGGCGCCGCGGACCTCATCGTCACGTCGGGCGGCGTGAGCGTCGGCGCCTACGACGTCGTCAAGGAGGTGCTCGCGCCGATGGACGGCATGTTCTTCGTGTCGGTCGCGATGCAGCCCGGTAAGCCCCAGGGCTACGGGCGCCTCGCCGACGGCACCCCCGTGATCGCTCTCCCCGGCAACCCGGTCAGCGCATTCGTCTCCTTCGAGGCGTTCGTGCGTCCCGCGATCCTCGCGCTGCGCGGCCTGACCGGGCCGGACCTGCTCCGACCGACCCTGCTCGCGCGCGTCGAGGTGGGCTGGTCTTCCCCCGCTGGTCGTGAGCAGCACATGCCGGTGAAGCTCGTCGCCAACCCCGACGGGAACGTCGTCGCCCGGCCTGCCGCCGCGCGCGGGTCGGGATCGCACCTCGTGGCGAGCCTCGCAGCGGCAGACGGGATCGCGGTCGTGCCCGCTGACGTGACCGAGGTACGGGCCGGCGAGATCGTGACGGCCTTCCGGATCACCGCGTGACGAAGCTGTCGTACGACGCCCTGGTGCTGGCCGGGGGGCGAGCGCGACGGCTCGGCGGAGTTTCGAAGCCCGACGTGGTGGTCGGCGGTCGACGGTTGCTCGCGCACGTCCTGGGCGCGGTCGACGGCCCCCATGTCCGGCGCGTCGTCGTCGTCGGGCCTGCCACCCTCGCCGTGCCGTCCGGCGTGACGCGCACCCTCGAGGCCCCTCCCGACGGCGGCCCGGTCGCGGGGATCGCTGCGGGGCTCGCAGCCCTTCAGGACGGCGCCGAGCCAGAGTGGGTGCTCGTGCTCGCGTGCGACGTCCCGCGGGTGGCCGGCGCCGTGCCGCTGCTCGTCGACGCCGCGGGCCCCGACGCGACCGACGCGTCCCGGCGGGCGTGCGACGGTGTCGTGCTCGTCGACGACGACGGGCGCGACCAGCCACTCGTGGGCCTGTACCGGCGCGCCGCGCTCGATGCCGCCGTGGCTCGGCTCGGCGCGGACGGGGGAGCGGCCCAGGGACAGGGCGGGGTGCGCGGGGCGTCCGTGCGGGCGCTCATCGACGGGCGCGATATCGTCCGCCGGGC
>JABBOW010000039.1 GCA_012927595.1 Cellulomonas sp.
CTGGCAGCGCGGGAGTCTGATCTCCGCGCCGCCGGGCTCGTCGTCGACACCCGGTTCGACGGACCGGTCGTGGTCCGGGCCGACTCCGACCGACTGCACCAGGCGGTGGGCAACCTGCTGGCCAACGCCGCCCGCTACTGCCGACCGGGCGACCGGGTGAGCGTCCTGGTGCGACCCGAGGGCCGCGTTGCGGTACTTGAGGTCGTCGACTCGGGTCCGGGGATCGCCGCGGACGAGCTGCCCCATGTCTTCGAACGGCTGTGGCGGGGCCGATCAGCCCGCCAGGTCGCGGGGTCGGGGATCGGACTGGCCGTCGCTCGAGAGATCGTCACGGCGCATGGCGGCACGATCGAGGCGACCTCGCGCGAGGGGACCGGGACGACGATCACGATCCGTCTTCCGCGCAGCCCGGCCTCGCTGCGGGAGCCTTGACGGCGTCCACGACGCGCACTCACCTCGACCACGCCATCAGACCCGGGCCTCAGGGTCGCAGGTAGGCCCAGCCCTGGTTCTGCCGCGCGACGAGGTGCCCGACCCCGGACGGCACGACGACGGCGCCGTCGACAAGGTCGCCGTCCGTCAGGCCCTGCGAGCGCAACGAGTTGCGGCACGCGACGAGCGTGATCCCTGCATCCAGCGCTTCCGCCAGGGCGTCAGCCGTGACCTGGCCCGCTCGCGCCAGAGCGATCGCCTCCCCGTGCACGACGACCTCGATCGGTGTGCCGGGCGCGACCTCGGGGATCAGGTTCAGCGCGTTGCGGAGGACCGCGCGGTGCTTGCCCTCGGCGCCCTCGGTCAGGTGCAGGACGACCCCGGCGGTCATCGGGCTGCTCCTCTAGGCATGGGGGAGGCCGGCTGCCGGCTGCCGCGAGCCCGAGGGGTGAGGCACAGGATTTGTCCCCGCAGGCGCACCAGCAGAGCGCCCGCGGTCATGAGGAGCGCCGCGGCCGCGAGGTAGGGCTGGACGGGGGCGAACCAGGTGATGGCTCCCGAGTATCCGAGGGCCAGCAGGGCGAGCTTGTTGCACACCGGGCAGCCGACCGCGAACCAGGCCAACAGACCGCCGACCATCCCGAACCTGCTCGGCGCGTCGACCGTGTCGGCCGGTTCGTTGGCCGCTGTCGCGTCGACCTCACGGCGAGACTGTCGGACGTAGGTCGCGGCGAGCATCCCCCCGAGGATCGACGAGGCGATCCAGACGGGGTAGTTCCACGCCTGGACCGGTACCTGCCGGCCGAAGACCGGGTTGGGGATGAGCACCGTGGGGACGCCGATCAGGAGGGCGAAGGCGACGGAGAACACGGCTGCCGCCAGGTGCTGCCGGGGCGTCCAGCTGCGTAGTGCGGCAGCGGCAGCTTCGAGGGTGCGCCCAGGCTCCGTCGGGGTGATGATGACCGGGGACATGCTCCTCCAGCGGGTCTGAGACGAAACCGTGGCACTCAAGGGCGTTGCTTCGGAGGTCGGAATGCGGTGACGAGGCCCCCGGTTGTAGGGTCAACATACCCCACGGGGTATCGACCAGGCGTCAGCAGGCGCCTCTCCTCGAAAGGCCTGCGAGACATGACCACGACGATCGTCGCCATCGACACCCCGTCGCTCGGCGACCGCAGCTACCTCGTCCATGACGGGCGGGTCGCCTTCGTGGTCGACCCACAGCGCGACATCGACCGCATGCTCGCTGCGGCGGACGGCGCCGGAGTGCGCATCACGCATGTCTTCGAGACCCACATCCACAACGACTACGTGACCGGCGGCTTCGCCCTGGCGCAGCAGACCGGCGCGCAGTACTTCGTCAATGCCGCCGACGTGGTCTCCTTTGATCGGACGCCGATCAGCGGCGGCGATGTCGTCGACGTCAGCCCCGAGCTGAGGGTGCGTGTGGTCGCCACCCCGGGGCACACGTTCACCCACGTGTCCTACGTGCTCGAGGGCGATGAGCCCGCCGTCTTCTCCGGTGGGTCGTTGCTGTTCGGCTCCACGGGGCGGCCCGACCTCCTCGGCCCCGAGCACACCCACGCGCTCGCCCACCACCAGTTCGCCTCGGCTCGCTCGCTCGCTCGCGAGCTGCCCAACGCCACGGTCGTCATGCCCACGCACGGGTTCGGCAGCTTCTGCTCCGCCACCGCCACGACGTCCGGCGTGACCGGATCGACGATCGGGACGGAACGGCTCAGCAACCCTGCCCTGACCAGGAGCGAGGAGGACTACGTCGCGGAGATCATCGCCGGGCTCGACGCCTATCCGGCGTACTACGTCCACATGGGTCCGGCGAACTCGCACGGGCCGTCCGGCCCGGACCTCAGCCCACCCCTGCAGGCCGACAAGCCAGAGCTGCTCCGTCGCCTGCACGCCGGGGAGTGGCTGGTCGATCTGCGCAGCCGCTCGGCGTTCGCGGTGGGTCATGTCCCCGGCACGTTCAATTTCGGGCTCGACGGGCAGTTCGCGACCTACCTCGGCTGGCTCATCCCGTGGGGGACCCCTGTCACGCTGCTGGGAGAGGGCCCCGAACAGGTCGCCGAGGCCCAGCGCGAGCTCGTCCGGATCGGCATCGACTCTCCGTCGGCTGCAGCCACCGGGGAACCCCGGGATTGGACCGACGGGCCGCTCGGACACTTCGAGCGCGCCACGTTCGCCGACCTCGCCCAAGTTCTCCACCACCGCCGCGTGACCGTCCTCGACGTCCGGCGCGTGAGCGAGTGGCGCGAGTCGCACATCGACGGCGCCGTGCACGTGCCGCTGCACAGGCTCCTCGAGAGTCTCGGCGACCTGCCGACCGGCGAGGTCTGGATCCACTGTGCCGGCGGCTACCGCGCATCGATCGCGGCCTCCTTCCTCGTGGCGAACAACCACCAGCAGGTGGTGGCGGTCGACGACTCCTTCAGCGACCACGCTGCGACCGCAGGGCTCGTCCTTGTCTCGGAGCACGTGTTGACGGACTGACGCGGGCACGTCGCGCTCTGACCCCCCGGACTCGAAGGACGTCACATGCTCGCGCTCGTCATCCCCGTCGGTCTCCTGATCGGGCTCAGTCTCGGCGCCCTCGGGGGTGGCGGCTCGATCCTCACCGTCCCGGCACTGGTCTACCTCTTCGGCCAGGACTCACGCGCGGCGACGACGGGATCGCTCCTCATCGTCGGAGTCACGTCCGTCATCGGGATGATCCCGCACCACCGTGCCGCGCGCGTCAGCGTGGGCCAGGGACTTGTGTTCGGCATCCTCGGGGTCGCCGGCTCGTTCGCCGGCTCCCGGCTCTCGGCGGCCGTGCGTCAGGACGTCCTGCTGGCTGGCTTCTCGGTACTGATGCTGGCGGTGGCTGCCCTGATGACCCGCCGCCGCCGCGCGCAGGCACGCCTCGCCTCGGCCGGCTTCGTGGCTGCGGCGGTGGCTGTGCGGCCCATCCTGACGATCCGACCCACCGCCAGCTGTGACTGCCGGCGCGCGGCGATGGTGGTCCTCACGGCGTCGGCCGTGGGTCTGCTCACGGGGTTCTTCGGCGTCGGTGGCGGGTTCGCGGTCGTGCCGGCCCTGGTGCTGGCGCTCGGCGTGTCGATGCCCGTCGCCGTGGGGACCTCGCTTCTGGTGATCGCCATCAACAGCGTCAGCGCCTTGCTCTTTCGGCTCGGCCAGGGCGTCACGCTGGACTGGTGGCTGATCGGCGGCTTCACGATCGCGGGCGTGGTGGGCAGCCTCCTGGGCAGCCGTGTCGTCTCGCGCGTCGGACCGGCCCGGCTGAACCTGGCGTTCACTCTGCTTCTCGTCGTCGTGGCGCTCTACACCGCGGCACGGAGCTTTCCCGGGCTGTTCTGACCGTCAGACGGCGAGCTGCTCCGGGGCAGAGGGGAGCAGGTGCGCCGAGAGCAGCGCGACGATCGCGGCAGCAGCGAGCACCAGCAGGGCGGTCCGGGGCCCGTCGAGCAGGTGGGTGCCGCCCGGTCGAAGGTGCAGAGCGAGGGTGACAGCGGCGACGCCGAGCGCGGTGCCCAGGCTGCGGGTCATGTTGAGAAGGCCTCCACCGGTCCCGGCGACGTGGCTCGGGACCGCGCGCATCACCAGAGCGTTGTTCGCTGGCGTGAACAGGCCCAAGGCCCCACCGAGCGCTGCCAGCAGGGGGGCGAGCCACGCGGTCGTGAGGGGCGCCGCCACCAGAGCCGCGAGGACGACGACGCCGAGCATCGCCCCGAAGCCGGCGCGGCGGCGGTCGCTCCACGAGCTCGGCAGCATCCGTTCACCGAGAGTCGCGGCGAGGGCGAACCCGGCGGGCAGTGCCGTCAGGACGAGCCCGGCGTGCAGCGCGGACGAGCCGGCGTCGGTCAGGACGATCGGGACGAGGACGAGCGGACCGAACAGCACGAGGTAGCCGCACAGGGCGCCGACGAGGCCGGCGCTGACGGTGCGGTCGCCGAACAAGGTCGGGTCGACGAGCGGGGCTGCGGCGCGCCGCTCGCGCAGGAGGAAGCCGGCGACGCACGCCGCAGCCAGGACGAGGAGGCCGGTCGGTGCCCCGCCTGGTAGCCCCAGGCCGGATGCCGCCGAGACTCCGAGCAACCCGGCAGGGGTCGCGGCGGCGAGCAGCGCGACCCCGGAGCGGTCCCACGTCCGGGCGGGGTTGAGCGATCGGCTGCGGGGCAGGAGGTACACCCCGGCGACCGCCGCGACGACCCCGACGGGGACGTTGATGCCGAACACCCACCGCCACCCGAGCGTCGAGACCAGCAGGCCGCCGACGGTGGGACCGAGGGCCAGGCCGATCGCCTGAGCCGCGGCTTGGACCCCGAGGGTAGCGCGCACCCGGTGGCGCGGGGTGCTGGCCAGGACGAGCGCGATGCTGTTGGCCTGGAGCATCGCGGCGCCGACGCCCTGGAGCGCGCGGAACCCGATGAGCGCGCCGAGCGAGGGTGCGAGCCCGCAGGCGGCCGACGCGGCGGAGAACAGGACGAACCCGTAGAGGTAGACGAGCTTGCGGCCATGGGCGTCGGCCAGTCGGCCCACCGGGATGAGGAGGGCGGCGAGGACGAGCAGGTAGGACAGGGAGACCCACTGCACGGCGGCCAGCGAGGTGCCGAACTCGTTGCGCAGCGGGCGGTAGGCCAGGGTCACGATGCTCGCGTCGAGCTGACCCATGAAGGCCCCGAAGCACACCGTCGCCACAGCGAGCCACCACGCGTGGGGCCACTCGCGGATCCTCGCCGGCCTGGCGCGTTCCCTGGTCAGCGCACTCAGCATCTCGGAGGTTCTCCGTCAGGCTGCGGGAATCGGCGCAGGGACGGGTTCGGCCGCAGGGTGCCGACCCCGAACGACGAAGAACGCCACGGCCGCCGCGAAGACGACCAGGCTGGTCCAGTCGTTGAGCCGCAGGCCGAGGAAGTGGTTGGCGTGGTCCACCCGGAGCGCCTCGATCCAGGCACGCCCGACGGTGTACGCAGCGACGTACAGCGCGAACAGCCGCCCGTTGCGCAGCCCGAACCTGCGCCCGGCCCACACCAGGAGCACGGCCACGCCGACGTCCCAGATCGACTCATACAGGAACGTCGGGTGGTAGAGCCCGATACCCGGCGTGTCTGCCGGCCGGTGCGCGGCATCGATCTGCAGCGCCCACGGCAGCGTGGTCGGCCCGCCGTAGAGCTCCTGGTTGAAGTAGTTGCCCCACCTGCCGATCGCCTGCGCGACCACGAGCCCGGGGGCGACGACGTCGGCGAAGTCGGCGAGTCGGATCCCGTGGCGCCGGCAGCCGATCCAGGCCCCGACCGCGCCGAGCGCGACCGCTCCCCAGATCCCCAGCCCGCCGTCCCAGATGTACAGCGCCCGGATGGGCTGCTGCCCTGCAGCGAAGTACAGCTCGGGGTCGGTGATCACGTGGTAGAGCCGGCCGCCGACGATCCCGAAGGGCACCGCCCACATCACGACGTCGAGCACGTCGTCGGCCGCCCCGCCGCGGGCGACCCATCGGCGCCGGGTCCACCAGGTCGCCACGACGATCCCGGTCAGGATGCACAGCGCGTAGGCACGGATCGGGAAGGGCCCCAGGTGCCAGACTCCCTGGGCGGGACTCGGCAGGTGAGCCAGCATCATCGGTTCTCGTTCCGTCGGCGATCGCATCGATCGGTCAGGTATGTCGCTGACAAACATAGTCGCATACCGATGCTGTCAGGGCTACGATGTGCGCATGGCAAGCACTGCGGCCGGGACCTCACCGACGCCCGCGATGTCGGTCGAAGCGAAGACGCTCACCGAGGTCGTGACCCGGCTCCGTCGGGCGCTGCGCACGTCCATCCGCACCGACTACCCCTGGGAGTCCCTTCCCATGGCGCAGGTCGAGCTGCTGCTCGCTCTCGACGAGCACGGGTCTGTCCGGGTGGGCGAGCTGGCAAGCCTGTTACGGCTCGCGCCCAACACGGTCAGCGGACTGGTGCAGGTCCTGGTCGAGAACGGGCTCGTCACGCGGGCGCCTGACGCATCCGACCGGCGCGTGGCCGTCGTGGCGCTGACTGCGGCCGGCCACCTCAAGCTCGACGACTGGGGCCGGGCGCACGAGCATCGCATCGGCAACGCACTCGACCGCCTCGGCCCGGACGACCGCGCGACCGTCAGCGCCGCACTGCCGGCGCTCGCCCGTCTTGTTGACCACCTGGCGTCGCCCGACCTGGACGCAGCCGCGGCGGACGATCGCACCGTGTGACGGCCCGGTCACCAGGCGCCACATCCGTCACGCCCAGGTGAACCCGAGACATCGGCGCAGAGCGACATCAGGTGCGGGCGAGCAGCTCGGAGATGCGGTCGGCCAGTGGTGAGGGAATGACGGTGTCGGCGTCACGCAGGGCTCCGAGGGCGTCCCGTGCCCCGACGAGCCCCGCATACAACGGTAGGCACGTGGGGCACGCCTCGAGGTGACGCTCCACGAGCACCCGATCGGACACGGGGAGCTCGCCGTCGAGGTAGTCCGAGACCCTGCTGCGGGCGTCCCAGCACCGCAGCGGGACCCGGTGCGTTCCGGCTCGGCGCTCCGGCCCCTGGGCCAGTGCGCTCACGAGCGTCATCCGGCCTCGACGCAGGCGCTGCTTCGCGGCGGGCAGACCGATCGACTGGATGTCGGCGATCCCGGCGACGGTCATCCCCCTCCGCATCGTGGAGCACCACGGCTGTCCGGCAGATGACGGGCAGCCGGAGCAGAGCGTCCTGCAGCTCGTCCCGCAGCTCGGCTCGTTCGACGACGAGCGCCGCGTCGACCGTGTAGGTGTCGTAGTGCCACTGCTCGTCCACCTCGCGCTCGACGTCTCCGGTGGCATCCTCGCGGTCCTGCCGGAACCCGTCGACGGCGAGGTTGTGCAGGATCCGGTGCAGCCAGGTACTGAGCGAGGACTCGCCTCGAAAGGTGTCCGCGCGTTGCAGCGCGCGCAGGAGGGTCTCCTGGACGAGGTCCTCGGCCGACTCGCCGCTCCGCGCGATGGTGCGGGCGTACCTGATCAAGCCGGGGACCTCGGGAACAAGTCGCTGGCGCAGGTCCGAGCCGGTTACGTGGCCGAGGCTAGCGTCCGGCGGCGCTCCGCGGACGGGTGCTCAGCCCGAACGGCAGGTAGAGCGGGCACGTGCTGACGGCCGCGGTCGCCAGCAGGATCGCCGCGAGCGCGTACAAGACAATGGCGGGCCAGCCCCCGGGGCCGACGAGCACACCGACCACGACCAGCACCGGCGCCAGGATGGTGCGGATTGTCCGGTCGGTCGAACCGATGTTCTTCTTCATGATGTCCTCCTTGAGCGGGTCTTGTGCCTCATCGACGGACCAGACGGCGAAAGGGATACCGACCTCTCGGCGTGCTGTCCGTCACCCGCGCCGCTGGCTTTCGCGGATCGGGCACCGTCGATTCCACGCTGGCGGCGTAGACTGATACCCCCGAGGGTATCCGATAGTCGCTGAGGAGCAGCAATGTCCATCGTCAACCTGACTGTCGACACGTTCGAGAAGACCGTCAAGGACGGTGACGTCGTCCTCGTCGACTTCTGGGCTGCCTGGTGCGGGCCGTGCCGGATGTTCGCCCCCGTCTTCGAGGCGGTGTCGGAGCGGTACCCGGACGTCGTGTTCGCCAAGGTGGACACCGAGGCCGAGCAGGTGCTGGCAGCCCAGGCGGGTATCACCTCGATCCCGACGTTGATGATCTTCCGCGAGAACGTCCTGGTGTTCGCCGAGCCTGGAGCGCTTCCCGGCCCCGCGCTCGAGGAGCTCATCGGTGCGGCTCGAGCGCTGGACATGGACGGCGTCCGTGTGCGGATGGCCGCTCACCAGACCGTGTCCTGAGGAGTTGTCATGACATCTCCAGCAGGACAGCTGCCGGCCGTGGACACGCCGGTCGAGGCTGCGATCGGGCCGAGCGGCACGGTCCGTGGGGCGTCGTGGTTCCGGAGCGAGGACGACGGGTCGGCGATGGAGCTCGACGCGTCGGACATGAGCAAGGTCATCAACCGACTGAAGCGGGCCCAGGGCCAGCTTGCTGGTGTCGTGCGGATGCTCGAGGACGGGCGTGGCTGCGAAGACATCGTCACCCAGCTTTCGGCCGTCGGCAGCGCACTGGACCGGGCCGGGTTCGCCATCGTCGCGTCCGGTCTGCGGCAGTGCCTGATCGAGGCCGACGGCAAGGAGGCCCTGCACGTGCAGAAGCTCGAGAAGATCTTCCTCTCGTTGGCGTGACGACCGGCTCGTCGACCTGGCGGCTAAATACCCGGGGGGGTATAATGAGACCATCTGGCCCACTGAGAAGGAGTGACCTATGTGTAGCCCTGCCCGTTGTGCACGTTGCGGAAAGATCACCTGGAGCGGCTGCGGCATGCACGTCGACGCCGTGATGGCGAGCGTTCAGCCGGCCCAGCGGTGCACCTGCCGCTGATCGGTCGCCGCCACCCTCAGCTGGCCCCGACCGGACAAGTTCCGGCTCCGAGGGCCGCGGTGGCGCCGGGCG
>JABBOW010000134.1 GCA_012927595.1 Cellulomonas sp.
GATCGCCACCCCGGCTGCCACGAGGCGGCCGATGCTGCGCCGCATCTGCGCGAGGGTCAGCCGCAGCATCAGGCACCCGCCCGCGGGAGCGCACCGAACGCCGCGCCGTCGACGACCGGGTCGTCGAGCTGACGCAGCGCGTCGAGCCCGGCAAGCACCGACTCGGGCGTCGGGGCCTCGATGTCACCAGCGATCCGACCGTCCGCGAGCAGCACCACCCGGTCGGCGTAGGCCGCCGCCGTCGGGTCGTGCGTCACCATGATGATCGTGCGCCCGAGCTCACGGACCGACCGGCGCAGGAAGCTCAGCACCTCCGCGCCCGAGCGCGAGTCGAGGTTGCCGGTCGGCTCGTCGGCGAACACGACGTCGGGCCTGGCGATCAGTGCGCGTGCGATCGCGACCCGCTGCTGCTGGCCGCCGGACAGCTCGGCGGGCCGGTGCGTGAGCCGCGAGCCAAGCCCGAGGGTTGCGACGAGCGTGTCGTACCAGTCCTGGGTGTCGCCCGCCAGCGGGGTGCCCGCGAGCTCGAGCGGGAGCGTGATGTTCTGCGCGGCCGTGAACATCGGCAGCAGGTTGAACGACTGGAACACGAAGCCGACGCGGTCCCGGCGCAGCCGTGTCAGCGCGTCGTCGCCCAGGTGGGTGACGTCGGTGTCGCCGAGGAACACAGCTCCCGACGTCGCCGAGTCGAGACCGGCGAGCAGGTGCATGAGTGTCGACTTGCCCGAGCCGGACGGGCCCATGATCGCAGTGAACGCGCCCGCCGTGAATGCGACGTCGACGTTGTCGAGCGCGCGCACCGCGGCGGCACCTGTGCCGTAGACCTTCGTCAGGCCACGTGCTCGAGCGGCGACCGCGGGTGGCGCGAGCGCCTCGGTCAGGGGCAGGTACACGGTCGTGTCCACGGTGAGGCTCCCGGGTTCGGCTGGTTCGGCTGGTTCGGCTGGTTCGGTCACCGGCGACGCTACGGAGCGGGCCGGTCGCAGCGCGTCAGCCCCAGGCCGGGTACTGCGTCATCCCGTGGTGGGAGACGGACAGTGCGTGCTCACGAACCGGGTCGGACCAGCGCCGTCTCGTAGGCCACCACGACGGCTTGGACACGGTCGCGGACCCCTAGCTTGGCGAGGATCCGGCCGACGTGCGTCTTCACCGTCGCCTCGGCGACGAACAGGTCCTGACCGATCTCGGTGTTTGAGCGGCCGTGCGCCATGAGGACCAGCACCTCGCGCTCGCGGTCGGTGAGCTCGGCGACAGCGGTGTGGGCAGGGGTCGGCCCGTCGTCGGACAGCTCTGCGGGCAGCACTGTCACGAGGTGCTCGAGAAGGCGCCGGGTGCTCGACGGCGCGATCACCGCATCGCCCCTGTGCACCGTCCGGATCGCGCCCAACATCTCCTCGGGCAGGGCGTCCTTGAGCAGGAACCCGCTCGCCCCGGCGCGGATCGCCGCGAGGACGTACTCGTCGAGGTCGAAGGTCGTCAGGACGATGACGCGAGGGGCCGGGCACTGCTCGGTCCCCGCGGCGATGATCGCTGCGGTCGCCGTCAGCCCGTCCATCGTCGGCATGCGCACGTCCATGAGCACGACGTCGACGTGCCCGAGGGCTGACCTGCCCGGCGACCCGCTCGCGAGCGCGCGCACCGCCTGCGCTCCGTCGCCTGCCTCGAGCACGACCGTGAGGTCGGGCTGGGAGTCGATGACCATGCGGAACCCGGCGCGCACCAGCTGCTGGTCGTCGACGAGGGCGACCCTGATCGGCTCGGCCAGGGGGTCGCTGCCTGCGGGAAGGGTGGACACGGTCTGCTCTCTCGGGGTCGGTGACAAGGGGCACATCAGGCCGGAGGTGCTCACGCTGAGGGGGAGGACGCGGTCGGCGACGTGTCGTGCGGCGGCAGTGGCAGCGGGATCTGCGCACGGATGCGGAAGCCACCGCCTGGCCGCGGTCCGACGGCGACCGTCCCACCGAACATCGCCGCGCGCTCGCGCATGCCGAGCAGACCCTGACCCTGTCCGTCGGACTCAGCAGCCGCTCCGCGGCCGTCATCACTCACCTCGAGGGTGATGCCCGCCGGGAGCCAGTGCACGAGCACCGTCACCGCCGGGTCCGGCCCCGCGTGCTTGAGCACGTTCGTCAGCGCCTCCTGGCAGATGCGGTACACGGTCAGCCCGGCGCCCGGCGGGAGGCGGCGCGGGTTGCCCATCCTGACGAGCGAGACGCGCAGGCCGCTGGACCGCACGTGCTCGACGAGGGACTCCACATCCAGCTCGGCGGGCTGCGGCACGACGACGGCGCCGCCCGCTCGGCCGGCCGTCACCGGGGCACCGTCGATGTTCGGTCGCAGCACGCCGAGCAGTCGGCGCATGTCGGCCAGCGCAGCCCGACCGGTCTCGGAGATGGTGCCGAGCGCGCGCGTCGCTGCCTGGGGGTCCGCCTCGGCGGCGTACCGGCCGCCGTCGGACTGGGCGATGATCACGCTGAGGGAGTGGGCCACGATGTCGTGCATCTCTCGTGCGATCCGCGAACGTTCGGCCGCCGTGGCGATCTGGTTCTGCTGATCGCGCTCGATCTCGAGTCGGTGGGCGCGGTCGACGAGCGCAGCCATAGCCTCTCGGCGAGCGCGCCGGACGAGCCCGAACGCCCACACGGCGAGGGCGACCGCCGAGCAGAACACCCAGATGCCACCGACCGTCCCCAGCCCGCGAGGCCCCCCCATCGAGACGCCCAGGACGAACGAGCCGGCGACGGCACCGGCGATCGCGACCCGGTGCGCCCAGCGGGGCCCGTGCACCGTCACGGAGTACAGCGCGAGCAGGACCGCGAGGTCGGCGGGCATCAGGAAGGTGTGCCCGCGCGCGAGGTGGACGAGCGCCACTGTGTACACGGCGGCGACGCTCGCCGCCGGCAGCTTTCGCCGCCACGCGAGCGGCGCGATCAGAGCGAGGGCGAAGATCGCGGTCACGGCCGAACGGGTGCCCGACAGCACCGGGGTCGTGGACGGGACGGCGACGACCAAGAGCAGCGCGGTGCCCGTAGCGTCGACGGCGAACCGGTGGGTGTCCTCCCACCGGACCGTACGCTCCCACCAGCCCACGCCCATGAGGGTAGGCACTCGAGCACCGCGCCGTCGTGCACCCGGGGGCTGAGGGTGTGTGGAGCGGGATCAGCCCCGGGACGGACCAGTCACTGCAGCTGGGAGACAATCAGGACCAACGGGCGACGTCACCCCCCATTGGACTGCACGAACAGAGTCTGCGAGCGGCCGGTCGCGCCCCAGACCCACGCGTGACCTAACATGGGCCGATGACGCAAGTGCTGCTGGCGGAGGACGACCCCGCGATTGCCGAGCCTTTGGCTCGTGCGCTCGGACGTGAAGGTTATGACGTCCGCGTGCAAGGCACAGGTCAAGGCGCGATCGACGCGGCGGCCGACGCGGACATCGTCGTGCTCGACCTCGGCCTGCCCGACATGGACGGCCTCGACGTTGCCCGTGCCATCCGCGCCATGGGCCTGACGACCCCCGTCCTCGTGCTCACTGCGCGTGCCGACGAGGTCGACCTCGTCGTCGGCCTGGACGCTGGCGCCGACGACTACGTCACCAAGCCCTTCCGGCTCGCCGAGCTGCTCGCCCGTGTCCGCGCGCTGCTGCGCCGTTCCGCGGGCGACACCACCGACGATGACGAGCTGCACGCACAGAACGTCCGGGTCGACGTGGCGGCTCACCGCGCGTTCCAGGGGGAGCGCGAGCTGCACCTGACCGCCAAGGAGTTCGACCTGCTGCGCGTGCTCGTGGCCGCCGCCGGCACCGTGGTCGCACGCGAGGCCCTCATGCGCGAGGTCTGGGGCTCCGACCCGTCAGGCTCGACCAAGACCCTGGACATGCACGTGTCGTGGCTGCGTCGCAAGCTTGGCGACGATGCCAACGCACCCCGCTACGTGACGACGGTGCGCGGCATGGGTTTCCGGTTCGAGATCGGCCCGGGCGAGCGGGGCTGAGTCGGTGCGGCGCCGCGTCCTGCAGGCCACGATCGCGGCCGTCACGGTCGCCGTCGTGCTCCTCGGGTTCCCCCTCGCGTTCTTCGGCGCCCAGCTCATCCGCGAGAACGAGATGCGCGGGCTCGAGGCCCGGGCCGACGCACTCGCGCGCACTGTCGACTTCCGGATCCAGGAGAGCATCCCGCTCACCGAAAGCATGCTCGAGCCGTACGTCGGCCGCAACGGGGGCGTGCGGGCCAACGTGTTCGTGCTCGCGCCCGACGGCGGTCGCTACCAGGCCGGCCCCGACCTGCCCGGCCAGAGCCTGTCGGTCCGGACCACCTCGAGCAGTGGTGCCGAGATCAGCCTGTACGTCTCCTGGTGGGACGTGTTCTGGCTGAGCCTGCGTGTCATCGGCCTCGTCGTCGTGGCCGCTGTCGTCGCGTTCGCTGCTGGCATCGCCATGGCCATCTGGCAGGCCAACCGGCTCGCCGCGCCGCTCGTCTACCTCGCGGCGTCCGCCGAACAGCTCGGCTCCGGGCAGGTCCGCCCGCAGGTCCGGGCGTCCGGGGTCGAGGAGATCGACCTCGTGGCTTCCGAGCTCGCCCGCAGCGCCGACCGCCTCGCCGGACGGCTCGCCGCTGAGCGGCAGTTCGGGGCCGACGCATCCCACCAGCTGCGCACGCCGCTCACCGCGCTGTCCATGCGGCTCGAGGAGATCATGCTCGAGTCCGACCAGCCTGCCGTCCGCGACGAGGCCCGCATCAGCCTCGAACAGGTCGAGCGGCTCGTCACAGTCGTCGACGACCTGCTCATGGCCTCGCGACGGTCGAGCGGCGGTACGACCGAGGCCATCCGGCTGCTCGACGTGCTGCACCAGCAGGAGGAGGAGTGGGCGCCCGCGTTCGAGACCGCCGAGCGCCGGCTCGTCGTCGACGTCGACCCGCGCGTCCAGGTCCTCGCGACCCCCGGCGCGCTCGCGCAGGTCATCGCGACCCTCGTGGAGAACTCGCTCAAGCACGGTGGCGGGACGACGACGATCACCTCGCGGCGCGGCGGCGCGTCGGGCGCAGTCGTGGTCGAGGTCGCCGACGAGGGCGAGGGTGTCCCCGACGACCTCGCGCCGCGCATCTTCGAGCGCGAGGTCACCTCGGGGAAGGGGACCGGGCTCGGCCTGGCACTCGCCCGGGACCTGGCATCGGCCGACGGCGGACGGCTCGAGCTCGCGCAGCGCCGACCCGCGGTCTTCGCGCTGTTCCTCGCCGGGGTGCCCGCCTCGCTCGCACCCGACGTGGTGCTGCCGCGCGGGTCGGTCGTCTCGCCGCGGACCGGGCGGCGGTGGCGGTAGCGCGGGACCGGCCGGTCAGAGCAGGCCGTCAGGCCAGGGCGTCGACCTCGGCGACGACCTCAGCGTCGGCATCACGCCGCTCGTCGTCTGCCAGCACCGGTTGGGCCGACGGCGTGATGAACACGTACCGCTTGTAGCCGACGTACCGCACGATCGTGCCGAGCGCGATGCCGAGGACCGTCGAGATGTTGTCCGCGAGCGGCGTGTGCAGGCCCAGGGTGTAGTGCGAGAACGCGAGCGCCGCGATGCCGATGAAGACGCCGAGGACGTTGATGACCGCGTACAGCAGGAGCTCGCGGCCGCGCTGGGCGGTCCGGTGCTCCGCGAACGTCCAGTGCCGGTTGCCGACCCACGACACGAGGGTGGCGGCTGCGACGGACAGCACCTTGGCGGTCAGGGGCTTGTGGAGCAGCAGCTCGCCGGGACCGAACCTCAGGAGGTTGAACAGTCCGAGGTCGACCACGAACGAGACGCCGCCGACAGCCAGGAAGCGGCTGAGCTCGACGACGCGCGCGCGGACTGCGACCAGTCGCGGGGACCGCGTTGCGAAGTTGCTCATCGTTCGAGGATAACCCGGGCACCGGGACGGTGCCTGAGTCAAGGGTCCCGACCGAATCCTTTCGGGTCCGATGGTGCCGCGGAGCGTCCCACCGGCGCCGGCCGGGAGCCGTCGCGCCGGGTGTCTCGGTTAGGCTCGGGCGCTGTGGCAGCACCCGTGGTGGCAGTGGTCGGTGGTGGGCAGCTCGCCCGCATGATGGCCGCGCCCGCGGCCGCTCTAGACGTGCACCTGCGGGTGCTCGTCGAGGAAGCGGAGTCGTCGGCCGCGCAGGTCGTCGTGGACGCGCCGGTCGGTGCTGCGAGCGACGACGCCGCGATCGAGGCGCTCGTCGGGGGCGCCGCAGTGCTCACGTTCGAGCACGAGCATGTCCCGAACGTGCTGCTGGAACGACTCGTCGCTCGCGGTGTCCGCGTGCATCCCGGTCCGGCTGCGCTCGTGCACGCCCAGGACAAGCAGGTCATGCGCGAGCGGCTCACCGAGCTGGGTGTGCCGTGCCCGCGCTGGGCTCCTGTGGCGGATGCGGCTGCGCTCGAGAGCTTCCTGCGCGACGTCGGCGGCACCGCGGTCGTCAAGACTGTCCGCGGAGGTTATGACGGCAGGGGTGTCCGCGTCGTGCGCTCCGCGGCCGAGGTCACCGACTGGCTCGAGGCGTTCGGAGCCGGCGCCGGAGTGGCACTCATCGTCGAGGAGAAGGTGCCGTTCACGCGCGAGCTCGCCGTCCTCGTCGCCAGGAGCCCGTCGGGAGAGGTGCGCTCGTGGCCCGTCGTCGAGTCGGTGCAGGAGCGCGGCGTGTGCTCGGAGGTCATCGCGCCCGCACCTGACCTCGACCCCGCGACTGCAGCCCGCGCCCTCGAGGTCGCGCGGACCATCGCCGTCGGGCTCGACGTGACAGGCGTCCTCGCGGTCGAGCTCTTCGAGGTCCCCGCCGCCGCGGCGGGCGACTCCCCGCGCGGGCTCGTCAACGAGCTCGCGATGCGGCCGCACAACTCCGGGCACTGGACCATCGACGGCTCCGTCACGAGCCAGTTCGAGCAGCACCTGCGTGCGGTCCTCGACCTGCCGCTCGGCGAGACGACACCGACCGCCCGCTGGACCGTCATGGCCAACGTGCTGGGCAGCGAGCTGGTCGATCCCACCGACGCTCTCGCCGCCGTCGGGCAGCGCGACCCGGGCGCCAAGGTCCACCTGTACGGCAAGGCTGTGCGGGCAGGCCGCAAGCTCGGGCACGTCAACGTCTCGGGGGACGGGCTCGCCGACGTCCGGGACCGAGCCCGGGCCGCCGCCGCGCTGCTGCGCGGCGACGTGCCCTGACCGACCCCTCAACTTCGATACAGCTCACCTCAGCACTGGGAGACGGACATGGCTGTGAACCCGCTGGTTGGCATCGTGATGGGCTCGGACTCCGACTGGCCTGTCATGCAGGCGGCGGCTGACGCGCTCGCCGAGTTCGACGTGGCCGTCGAGGTCGACGTCGTGTCGGCGCACCGCCAGCCCGAGAAGATGCTCGACTACGGTCGCACCGCCGCCGCGCGCGGTCTGCGGGTCATCGTCGCGGGCGCCGGGGGAGCCGCGCACCTGCCGGGGATGCTCGCTGCCGTCACGACGCTGCCGGTCGTCGGAGTGCCTGTGCCGCTCGCGTACCTCGACGGGCTCGACTCGCTGCTGTCGATCGTGCAGATGCCGGCCGGGGTACCTGTCGCGACGGTGTCCGTCGGAGGCGCGCGCAACGCCGGGCTGCTCGCGGTGCGGATCCTCGCCTCGGGGTCCGACGACGACGCGCGTCGGCTCGGTGCCGCGATGGCTGCGTTCCAGGACGGTCTGCGGTCGCAGGCTGAGGCCAAGGGGGAGCGGCTGCGCGCGCAGTTCGGGTCGGGCCGGCGCGGGACTGCGGGATTCAGCGCCTGAGGCTCACGCGGTCGGCACTCCGCCGACGGGTCCCGCCGGGAGCGTGCCGTTCTTGATCGCCTCGAAGAACGCCGGGGTCTTGCCCGGGTCGAGGCGGACGGTCGACCCGAGGTTGTGCCCGGGCCGGTAGTCCATGTTCGAGATCGGCGGCGTGCCGGTGATGCCACCGGGTCCCTTGGCAGCGCGGAACGCGATCGCCATGCGCCCCATGTCGACGATGTCGAACCCCGTGTTGACCGCGAGCGAGCCCGTGCCCGCACGGATCAGGCTCATCTGGGTACCGGGCTTGACCAGGAGCGAGGGCGTCGACACCTTCGACGTGATCGCGCCGATGAGCTCCTGCTGCCGTTCCGCGCGTCCGATGTCACCCGCGGGGTCGGCCTTGCGCATGCGCGCGAACGCGAGCGCGTCGACCCCACCCACCTCGTGGCAGCCGGGCGTCCACACCATGCCGGAGTCGGGGTCGTTGACCGTGAGTTCGGAGCACAGGCTCACGCCGCCCACGGCGTCCACGAGGTTCTCAAGGCCCGCGAACCCGACCTCGGCGTAACGGTCGATCGTCAGCCCCGTGAGCTGCTCGACCGTCTTCACCAGCAGCGGCGCGCCACCCCACGAGAACGCCGCGTTGAGCTTGGCGGGCCCGTGCCCGGGCACATCGACGTAGGTGTCGCGCGGGAGGCTGATGAGCGCGACCGGACCGCTCGACGGGACCTGGAGCACCATGATCGTGTCGGTGCGGGCGCCCAGCGTGCCGTCCTGGGGCACGGCACCGTCGCTGCGCGAGTCGGAGCCCGTGAGCAGGTAGGTCGTGCCGGGAGTGTCGGCGGCGCCCGAGAGCGCGTCGATGTGGTTCAGCTTGCCGTTCGCCCAGATCGCCAGGCCGATGGGCCACGCGAGCAGGGCCACGAGCACGACGACGACGGAGATGACGATCGCGCGCCGACGCCCCGTGCGGGGAGCTCGCGGTGCCCCGTCGACGGCGGGCATCGGTCGCGCGGTCGCGGGCCGCGCAGCGCTGGGCGCAGCGGGCCAGTCTGGTGTCGTCGTGCGGGGCGGGTTCGGCGGCCGCTGCACCGGGGGTCCCGAGGGGGCAGCG
>JABBOW010000186.1 GCA_012927595.1 Cellulomonas sp.
TCGAGCGTGTCGATACCGGGCAGGTAGGGCGCGAGCGGCGGCATCTCGTCGAGACTTGCCAGCCCCATCCGTTCCAAGAAGTATCCCGTGGTCTCGTACAGCAGGGCACCAGTCGAGGGATCGGCGCCCACCTCCGTGACGAGCCCACGCGCGGTCAGCGTCCGCACGACGCCGTCCACGTTGACCCCGCGTACCCCCGAGACCTGCCCGCGCGTGACCGGTTGCCGGTAGGCGATCACCGCGAGCGTCTCGAGCGCGGCCTGGGTCAGCCGCGCCGTCTGTCCCTCGAGCACGAACCGCCCGACGACGTCGGCGTACGTCGGCGCCGAGTAGATGCGCCAGCCGGCACCGGCGAGGCGCAGCTCGAAGCCGCGCACGCGGCCGCCGTTCGCGCCGCGGTACTCGGCCGCCAGCTCGGCGAGCAGCGCCTCGACCCGGATGGTCGGCAGCGCGAGGACGGACGCGAGCCGAATTGCAGGGATCGGCTCGTCGGCGACCATGAGCACCGCCTCGAGCGCGGCGAGTGCGCCGCCGGGCAGGTCGTCGACGTCGAACGCGAGCTCGTCGGCCGCGGGGTCTGGAGCCGGCGCGGTCTCGCGGTCGTCAGCCGCGCCGTCGGCGTCGGGCGCCACGTCCGCCGGACCGTCGGGGATGTTCTCGGTCATGATGTCGGCTCCTGCGTGTCGGGCCCACGGGGGGCGTCCGGGGCGTCCGGGGCGTCCGGAGCGTCCGGGGCGTCCGGAGCGTCGGGTGGAGCGTCGGGTGGTGCGTCGAAGTCGTCGGACACGACGATGTCGCCCTCGTCGGAGCCGGTCCACCGCACCGTGAGCTCGCCGAGCGGGCTCACTTGGTCGAACCCGACAGCCCCCTCGCGGAACAGCTCGAGCAACGCCAGGAACCGCACGACGATGACGAGCGTCGAACTGGCGTCGGCGGTCAGAGCCCGGAACGACGCGGCGCCGCCGTGCCGCAGGCGGTCGACGAGCACAGCCGCCTGCTCGCGCACCGACACCGTGGGCGCGTACACATGACTGAGGTCGACACCGGGCGGCAGCGCACGCGGCGCGAGCGCTCTGGCGGCCAGCACCGCGAGCTCCTGCGCGCCGATCTGCCACACGAGCTCCGGGAGCAGTGCCGCGAGGTGCGGCTCGAGGGTGACAGTTCGGGGGAACCGGCGGGCCTCCGACGCGAGCCGCTCGCTGATGTCAGCGGCGACGTCCTTGTACGCGCGGTACTGGAGCAGCCGGGCGAACAGCAGGTCGCGTGCCTCGAGGAACTCGAGATCCTCCTCGTCCTCGACGTCGCCGGACGGGAGCAGCCGAGCCGCCTTGAGGTCGAGGAGCGTGGCGGCGACGACGAGGAACTCACTGACCTGGCCCAGGTCCCAGGACTGGCCACCGTCGGCCCCCGTGCGCTCAGCGAGTCGGATGTACGCGATGAACTCGTCAGTGACGGTCGCGAGCGCGATCTCCGTGATGTCGAGCTTGTGCTTCGAGATCAGCCCGAGGAGAAGGTCGAACGGCCCGGAGAAGTTAGTGAGGTGAACCTCGAAGCTCACCGTCCCGGACGCCTCCGCGACGGGGCTAGGCGGCGTCGCCACGGGCGACGAGCTCGCGCGCGAGCTGACGGTAAGCGATCGCACCGGGGTGGGTCGGTGCGTACGTGGTGATGGGCTCGGCCGCGACCGTCGAGTCGGGGAACTTCACCGTGCGACCGATCATCGTGTGCAGCAGCGTGCTGCCGAATGCCTCCTTGAGCCGCGCCACGACCTCACGAGCGTGGAGCGTCCGCGGGTCGTACATGGTCGCGAGGATGCCGTCGACCTCGAGGCGGGGGTTCAGGCGGTCCCGGACCTTCTCGATGGTCTCGATGAGCAGCGCGACCCCGCGCAGCGCGAAGAACTCGCACTCGAGCGGGATCAGCACGCCGTGCGCGGCGGTCAGGGCGTTCACCGTCAGCAGCCCGAGCGACGGCTGGCAGTCGATGAGCACGACGTCGTAGTCGTCGAGCGCCGGCCGGAGCACGCGCGCGAGGACCGACTCACGGGCGACCTCGCCGACGAGCTGGACCTCGGCTGCCGACAGGTCGATGTTCGACGGAAGCAGGTCGAGGCCGGGGATCGCCGTCGGCCGGATGAGCTCGCTGAGCACGGCCGTGCGCTCCATGAGGAGGTTGTAGACGGTGCGCTCGAGCTCGTGCGGGCTGATCCCCAGGCCGACCGAGGCGGCGCCTTGCGGGTCGAAGTCGACGATGAGGACGCGACGGCCGTACTCGGCGAGCGCAGCCGCGAGGTTGATGGTCGTCGTGGTCTTGCCGACTCCACCCTTCTGGTTGCACATGGCGATGACGCGCGCGGGTCCATGGTTGGCGAGCAGCGACGGAACGGCGAACTCCGGCATGGGTCGGCCGACGGGGTCCAGCGGCGTCTCGATCGTCTCCTCGGTTGTCACGCGGCCAACTTACCGGAGCGCGAGCACGTTGATGCCTGCGACAGACCGGCAGGAAGTCGATCCGATCAACGCGTCGGGGACGCACCGTTGCGCTCGCCGGCGTGCGGGTCTCGCCGCAGCGCCCGCGGGTGCGCCGTGGCGTAGACCTCGCGCAGCGTGTCCCGCGTGACGAGGGTGTAGATCTGCGTGGTCGTGACCGAGGCGTGACCAAGCAGCTCCTGGACGACGCGCACGTCGGCGCCGCCGGCGAGCAGATGGGTCGCGAACGAGTGTCGCAGCGTGTGCGGCGAGATGTGCGCCGCACCGTCCAGGTGGGCCCGCTCCGCTGCCGCACTCAGCAGTCCCCACGCGCTCTGCCGGCTGAGCCGCGCGCCACGGGTGTTGAGGAACACCGCGGTCGTCCCCCGGCCCTCTCCGGCCAGGGCGGGCCTGGCACGGACGAGGTAGGCGTCCACCGCATCGACCGCATAGCTGCCCACCGGCACCACGCGCTCCTTGCGGCCCTTGCCGCGCAGCCGGACCGAGGCCCGGCCGTGCGTGAGGTCCAGGGCTTCGATGTCAAGGCCGACCGCCTCAGAGATCCGGGCGCCCGTCGAGTACAGCAGCTCGAGCAGCGCACGGTCCCGGAGCGGCACCGGGCCCTCCCCGACGCTCGCGGCCTCGAGGAGCCGCTCGACGTCGAACGTCGAGATCGCCTTGGGCAGCCTCTTGGGCTGGGCGGGCGGGCGCACGGACCTCGCGGCGTCGGCCCCCGTCAGTCCCTCGAGCGCACAGTACCTGTGCCATCCGCGCAAGGCGACGACAGCGCGTGCGGTGGACGACGCAGACAGCGGCGCACGACCATCGGACCCTGTGCGCATGACGGCGACGAAGTCCTCGACGTCGCTTTCGGTGATGTCGTCCGGTCGCGTCCGCCCTGCCGCGTCGAGGTGTGCGACGTAGCGGGCAAGGTCACGCCGGTAGGCCGCGAGCGTGTTGACCGCGAGGCCGCGCTCCACGGTCAGGTGCGCCAGGTAGTCCTCGACCGCACTCTGCAGCAGGACCTGCGTCACGACTCTGCCTGCGCTCAGAAGGGGAGGAACACGTCGACGGCGACCGCGACGAAGATCAGCGTGAGGTAGGTGATCGACGCGTGAAAGACCTTCATCGCGTTCAGCTTGCCACGGGAAGGATCCACAGCTCGCCGGTACAGGCCGATGCACGACCACACGAACCACGCGCCGAGCGCGAGCGCGACCAGCGCGTAGACCCACGTCATGTGCGCGACGGGCACGAGCAGGAGCGAGCACCCGACCATCGCGACCGCGTACGCGATCATCTCGCGTGCCACGAGCGTGTCGGCAGCGACCACCGGGAGCATCGGGACGCCGGCGGCGGCGTAGTCCTTGCGGAACTTCATCGACAGCGGCCAGTAGTGCGGCGGCGTCCAGAAGAAGATCACCCCGAACAGCAGCACCGGGGTCCACGACACACTGCCCGTGACGGCCGACCAGCCGATGAGCACCGGCATGCACCCGGCGGCGCCGCCCCACACGATGTTCTGGGGTGTGCGGCGCTTGAGGATCATCGTGTAGCCGATGACGTACATGAGGATCGCACCCGCAGTGAGCAGCGCAGAGGCCACGTTGACGACGAGCGCGAACCAGGCGAGCGCCAGGACCCCGAGCACCGTGCCGAAGACCAGCGCGGCCCGAGGGCTGATCTCGCCCGTCACGAGCGGGCGCCGCTGCGTGCGGTTCATGATCTGGTCGATGTCGCGGTCGAGGTAGCAGTTGAGCGTGTTGGCCGAACCGGCCGCCGCTGTCCCACCGACCAGTGTCGCCAGCACGAGCCCCATCGACGGGAAGCCTCGCTCCGCGAGGATCATCGTCGGGATCGTCGTGACCAGCAGCAGCTCGATGATCCGTGGCTTGGTCAGCGCGACGTAGGCGCCGAGCACGTGCAGCAGCGCCCTCGCCCGGTCTGCCACCGACGGCGCAGCGACCGCACCCGAGGTCCACCTGTCGGCCGGTCGGGAGGACGCGCCTGCGTCGTCCAGTGGGGAAGGGCTGGTGGTGCGCACGCGCTGCCAACGTCCGATCGTGTCCAGGGGGGACCTCTGCTCCGAATGACTGCGGAGACAGGGCCCTCGGTCTTCAGTGGGAGTGAGCCCTGCCATGGTAAGGCCCGTCCCTGGTCAGCATGGGAGGCAGGCGCGGATATAGGCTCGGGGAAGCACGACACCCCCGCGCTGAGCCCCGTCCGGGAACTGACATGCAACGTCGTACGACCGGGCGACCAGAGCGCCGCGGGCGGTGATAGTCACCGACTCCCGTCCGGGGGCGTCGGACAGGTCGATGACGTCCTTGAGCCGCGCGCCAGGGACGGGACTGAGGTGCGGTGAACGCCAAGGCTCCCCTGGCCCAGTCCGTCGGATGGACCGAGCTCGACCGCCGGGCGGTCGACACCGTCCGCGTCCTGGCGGCCGATGCCGTCGAGAAGGTCGGCAACGGACACCCCGGGACGGCGATCAGCCTCGCGCCCGCCGCGTACCTGCTCTACCAGAACGTGCTCCGGCACGACCCCGCCGACCCGCACTGGCTCGGCCGCGACCGCTTTATCCTCTCCGCCGGTCACTCGAGCCTCACGCAGTACATCCAGCTGTACCTGGCCGGTTTCGGGCTCGAGCTCGAGGACCTGGCCGCGCTGCGGACGTGGGGCTCGAAGACCCCGGGTCACCCCGAGTACAAGCACACAGCCGGCGTCGAGATGACCACCGGTCCGCTCGGCCAGGGACTGTCGAGCGCCGTCGGCTTCGCCATGGCGACCCGCCGAGAACGGGGTCTGCTCGACCCCGACGCAGCCCCGGGCACGAGCCCGTTCGACCACTTCGTGTACGTCATCGCGTCCGACGGCGACCTCGAGGAGGGCATCACGAGCGAGGCGTCGTCCATCGCGGGGACGCAGGAGCTCGGCAACCTCATCGTCGTGTGGGACGACAACCACATCTCCATCGAAGGCGACACCGAGATCGCGTTCAACGAGGACGTCCTGGCCCGCTACGCGGCGTACGGCTGGCACGTGCAGATGGTCGACTGGACCGCAGGTCCCGACGGCTACGTCGAGGACGTCGACGCGCTCAACGCGGCGATCGAGGCAGCCAAGGCCGTCACCGACCGGCCGTCGTTCATCGGTCTGCGCACGATCATCGCCTGGCCGTCGCCCACCAAGCAGAACACCCCCGGCTCGCACGGCTCGAAGCTCGGCACCGACGAGGTCCGCGGGCTCAAGGAGGTCCTCGGCTTCGACCCCGACGCGTCCTTCGCCGTCGCGCCGGAGGTCATCGCCCACACCCGCAAGGCCCTCGACCGCGGCGCCGCGGCGCAGGCCGCCTGGCGTGTCGGCTACGACGCGTGGCGCAGCGCCAACCCCGATCGCGCCACGCTGCTGGACCGGCTCGTCTCCGGCGACCTCCCGGCCAACTGGGCCGACGCCCTGCCGGTCTTCCCGGCCGGCAAGTCGGTCGCGACCCGCGCCGCCTCGGGCGACGTGCTGTCTGCGCTGGCTGGCGTCCTGCCCGAGCTGTGGGGCGGCTCGGCCGACCTCGCGGGCTCGAACAACACGACGATGAAGGGCGAGCCGTCCTTCATCCCGGCCGGGCGGTCGACGCACGAGTTCGCCGGCGACGAGTATGGCCGCACGCTGCACTTCGGCATCCGAGAGCACGCGATGGGCGCCATCCTGTCTGGGATCGCGCTCCACGGGCTCACCCGGGCCTACGGTGGGACGTTCTTCACGTTCAGCGACTACATGCGTGGCGCGGTGCGTCTCGCGGCGCTCATGGGCGTTCCGTCGATCTACGTGTGGACCCACGACTCGATCGGGCTCGGCGAGGACGGACCCACGCACCAGCCCGTCGAGCACCTGACCGCTGTGCGCGCGATCCCGGGGCTGGCGATCGTGCGGCCCGCCGACGCCAACGAGACCGCTGCGGCCTGGAAGGCCATCCTCGAGCGCACCGACGGCCCGGTCGGGCTGATCCTCACGCGCCAGAACGTGCCCACCTTCCCGCGCGGCGAGGACGGCTTCGCCACGACCGACGGCGTGGCGCGCGGTGCCTACGTCCTGCTTGAGGCCAGCACCGGGACGCCCGGTGTGATCCTCATCGGCACCGGCTCGGAGGTCCAGCTCGCCGTCGAGGCACGTACGACGCTCGAAGCGGCCGGGATCGCGACCCGCGTCGTCTCCGCGCCCAGCCTGGAGTGGTTCGCCGAGCAGGGTGCCGCCTACCGCGAGCACGTGCTTCCGGCCGCTGTGCGGGCCCGCGTCTCGGTCGAGGCCGGCATCGCGCTCTCGTGGCACAAGATCGTCGGCGACGCAGGCCGGTCGGTCTCGCTCGAGCACTACGGGGCATCGGCCGACGCCGACACGCTGTACCGCGAGTTCGGTATCACGGCGCAGGCCGTCGTGGCCGCGGCCCGCGAGTCGATCGAGGCTGCACACAGCACGCGCGCGCCAGCATCCGACGCGGGTACGCCGACGCAGGGCGGGGCGGGCGACCAGCTCGTCTGAACCGAGGTATCTGTTCTCCGAAAGGGCATCACCATGACTGAGACCGGAACCAACCCCGTCGGTGGACCGCTCGACCGCCTCACCCAGGCCGGCGTCGCCATCTGGCTCGACGACCTGTCGCGCGAGCGGCTCCGCACGGGCAACCTCGCCGAGCTCGTCACCACCCGTCGGGTCGTCGGGGTCACGACCAACCCGACGATCTTCGCGAACGCGCTCGCGAAGGGTGACGCCTACGAGGCGCAGCTCACCGAGCTTGCCGCGAAGAAGGCCGACGTCGACGAGGCGGTCTTCGCCATCACGACCGACGACGTGCGTCAGGCGGCCGACGTGCTGCGACCCACGTACGAGGCCTCGGGGAGCGTCGACGGCCGGGTGTCCATCGAGGTCGACCCTCGGCTTGCTCGCGACACCCAGGCGACGATCGCCGCAGCGAAGACGCTCTGGGCGACCGTCGGCCGGCCGAACGTGTTCATCAAGATCCCCGCCACCGTCGAGGGGCTGCCGGCGATCACCGCCGTGCTCGCTGAGGGCATCAGCGTCAACGTGACGCTGATCTTCTCCCTCGACCGCTATCGCGAGGTGCTCGACGCCTTCGCGACGGGCCTCGAGCAGGCCCGCTCCAACGGTCACGACCTGGCGCCCGTCGGCTCGGTCGCGTCGTTCTTCGTGTCACGGGTCGACTCAGCGATCGACCCGCAGCTCGACGCGCTCGGCACCCCCGAGGCCCACGCCCTGCGTGGTGCCGCAGCCATCGCCAATGCGCGACTCGCGTACGGCGTGTATGACGAGTTCGTCGCAAGCGAGCGGTGGGCTGCACTCGCAGCCGCCGGAGCAAAGCCCCAGCGACCGCTCTGGGCCTCGACCGGCGTCAAGGACAAGGCCTACGCGGACACGCGGTACGTCGACGATCTCGTCGCCCGGGGCGTGGTCAACACGATGCCCGCCGCAACCCTCGAGGCTGTCGCCGACCATGGGCAGATCACGGGCGACACCGTGCACGGCACCCAGGCGGAGTCGGCCGAGGTGATCGCCGGGCTCGCCCACCTCGGCATCGACATCGACCGCGTCACCGACCAGCTGGAGACCGAGGGCATCAGCAAGTTCGAGACCAGCTGGTCCGAGCTGCTGGCGACTGTGGCCGAGGGCCTGGCGCGGGTGGTCGCATGAGCCCCGCTCGTGTCACGGCGGATCACAACCCGCTGCGGGACGCCCGGGACCGTCGGCTTCCGCGCATCGCGGGTCCCTGCGGCCTCGTGATCTTCGGCGTCACGGGCGACCTCGCGCGCAAGAAGCTCATGCCGGCCGTCTACGACCTGACGAACCGTGGGCTCCTGCCGCCGGGGTTCGCGCTCACCGGGTTCGCGCGCCGCGACTGGGAGACGCAAGACTTCGCGAAGATCGTGCACGACTCGGTGCGCGAGCACGCCCGCACACCGTTCCGTGAGGCCACCTGGCGCCAGCTCGCTGAGGGAATCCGGTTCGTCCCGGGCACGTTCGACGACGACAGCGCGTTCGACCGCCTCCGGGAGACCGTCTCGGAGCTCGACGTGTCACGGGGCACGGGCGGCAACCACGCGTTCTACCTCGCGGTCCCGCCGAGCTCGTTCCCTGATGTGTGCGAACAGCTCGAACGCTCGGGGTTGTCCGAGCCGAATCCGGGCACATGGCGCCGCGTCGTCATCGAGAAGCCGTTCGGCCACGACCTCGAGAGCGCGCGCAAGCTCAACGATGTCGTCTCAAAGGTCTTCCGACCCGACGACGTGTTCAGGATCGACCACTACCTCGGCAAGGAGACCGTCCAGAACCTGCTGGCTCTGCGGTTCGCCAACCAGCTGTTCGAGCCAATCTGGAACTCCAACTACGTCGACCACGTGCAGATCACCATGGCCGAGGACATCGGCATCAGTGGCCGAGCCGGATACTACGACGGCATCGGAGCCGCGCGCGACGTCATCCAGAACCACCTGCTCCAGCTGCTCGCACTCACGGCGATGGAAGAGCCGGTCTCGTTCGAGGCGGGCGGCCTGCGTGCTGAGAAGCTCAAGGTGCTCTCGGCCGTCCGGCTGCCGCGTGACCTGGGCAAGCACACCTCGCGCGGCCAGTACACATCGGGCTGGCAGGGTGGCGAGAAGGTCGTCGGTTACCTCCAGGAGGATGGGATCTCCAAGACGTCGTCGACTGAGACCTTCGCTGCGATCCGGGTTGACATCGACACGCGCCGCTGGGCGGGTGTGCCGTTCTACCTGCGAACCGGCAAGCGGCTCGGCCGTCGTGTGACCGAGATCGCGGTCGTTTTCAAGCGAGCGCCGCACCTGCCGTTCGAGTCCACCTCGACTGAGGAGCTCGGCAAGAACGCGCTCGTGATCCGGATCCAGCCCGACGAGGGCGTGACCCTGCGCTTCGGCGCCAAGGTCCCTGGGACCGCGATGGAGGTCCGCGACGTCACGATGGACTTCGGCTACGGGCACGCGTTCACCGAGTCGTCCCCTGAGGCGTACGAACGCCTCATTCTCGACGTGCTGCTCGGTGACCCGCCGCTCTTCCCCCGGTACGAGGAGGTCGAGCTGTCGTGGAAGATCCTCGACCCCATCACGGCACACTGGGCCTCGAAGGGCGCGCCCGATGAGTACCGGGCCGGTACCTGGGGGCCGGAGTCGGCCGACCGGATGATGGACCGCGACGGACGCCACTGGAGGATCCCGTGATCATCGACATGCCGGCCACCTCGACCCGGGAGATCAACCGCAGACTGGTCACGGAGCGCGACGAGGGCGGCGCGATCGCGCTCGGGCGGGTCCTGACGCTCATCATCGACGTCGGCGGCCAAGACGCCGAGGAATCGATCGCGGCGGCCAACGACGCGAGCCGTGAGCACCCGTGCCGCATCATCGTGCTTGCGGACGGTGACCACGTCGGCCCTGCCCGCCTCGACGCGCAGATCCGGCTGGGCGGCGACGCCGGCGCGAGCGAGGTGATCATCCTGCGGCCCACCGGGGAGCTCGCGGACCACCTCGACACCCTCGTCATCCCGATGCTCCTGCCGGACGCCCCGATCGTGGCGTGGTGGCCGCACGAGGTTCCCGAAGACCCGGCCCAGCACCCCGTCGGCCGCATGGCCCAGCGCCGCATCACTGACACGACGCGCTGCTCCGACCCGGTCGCGTCGCTCCGCAGGCTCGCCGCTGTGCACGCCCCGGGGAACACCGACCTCGCCTGGACGCGCGCGACGCTGTGGCGCGGGCTTATCGCCGCGTCCCTGGACCAGTCTCCGTTCGAACAGGTGCAACGGGCCGTCGTCTCCGGCAAGAGCACCCACCCGTCCGTCGACCTCATGGCCGCATGGCTCGCGCAGTCCTTGCGCTGCCCGGTCGAGATCGACCGGATCCCGGATGGGCTTGCGATCACACGGGTCCGCCTGGACCGCGCATCCGGCCCGATCATCCTCGAGCGACCCGATGGCAAGACGGCCGCGCTCATTCAGCCGGACCAGCCCGAGCATCGCATCGCCATGCCGATCCGCCAGCTGCCGGAGTGCCTCGCCGAGGAGCTGCGGCGGCTCGACGACGACGAGGTCTACGGCGAGGTCCTGACGAAGGGACTCGCGAGGCTGACGGAATGACGGCCGTGCCTCAGGCCGGTCCGGTACGCCGCGTCGTCGTCCACCCGGATGGGCCGACGCTCGTCGCGGCGACCGCGGCGCGCCTTCTGACCCGCCTGCTGGACGCTCAGTCGACCCACTCCCCCGTGCACCTCGCGCTCACCGGGGGAACCGTGGGGATCGCGACGCTCGTGGCCGTGGCGTCGAACGCGGTCCGCGACGCGATCGACTGGTCGGGCGTGCAGCTCTGGTGGGGTGACGAGCGGTTCCTGCCGACCGGCGACCCCGAGCGCAACGAGACCCTGGCGCGTGGCGCACTGCTCGACGCGCTCGGCGAGGCCCTTCCGGCCGCCAACGTGCACCCGATGGCTGCACCCGGCTCCGCACCGGAGATCCGCAGCCCGGAGGACTCAGCCGAGGCCTACGCGGCCGAGCTGGCCCGATTCGCACCCGAGGGGTCGTCCGTCCCCCGCTTCGACGTCCTGATCCTCGGCATGGGACCTGACGGCCACGTGGCCTCGCTGTTCCCCGGTCACGACGCGCTCACCGTGACCGGCGTAGCCACGGTCGGTGTGCACGGCTCACCGAAGCCTCCGCCGGAGCGGGTGTCTCTCACCTTCGACGCTATCAATGCCGCGCAGGAGGTGTGGTTGGTCGTGTCGGGCGCCGAGAAGGCTGCGCCGGTCGCCTCGGCGCTGGCGGGTGATCCGGTCGATCGAACCCCAGCAGCGGGTGCCCACGGCCGCCAGCTGACGCTCTGGCTCCTCGACGCCGACGCGGCTGCAGGTACGCCGGCCTAGGACCAGTCTGACAGCACAGAACCGGTCCTCCGACGGCAAGGACGGGTCCGACGGTCCGGACCCGGCCCGGATCCCGCCCCGCGCCGTCGGACTGCGACAGTCGTCAGGTCAGACGCCTCGCCGTGCGCGCAGTGCGGCGAGCGCCTCGTCGAGGATTGCCTCGCCGTCCTCGTCGGAACGACGCTCCTTCACGTAGGCGAGGTGCGTCTTGTACGGCTCGTTGCGAGTCGGCGAGGGCGGGTTCGCCTGGTCCTGGCCGCCAGGGAATCCGCACCGTGGGCAGTCCCAGGTCGCGGGTGCCTCGAGTGCGGCCTCCTCAGCGAAGCTCGGCCGGGTCTCGTGCCCGTTCGCACACCAGTAGGAGATCCACACCCGCGGCGCGCTGTCTCCGCGCTCGGCCTCGCCCATCGGACCTGCACCGACACGAGAGCCTCTGATCGCGCTACCACTCGCCACGGCTCGTCCGTCCCCTCAGGCCACGCGTTCGATGAGACCTAGCAAGATGATGACGACAGCCCAGAAGACTGCGGCACCGACCGTGATGCGGTTCAGGTTGCGCTCCGCGACGCCTGAGCTGCCCGCACTGCTCGTGATGCCGCCGCCGAACATGTCGGACAGGCCGCCGCCCCGGCCCTTGTGCAGGAGAACGAGGGGGATGAGGAGCACGCTGGAGAGCACCAGCAGGATCAGGAGGGTGATGCGCAGGGCGTCCACGTCGTCGTCGGTTCCTCACTCGGGCGGTTCGTCACCTGTCGGTGATCTGACAAACGGTGATCTGACAAACGGTGATCGGTCTGACAAGCATGCGCGGCGACAGGATGCCGCGGTACAGAGTAGGCGACTGCGGCCGATGCGGGCGAACCTCGCAGGCCGCCGTTCGCGCACCGTCCGGTCCGGCGGGTGCACCGGCCGGACGCTGCGGGGCGGCAACGCCCGGTCGGCGCCCCCACCCCGCCGGCGGCTCGTCCCGCACGCGTGCGAACGGAAGCGCGCGATCTTCGCGAACTCGTCCGGGTCAAGGCTCGCGCCGCCGACCAGCGCGCCGTCGACATCTTCCTTGTCGAGGATTGATGCCACGTTCGACGACTTCACCGAACCGCCGTAGAGGACCCGCACCGCCTCGGCGACGCCAACCGAGTACAGCTCCGCAAGGCGCGCGCGGATCGCGGCGGCGACCTCCTGTGCGTCCTCCGGAGTCGCGACCTCGCCTGTGCCGATGGCCCAGACAGGCTCGTACGCGATGACGACTCGCGACACCTGCTCGTCCGTGAGACCCGCCAGCGAGCCCTCAAGCTGAGCCAGCGTGTACGGCACCTGCTCGCCGGCCTTGCGGACGGCCAGGCCCTCGCCGACGCACACGATGGGGACGATGCCCGCACCGAAGGCCGCGACAGCCTTGGCCGCCACGAGCGCGTCGGCCTCCTGGTGGTACTCGCGCCGCTCGGAGTGCCCGACCGCGACGTAGCTGACACCCAGCTTGGCGAGCTGCGCCGCGGACACCTCACCGGTGTACGCGCCGTTCGCGTGCGCCGACACGTCCTGAGCGCCGTAGCCGATCTCGAGCTTGTCCGCGTCCACGAGCGTCTGCACCGAGCGGATCGCCGTGAACGAGGGCAGGACGACGACCTCGGTGGCCGAGTAGTCGTGCTTGCCGTCCTTGAGCGCCCACGCCAGCTTCTGGACGAGGTGCACTGCCTCGTGGTGGTCGAGGTTGAGCTTCCAGTTGCCCGCGATGAGCGGGATGCGGGTCGATGTCACGGTCATGCCTCCAGGACTGCGATGCCGGGGAGGGTCTTGCCCTCGAGGAACTCCAGGCTGGCGCCGCCGCCGGTGGAGATGTGACCGAAACCGGCCTCGTCGAAACCGAGGATGCGCACAGCCGCAGCAGAGTCGCCACCGCCGACGATCGTGAACGCGCCGTTCTTGCCGGCGTCGACGAGCGCAGACGCGACCGCACGGGTACCTGCCGAGAACGCCTCGAACTCGAACACGCCGGCGGGACCGTTCCAGACGACGGTCTTCGCGTCGAGGATCTTGCTCCGGAACAGCTCGGCTGAGGCCGGGCCGATGTCCAGGCCGATGCGGCCGTCGGGGATCGCGTCGGCGGCGACCACATCGTGCGGCGAGTCGGCAGCGAAGGTGTCCGCCACGACGATGTCCGTGGGCAGGACGATCTCGACGCCACGCTCGGCTGCCTGCGCGAGGTAGCCCTTGACGGTCTCGACCTGGTCCTGCTCGAGCAGCGAGTTGCCGACCGAGTAGCCCTTGGCTGCGAGAAATGTATAGACCATGCCGCCACCGATGAGGAGACGGTCGGCCTTGGTCATGAGGTTCGCGATGACGCCGAGCTTGTCGGAGACCTTCGAGCCGCCCAGCACGACCACATAGGGCCGCTCGGGGTCGTCGGTGGCCTTGCGCAGCGAGTCGACCTCCTTGAGGACGAGCTTGCCGACCGCGTGGGGCAGCTTGAGGGCGATGTCGTAGACCGACGCCTGCTTGCGGTGCACGACACCGAAGCCGTCGGACACGTAGACGTCAGCCAACGCAGCCAGGTCGTCCGCGAGCGACTCGCGCTCGGCGTCGACCTTGGAGGTCTCGCGCGGGTCGAACCGGATGTTCTCGAGCAGGGCGATCTCGCCGTCGCCGAGGGCGGCGACGGTGGCCTTGGCCGACTCACCCACGGTGTCCTTCGCGAGCGCGACCGGCTTGCCGAGCAGCTCGGCGAGTCGCGTGGCGACGGGTGCGAGCGAGTACTTGTCCTCGGGAGCGCCCTTCGGGCGACCGAGGTGCGCAGTGACGACCACGCGTGCACCCGCGTCGAGCAGGGCGTTGAGCGTCGGCAGCGCGGCTCGCACGCGGCCGTCGTCGGTGATGGTCGTGCCGTCGAGCGGCACGTTGAAGTCGGAGCGGACGAGGACGCGCTTGCCGCGCAGATCCCCGAGGTCCTCGATGGTTTTCATGGTCCTACTTCCTCAGCTGGACGGCCCGCGGCCGCCGTGATGCCCAGTGACATGACAGCGTCCGCGGGGGGCCCCCGGGCCCGAGGCGGCGGGGGGCCCGCGGGGACGCATGGCAGTGCAACGTGCTGCGTGCTCAGGCGCTAGCCGTCAGAGCCGCTCGCCGACATACGTGGTGAGCGCCACGAGGCTGCTCGAGTAGCCCCACTCGTTGTCGTACCAGGCGACGATCTTGACGAGGTTCCCGCTGACCTTGGTCAGCTTCGCGTCGAAGATGCTCTGGTGCGGGTTCGTCACGATGTCGCTCGAGACGATGTCGTCCTCGGTGTACTCGAGGACGCCCTTGAGCGGGCCGTCGGCAGCGGCCTTGACCGCGGCATTGACCTCGTCGACGGTGACCTCACGCGAAGCGGTGAAGGTCAGGTCAACGGCAGAGCCCGTGATGACCGGCACGCGCATGGCGAAGCCGTCGAGCTTGCCCTTGAGCTCCGGAAGCACGAGCGAGACGGCCTTGGCCGCACCCGTCGAGGTCGGAACGATGTTCTGCGCGGCAGCGCGGGCACGACGGAGGTCCTTGTGGGGGCCGTCCTGCAGGTTCTGGTCACCGGTGTAGGCGTGGATCGTGGTCATGAGACCACGCTCGATGCCGATGGCGTCGTTGAGCGCCTTGGCGACAGGGGCGAGGCAGTTCGTGGTGCACGACGCGTTGGAGATGATGTGCTGCGTCGCCGCGTCGTACTGCGTGTGGTTCACGCCCACCACAAAGGTGCCGTCCTCATTCTTTGCCGGGGCGGAGATGATGACCTTCTTGGCGCCGGCCGTGATGTGCGCCTTGGCCTTCGTGGCGTCCGTGAAGAAACCGGTCGACTCGATGACGATGTCTGCGCCGAGCTCGGCCCACGGCAGGTTCGCCGGGTCGCGCTCCTTGAGGGCGCGGATCGGCTTGCCGTCGACGATGATGTTGTTCTCGTCGTACGAAACACTGAGCGGGAAGCGCCCCAGCACCGTGTCGTACTTCAGCAGGTGCGCCAGGGTCTTGTTGTCCGTGAGGTCATTGACACCGACGATCTCGATGTCTGCCCCGGACGCCAGGATGGCCCGGTAGAAATTACGTCCGATACGGCCGAAGCCGTTGATACCGACGCGGATGGTCACTTGCCCTCCTCGGCACGCGCCGACAGTGCCGGCGCACACAGTTACGGTCAGAGACGAGCGCGCACGCCGCTGTGCGCCTCTCCGATGGCGTCCGACCTGCGAGCAAGCTCGCCGACCGCGTCCCCATCGGATGCGTCGAGCCTACACGGACGCGGCAGGTGCCGCCGGGACCATGGTCCGCTCGCAGGGGGCTCCCGAGGCATGCTGCGCAGACCTCCGACCGGGCCCCGACCTGCACGTCGAGGCGTCAGAGATCGAGGTACTCGGGCGACAGACCAGCCTCGGTGTCCGGGATCCCCAGCTCAGCAGCACGCTTGTCGGCGGTTGCCAGCAGACGCCGGATGCGCCCCGCCACGGCGTCCTTCGTCAGGACCGGCTCGGCGAGCTTCCCCAGCTCCTCGAGCGACGACTCCTTGTGGGCCAGGCGCAGCTCGCCGGCCTCACGGAGGTGTTCCGGGAGGTCCGCCCCGAGGATCTCGAAGGCACGCTCGACGCGTGCTCCGGCGGCCACCGCGGCGCGCGCGGAGCGGCGAAGGTTCGCGTCGTCGAAGTTCGCCAGCCGGTTCGCCGTGCCGCGCACCTCGCGCCTGACGCGGCGCTCCTCCCACAGCAGCATGGTGTCGTGGGCTCCGAGGCGGGCGAGCATAGCGCTGATCGCATCGCCGTCCCGGATCACGACCCGGTCGACGCCGCGGACCTCGCGCGCCTTCGCCGCGATGCCGAGCCTGCGAGCCGCGCCGACCAGCGCAAGGGCGGCCTCCGGGCCAGGGCACGTGATCTCCATCGACGACGACCGACCGGGCTCCGTCAGGGAGCCGTGCGCCAGGAAGGCTCCCCGCCAGGCGGCCTCCGCCTCGCCGATCCCGGCTGAGACGACCTGGGGCGGCAGCCCCCTGACGGGACGACCGCGGTTGTCCAGCAGTCCCGTCTGCCGCGCGAGGGACTCGCCCTCCTTGACCACCCGGACCACGTACCGGCTCCCCCGGCGCAGCCCGCCGGCCGAGACCACGATGACCTCGCTCGTGTGCCCGTAGACCTCGGCGATCGCCTGGCGCAGCCGTCGGGCGGCGATGCCCGTGTCCAGCTCTGCCTCGACGACGATCCGTCCCGAGATGATGTGGAGACCGCCCGCGAACCGCAGCGTCGCGGAGACCTCGGCCTTGCGGCATGACGTCTTGTCGACCTTGAGCCGCGCGAGCTCGTCCTTCACCTGTGCCGTCAACGCCATGGCGTCATCCTGCCATCCCTACCGCTCGCTGGTGCGGGTCCCGACATCCCCGAAGGTCCCCTCGACCACGTCACGGAGCGCCGCGGCCAGGCGCAGCGGGTCGTGACGCGCGGCTCCGTCACTCACGCCGACCTGGCGGAGCAGCAGTCGCGCACTGAGCTCGTCAGCGCACGCGACGAGCGCGGACACATCCGCGACCGCCGACGGATCCGCGACCACGGCGTCGATCTTGAGGTCCGGAGCGTGCCGATGGAGCACATCGAGATGCTGCTCGACAGGCATGCCTGCGGTCTCCCCCGAGCCCGCAGACAGGTTGAGCACGACGATCCGACGCGCCGCTGTCCGGTGCAACGCGTCCGAGAGCCCGGGTACGAGCAGGTGCGGCAGGACCGACGTGAACCACGAGCCCGGCCCGAGCACGACCCAGTCGGCCGCGTCGATCGCAGCGACCGCCTCGGGGCAGGCCGGTGGTGCGTCGGGGACGAGGCGCAGCCGCGTGATCCGCCCGGTCGTCACGGCGACCGAGCTCTGCCCGCGCACGACGCGATGGCCGCCGTCCAGGTCGTCGACGTCGGCCTCGATCGCGAGCGGGACAGACGCCATCGGGAGCACCCGGCCACGCGCACCGAGGAGCTTGCCCACCCAGTCGAGGCCCTCGACCGTGTCACCCAGCAGCTCCCAGAGCGCGACGATCAGCAGGTTGCCCACCGCATGCTGGTCGAGGTCCCCGGACGACGCGAAGCGGTGCTGCATCACGTCGCGCCACAGGCGGCCCCACTCGGAGTCGTCGCAGAGCGCGGACAGCGCCATGCGCAGGTCTCCGGGCGGCAGGACCCCGAGCTCGTCGCGCAGGCGTCCGGACGACCCGCCGTCGTCGGCGACAGTGACGACCGCGGTCAGCTGGTCCGACATCAGTCGGAGAGCCGACAGCGTCGCCGAGAGGCCGTGACCACCGCCGAGTGCGACGAATGCCGGATCCGGCGGGTGCCCGGCCCTCATTCCTTGCCGAGGTCGCGGGCGCCGACGGTCACCCGGTGACCCTGGTCCCGCAGCCGGGCTGCGATCGCCTCGCTGATGGCGACCGAACGATGCTTCCCCCCTGTACAGCCGACGGCGATAGTGACGTACCGCTTCTCCTCGTGCAGGTAGCCGTTGAGCACCGGCTCGAGCGCAGATGCGTAGCGGTCGACGAACTGGAGGGCGCCGGGCAGGCCGAGGACGTAGTCGCGCACCGCGGCGTCACGGCCCGACAGGTGGCGCAGCTCGCTGATCCAGTACGGGTTGGTCAGGAACCTGACGTCGACGACGTGGTCCGCGTCGAGCGGGATTCCGTACTTGAACCCGAACGAGACGATGTTGATGCGCAGCGGGTCGTCACCTGCCGCCGTGACCGCGGCACGGACCTGCCGGCCCAGCTCGTGGACGTTGAGCTCCGAGGTGTCGATGAGGATGTCAGCACGCGTGCGGGTGACGGCGAGGAGCGCGCGCTCCGCTGCGATCCCGTCGAGCACGCGGCCGTCGCCCTGCAACGGGTGGGGACGGCGAACTGTCTCGAACCGTCGGACCAGGACCTCGTCCGACGCGTCGAGGAACAGGATCTGGTAGTCGATCCCCGACTCGCGCAGACCCGACAGCACCTGCGCGAGGTCGGAGAAGAACTCACGCGTGCGGACGTCGACGACGGCCGCGAGGCGCTGACCGCCGCCCGCGACACCGTGGCGCATCATGCCGATCAGGTGCGTGAGCATCTGTGCCGGGAGGTTGTCGACGACGTACCAGTCGAGGTCTTCGAGCACCGCCGCGGCGCGCGAACGACCAGCGCCGGACATGCCCGTGATGATCAGGACCTGCGGCGCCGGCAACCGCGGCGCCTCGGTCGCCGCCTCCAGGGCAGGGATGCCGGACGGGACGGTGATCGGCGAAACTTCGTCGCTCATGAACCCAGCATGCCAGTGTTCGCGCCCGCGCCCTCGGTCGTGGCCACCTCGTCGACGGCTCTGCCCGACGATGTGTCAGGTGGGACGTCGGTCCGCAAGGCAGCGACGACCGTCGCAGCCGTCCGAGCGCCCATTCCCCGCACAGACGCGATCTCCTCGACCGAGGCCAGACGCAGTCGCTTGAGCGAACCGAAGTGCTTGAGCAGGGCGGCGGACCGCGCCGGTCCGAGCCCGGGGACCGCATCGAGGGCCGAGACAGTCATGCCCTTGCTGCGCCTCTTGCGGTGCGCGCTGATCGCGAATCGATGGGCCTCGTCCCGCAGTCGTTGCAGCAGGTACAGCCCCTCCGAGCTCCGTTCGAGGATCACCGGGTAGTCCTCCCCCGGCAACCAGACCTCTTCGAGCCGCTTCGCGAGCCCGCACAGGGCGACGTCGTCGATGCCGAGCTCCGCGAGCGCCGCGGCCGCCGCGGCGACCTGGGGCTGGCCGCCATCGACCACGACGAGGTTCGGCGGGTAGGCGAACCTCGTAGGGCGCCCGGTGCTCGGGTCGACGGGACCCGAACGCGAGGGCGCGTCATCGTCCGACCCGTCCTCGCCGAGCTCGAGCTCGACGTCGCCCGATGCCGTCCGCTCCGCGAGGTACCGGCGGAACCGTCGCGTGATGACCTCGTGCATCGACTCGGTGTCGTCGCGGGCTCCCTGCCCCTCGGCACCGCGGACGCTGAAGTGCCGGTACTCGCTCTTGCGGGCGAGTCCGTCCTCGAACACGACCATCGACGCCGACTGGAACGTCCCCTGGTTGTGCGACACGTCGTAGCACTCGATCCGCAGCGGTGCGCTCGGCAGGTCGAGGGCCTCCTGGATCTCGCGCAGGGCCTGGCTCCGGGTCGTCAGGTCACCCGCCCGGCGGGTGCGGTGCAGCGCGAGGGCGTGCTCGGCGTTGCGCCGCACCGTCTCGGCGAGCTCTCGCTTCTCGCCACGCTGTGGGACGCGGATGTCGACGTGGGCGCCCCGCAGCCCGGTCAGCCAGGCCTGCACCTGATCGACCTCCGTCGGGAGCACGGGGACGAGTACCTCACGCGGGACCGCACGGGCATCACTGGTGACGCCGCGTTGTGTCGTGTCGATGGACTGCTCGGCGCCGTAGACCTGCTGGAGCAGGCGCTCGACCAGATCGGCGTCGGTGGCGTCCTCGACCTTCTCGACGACCCAGCCGCGCTGGCCCCTGATCCGCCCGTCCCGGACATGGAAGACCTGCACCGCGGCCTCCAGATCGTCCCCGACGAGCCCGAAGATGTCGGCGTCCGTGCCGTCCGCGAGGACGACCGCGTTGCGTTCCATCGCGCGTTCGAGCGCCGCGATGTCGTCGCGCAGCCGACCCGCCTGCTCGAAGTCGAGCTCGGCGGCGGCGGCCCGCATCCGCTGGGCCAGGCGGCGCGTGAACTTCGCGGCGTCCCCCGCCATGAAGTCGCAGAAGTCCTGCGCCAGCTCGCGGTGATCCGCTGGGGTGATGCGGCCGACGCACGGGGCCGAGCACTTGTCGATGTAGCCGAGCAGACAGGGGCGACCCTGCTGGTTCGCGCGCTTGAACACACCCGTCGAGCAGGTTCGCACCGGAAAGACTCTCAGCAGCAGGTCGACGGTCTCGCGGATCGCCCACGCATGCGCGTACGGGCCGAAGTACCGGGTGCCCGGACGCTTGGCGCCGCGCATGACCTGCACCCGCGGGAACTCGTCGGCGAGCGTGACCGCCAGGTAGGGGTAGGACTTGTCGTCCCGGTACTTGATGTTGAACCGCGGGTCGAACTCCTTGATCCACGAGTACTCGAGAGCCAGTGCCTCGACCTCGGTCGCGACGACCGTCCACTGCACTGAGGCCGCGGTCGTGACCATCGTCTGCGTCCGGGGATGCAGGTTCGCGACATCCTGGAAGTAGTTCGCGAGGCGCGAGCGCAGGCTCTTCGCCTTGCCGACGTAGATGACGCGACCGTGCTCGTCCCGGAAGCGGTAGACGCCCGGGGAGTCGGGGATCTCACCGGGCGCGGGACGGTAGGTGGCGGGATCGGCCATGGGTACGAGGGTAGTTGGCGCCACCGACGCTCCATGCACCGCAGGCCAGGGTCAGGGTCAGGCCCCGACGGCGACCCGCTCCGGCTCGAGCACCTCTGCGAGGTACCGGCCGGTGTGGCTCGCCGCGATCGTCGCAACGTACTCGGGGGTCCCCTCCGCGATCACGCGACCGCCACCGCTACCCCCCTCGGGGCCCATGTCGATCACCCAGTCCGCGTTCTTGATGACATCGAGGTTGTGCTCGATGACGACCACGCTGTTGCCCTTGTCGACCAGTGACTGCAGGACCCCCAGCAGCTTGCGGATGTCCTCGAAGTGGAGGCCGGTGGTCGGCTCGTCCAGAACGTAGATGGTGCGACCGGACGAACGCTTCTGCAGCTCGGCGGCCAGCTTGACCCGCTGAGCCTCGCCGCCGGAGAGCGTCGGCGCCGGCTGCCCGAGGCGAACGTACCCGAGCCCGACGTCGACAAGTGTGCGCAGGTGGCGCGCGATCCCCGGCACGGCAGCGAAGAACTCGGCCGCCTCTTCGATGGGCATGGCGAGCACGTCTGCGACCGTCTTGCCTTTGAAGTGGACCTCGAGCGTCTCCCGGTTGTAGCGGGCGCCGTGGCACACCTCGCACGGGACGTACACGTCGGGCAGGAAGTTCATCTCGATCTTCAGCGTGCCGTCACCCGAGCACGCCTCGCAGCGACCGCCCTTGACATTGAACGAGAAGCGACCTGGCGCGTAGCCGCGGACCTTGGCCTCGGCGGTCTCGGCGAAGAGACGGCGCACGTGGTCCCAGACCCCGGTGTACGTCGCGGGGTTCGACCGCGGGGTACGCCCGATCGGTCCCTGGTCGACGTGCACCACCTTGTCGAGGGTCTCGAGGCCGGTCACACGCGTGTGCCGTCCGGGAACCTGACGGGCCCCGTTGAGCTGGTTGGCCAGCACCGTGTACAGGATGGAGTTGACGAGGGTCGACTTGCCCGAGCCCGACACCCCGGTCACCGCGATCAGCATGCCGAGCGGAAACGACACGTCGATCCCGGTCAGGTTGTGCTCGCGCGCCCCGAAGACCGTGAGCATGCGCTCCGGGTCGATCGGGCGGCGACCCTGCGGCATGGGGATCGAGCGGCGACCCGAGAGGTACGCACCCGTCAGTGACTCCTTCGACGCGAGCAGCCCGGGGAGATCGCCCGAGTGCACGACCCGCCCGCCGTGCTCGCCGGCGCCCGGGCCGAAGTCGACGATCCAGTCGGCCGCGCGGATCGTGTCCTCGTCGTGCTCGACGACGATGAGCGTGTTGCCTAGGTCGCGCAGCCGGGTCAGGGTGTCGATCAGGCGACGGTTGTCGCGCTGGTGCAGCCCGATGCTCGGCTCGTCGAGCACGTAGAGCACACCGGTGAGCCCCGACCCGATCTGGGTCGCGAGCCGGATGCGCTGCGCCTCGCCGCCCGACAGCGTGGCCGCGGGGCGCATCAACGAGAGATAGTCGAGGCCGACATCGAGCAGGAACCCGAGCCGCGCCTGGATCTCCTTGAGGACCTGCAGGGCGATCGCCGCCTCGCGCTCACCGAGCTCGAGCGTGTCGAGGAAGTCGCGCGCCTCGCCGATCGGCAGCGCGCAGACGTCGGCGATCGAGCGGCCGCCGATCTTGACCGCGAGCACCTCGGGCTTGAGGCGCGTGCCCTCGCACACCGGGCACGGCACCTCGCGCATGAAGGCCTCGTACTTCTCCTTGCTCCACTCCGACTCTGTCTCGCCGTGCCGGCGCTCGAGGAACGTCACGACGCCCTCGAACCCGGTCGAGTACTGCCGCTCGCGCCCCCACCGGTTCTTGTACTTGACCCGCACTTCATGGTTCTCGCCGTACAGCACCGCGTGCCGCGCTCGTTCGGGCAACGCGCGCCACGGCGTGTCCATCGAGAATCCGAGATCGCTCGCGAGTGCCGCCAGGACCCGCTGGAAGTACTCGCTCGAGATCTGGGCCCACGGCGCCACAGCGCCGTCGGCAAGCGACGCCTCCTCGTCCGGGATCACGAGGTCGGGGTCGATCTCGAGGCGAGACCCGATGCCGGTGCACTCGGGGCACGCACCGTACGGCGCGTTGAACGAGAAGGTCCGCGGCTCGATCTCCTCGAGCGTGAGCTCGTGGTCGTTCGGGCAGGCACGGGTCTCGGAGAAGCGCCGCTCGCGGGCCGGGTCGTCGGGGTCCGCATCGACGAGCTCGACGACCAGCAGGCCGCCCGCGAGACCGAGCGCCGTCTCGACGGAGTCCGTGAGCCGGCGCTGGACGCCCTGCCGTGCGACGAGCCGGTCAACGACGACCTCGATGTCGTGCTTGAGCTTCTTCTCGAGCGTCGGGGGCGAGGTGAGCGCCACGACAGCACCGTCGACGCGAGCCCGCGCAAATCCCTTGGCCTGCAGCTCCTTGAACAGGTCGGCATACTCGCCCTTGCGGCCGCGCACGACCGGTGCGAGAACCTGGAACTTGGTGCCCTCGGGGAGCTCGAGCAGGCGGTCGACGATCTGCTGCGGCGTCTGGGCCGTCACGCGCTCGTCGCACACCGGGCAGTGCTGCGTACCTGCGCGGGCGAAAAGCAGGCGCAGGTAGTCGTAGACCTCGGTGATGGTGCCGACCGTCGACCGCGGGTTGCGATTGGTCGACTTCTGGTCGATCGACACGGCCGGGGACAGGCCTTCGATGAAGTCGACGTCGGGCTTGTCCATCTGACCGAGGAACTGGCGCGCGTACGCCGACAGGGACTCGACGTACCGGCGCTGCCCCTCGGCGAAGATCGTGTCGAAGGCGAGCGAGGACTTGCCCGAGCCTGACAGCCCGGTGAAGACGATGAGCCGGTCGCGCGGGAGATCCAGGTCGACGTTACGCAGGTTGTGCTCACGTGCACCGCGGATGACGAGTCGTTCATTCACCCGGACAGTTTACGGTGCGCCACCGACATCCGTACACCTGTTCGAACTGTCGTCCGGAGTGTCGTCCGCCCGCGCAACCCCGATGATGGACGCGTGGCGAACGACGAGACGGTCCCGATCGGTGAGTACGCGGTGCTGGGAGACGGCCGTACCGCCGCGCTCGTCTCGCGACGTGGCTCCGTGGACTGGCTGTGCCTGCCTACCTTCGACTCGGCCGCATGCTTCGCCGCTCTGCTGGGCACGGCCCACAACGGACGCTGGATGCTGACCGTGCCTGATGCGACCCACGTGGAGCGGACATACCTCGACGACTCGTTCGTCCTGCACACCGTCTACACCGCGCCGGACGGCACGGCGGTCGTCGAGGACGCCATGCCGCTCGCCGACGGGCGCGCCGACCTGGTGCGGCGCATCACGTGCACGCAGGGCACCGTCGCGGTCGAACACGAGTGGGTCGTGCGGTTCGGCTACGGCGCTGTCATCCCGTGGCTGCACCGCGTCGTCGACCCCGAAGGTCACCACGCCATCCGCGCCATCGCCGGGGCCGACTCCCTCGTCCTGCGCGGCGACCGCCTGCCGCACGCCGTGGGTCACCGGCACCGCGACGAGTTCGAGCTGCACGCAGGCGAGAGCGTCGAGCTCGTGTGCACCTGGGTCAGGTCCTGGGACCCCATCCCCTCACCGTTACCTGTCCAGGAACGGCTCGCGGCGACCGCGACGTCGTGGAGCGCCTGGGCGAACGGCTGTCGCTACGAGGGGTCGTACCGCGACAAGGTTGTGCGGTCGTTGCTCGTGCTGGGCATGCTCACCGACTCCGAGACGGGCGGGATCGTCGCCGCCGCCACGACGTCGCTGCCCGAGGACTTCGGCGGCGAACGGAACTGGGACTACCGCTACTGCTGGCTGCGGGACGCCGCACTGACCATCGAGGCGCTCCTCGAGCACGGGTTCCGCGACGAGTCGACCGCGTGGCGTGGCTGGTTGCTGCGAGCCGTCGCGGGCGACCCCAAGGACCTGCAGATCATGTACGGCGTCGACGGTCGTCGCGACCTGCCCGAGCGCACGCTCGACCACCTGTCCGGCTACGCGGGCTCGCTCCCGGTGCGCCTCGGGAACGCCGCCGTCGCTCAGGTTCAGAACGACGTGCTGGGCGAGGTCATGTGCGCACTGCACGCCGCGAGAGATGCCGGTCTGGCGGAGTCGGCCGAATCGTGGTCGCTGCAGCGGCGCCTCGTCAACCAGCTCGTGCGCCAGTGGCGGGAGCCCGACCGCGGGATCTGGGAGGTGCGCGGTGCCCGGCGCCACTTCACGCACTCCAAGATCATGGCGTGGGCCGCGCTCGACCGCGCCGTCCGCGGGATCGAGGAGCACGGCCTGGACGGGCCCGCCGAGCTGTGGCGCTCGGAGCGGGACGCGATCCGGGCTGACGTGCTGGCGAACGGCTGGGACCCGCAAGGGCGCACGTTCGTCCAGTCGTACGGCGCGAAGCACACCGATGCGGCGCTGCTCCAGCTCGTCCAGGTTGGCTTCCTGCCGCCCAAGGACGACCGCGTCACCAGCACGATCGCGGCGATCCGGCGCGAGCTCGAGGTCGCGCCGGGCCTGCTGCACCGCTACCTGCCCGAGGTGACCGATGACGGCGTGGCCGGTTCGGAGCACCCCTTCCTCGCGTGCTCGTTCTGGCTCGCCGACGCGCTCAGTCGCCGGGACGAGCTCGAGGAGGCGACCGCTGTCCTCGACATCCTCACCAGGCTCACGAACGACGTGGGCCTGCTCGCGGAGCAGTACGATCCGTACACCGGCCAGATGGCGGGCAACTTCCCCCAGGCGCTCAGCCATCTCGCACTCGTCCGCGCGGTCCACAGCCACGATGAAGCGGTCGCCCGCAAGGCTCACGCCCGGCACCGCACGCTCGGGGGGGCATGATGGCGGACGCCGGACATGTCGCCCCCAGCGGCCCGACCGTCATGCGCACGCTCGACGAAGTCGTCATCCGCACCGTGTCGGTGGGCCTGATGGACAACAACGCCTACCTGCTGACCTGCCGGCGCAGCGGTGCGCAGCTGCTCGTGGATGCCGCCGACGACCCGGACCGACTGCTGGCGCTCGTGCGGGAGGGGTCAGGCTCGGCGCGGCTCGACCTTGTCGTCACGACGCACCGGCACTACGACCACGTGCGGGCGCTGCGCTCCATCGTCGCCGTGACCGGTGCCCGCGTCGCAGCGGGAGCAGACGACGCGGACGCGATCGCCCTGGCCACCGAGACCCCTCTGAGCCGGCGCCTGCACGACGCAGACCCGATCACGGCAGGTCACCTCACCCTGCAGGTCGTCGCTCTGCGCGGTCACACTCCGGGATCGATCGCGCTGGCCTATCGCGAGCCCGAGCACGCGAGCGCACCGGGCGCGATCCCCGGGCGGGTCCACCTGTTCACCGGCGACTCGCTGTTCCCCGGCGGCCCCGGCCGGACGACCAGCAACGCGACGTTCACGACCCTGATGGACGATCTCGAGGCCCGTGTGTTCGCACGGTTCGACGACCAGACGCTCGTCTACCCCGGGCACGGCGACCCGACGACGCTCGGCGCAGAGCGACCGCACGTCCCGCATTGGCGCGCACGCGGCTGGTGACTCCCCGGCTCAGTCGCGCTGCGACGGGCCGAGCCAGGCGTTCTCGACCGTCGCGTGCGCCAGCTCCCCGTCCGGCAGGATGGTGCCATGTCGATCTTCGCCGTCGAGTACACCTACCGCGACCTTCCCGACGTCCGGGCGCTGGCGCTGGCACTTCATCGCGCCTACCTCGGGAGGCTTGCGGAGGACGGTCGCCTGCTGGGTTCAGGTCCCTATACCGACGGCTCGCCGGGCGCACTGCTCGTGTTTCGCGTCGACGGGCAGGCGGCACTGGACGCGCTGCTCGCGGCTGACCCGTTCGCGGTGGTCGACCTCATCGCCGAGACCCGTGTCCGGACGTGGGACCTCGTCCTCGGCCAGTGGGCCAACGGGGCCTGAACCCTCGGCCGGCTCCACGACGTCTGACGGGTCAGCGCGACCCCCGCAGCGCAACCGGCTCGATGCGCTCTTCGACAGCCGCCCCATCCACCGCCCGGACAACGTAGGCACCCTGACCGGCGCGCTCGGAGACGGCACCGACGAGGTCCGTCCCGCGGTACACCAGCCCCACACCGTCGTCAGTGCAGTGCGTCGTCGGAAGTGAGCCGTCGGCGACGAGCCGATGAACGAGCGGACGCCTCCCCGCCTCGGAGTCGTAGTGCACGCCGTTGCCGAACGGCAGCAGGCCGAGGCCGTTGGTCACGGACCGGAGCTCAGGGCCGAACGAGTCGGTCGTACCACCGACGTACCAGCAGATCGAGCCGGCGCTGACCCCGGCTAGGACGACGCCTGCCTCCCACACCCGCCGGAGGATCTGGTCGAGTCCGTGCACGCGCCACACGGCCAACAGGTTGGCGACCGAGCCTCCGCTGACCCAGACGACGTCCTGCTCGAGCAGGAACCCTTCGAGGTCCTCGACGTTCGGCATCGTGAACAGCCTCAGGTGCACGAGGTCGAAGCCCCCCAGCCGTGCGGCCTCCTCGGCCTCACCGCGGAACCCCGCCTGGTCACCCCCCGCCGTGCCGAGATGACACACCCGGGGCCGCCCTGTGACACCGGCGAGATCGACCGCGTGGTGAACGAGCGGCCCGAACTCGAACGCCGTCCGCACCCCCGGAAGGTGCCCGCCAGAGGTGGCCAGGATGGTCGGCTCCCGATTCGTCACTCGCCGAGGCTAACGCAGGGCTGCCGAGGAGCCACGCCAACGGGCTGCGTCACGCGCTCGGCGGGGCGCCGTTCGTCGCACGACGGGCGTCGCGTCGGGACGCGGCCAGGCTCGCGATGGTCGTCACACCGAGGATCCCGACGATCGCGCTCAACGACACCCAGATCGGAACCTCGGGCGCCCACCCGACCGGCTCGCCGCCGTTGATGAACGGCACCTCGTTCTCATGCATCGCATGCAGGACGAGCTTCACGCCGATGAAGCCGAGCAGCACGCCGAGCCCGATGTTGAGGTACACCAGGCGGGTCAGCAGGCCCCCGATGAGGAAGTACAGCTGGCGCAGCCCCATCAGGGCGAACAAGTTGGCCATGAGCACGAGGTACGGCTCGCGCGTCAGGCCGAAGATCGCGGGGATCGAGTCGAACGCGAACAGGAGGTCGGTCGCGCCGAGCGCGACGAGGACGATGAGCATCGGCGTCACGAGCCGACGTCCGCCCTCGACGACCGTCAGTCGTACGCCCCGGTAGTCGTCGGTGGCCGGCAGGCGCTTCTGGACGATCCGCAGCAGCCGTGGCGGTGTGTAGTCCTCCTCGTCGGTCTCCCCCTCACGCGCCACCTTGACGGCGGTCCACACGAGGAACAGGCCGAACAGATAGAACACCCAGCCGAAGTTTGCGATGACGGCGGCGCCGAGGCCTATGAAGATCCCCCGGAAGACCAGCGCCAGCATGATTCCCACCAGCAGGGCTGTCTGCTGATAAGCCCGCGGCACAGCGAACTTGGTCATGATCAGCAAGAAGATGAACAAGTTGTCGACCGAGAGCGAGTACTCGGTGAGCCAGCCCGCGTAGAACTCCGCCGCGTACTGGGCCCCCGAGGCGACCCAGACACCCAGGCCGAACAGCACCGCGAGCCCGACGTAGAGGGCCAGGTGCCGCATGGACTCCCCCGTGCTGGGCACGTGCGGGCGGCGCCCGACGACGGCCACGTCCACGACGAGCAGGCCGCCGGCAAGGCCGAGGGAGATGATCCACACAAGGAGGGAGACGTGCACGAGAGCCTTTCAGCTGACGACGGCGGACTCCGCAGCACTGACGCGCGTGGCGCCGCCCCGGGTCGTGAGAAGGCTGGCCACCGTCGCGAGAGCGAGGGTTCCGACGATGACCGCCAGGGACATCCAGATCGGGATCTGTGGGGCCCAGGTTACGTGACGGCCGCCGTTGACGAACGGAAGCTCGTTGGTGTGCAGTGCCTCGAGCACGAGCTTGACGCCGATGAAGCCGAGGATCACGGCCAAGCCCTGGGAAAGGTAGACGAGGCGAGTCAGCAGCCCGCCGAGAAGGAAGTACAGCTGGCGTAGGCCGAGCAGGGCGAATGCGTTCGTCGTGAAGACGATGTACGGCTCCTTGGTGAGCCCGTAGATCGCCGGGATGGAGTCGAGCGCGAACAGGAGGTCCGTGCTGCCGATCGCCACCATCACGAGCAGCATCGGCGTCACGTAGCGGGTGCCGCCGATCCGCGTCGTCAGCCGGTCACCGTGGTACTCCTCGGTCGTCGGGACGACCCGCTTGAGCAGGCGGACTGCCAGCCCGTCGCTCCGCTGGGCGGAGCCGGCGTCGCTGCCCGCGTCGTGGTCCTGTCGCGCGAGCTTGATGCCGGTGACGACGAGGAAGGCGCCGAACAGGTAGAAGACCCACGAGAACTGCGCAATGACAGCTGCCCCCAGCAGGATGAACACGGTGCGCAGGACCAGTGCGATCGCCACGCCCACGAGCAGGACCTTCTGCTGGTAGGCACGCGGCACCGCGAACCCGGTCATGATGATGAGAAACACGAAGAGGTTGTCGACCGACAGGCTCTTCTCGGTCACGTAGCCCGCGAAGTACTCCGAGCCGTGGTCCCAGCCCCAGACCACTGCGAGGCCGACGCCGAAGAGGAGCGCGAACGCGATGTAGAAGATCGACCACCGGGCGGACTCACGGAAGGTCGGTTCGTGCGGTGTCCGCACGTGCGCGTAGAAGTCGAAGACGATGATCGTGACGACGAGTGCGGCAGTGGCTCCCCACACCCACAGGGGGAAAGACATCGTTACCTCCGGTACGGAACTGAGTACCGGAGGTCTCTCCCACTCGGCGCTCACGCGACCGAGCCGGCGCTACCGGGCCGACTACTGAGTCGACCGTGATGACGAGAACGCCGTGGCGGGATACTCCCCTCCAACGGACATCAGCATACGGCACGGCCCCGGCCGGCCTCTCAGGCGGTCGCGGTCTGCATGCCGCGGAGCTCCCGCTTCAGGCCCGAGATCTCGTCGCGCAGCCGCGCTGCGACCTCGAACTGCAGCTCGGCGGCCGCCGCGTGCATCTGATCCGTGAGCTCCTGGATGAGCCCCGCGAGGTCCCCGGCCGCCGCACCGGCGAGCCTGCTCCGCTCGGTCTGCTTCGCGCCGGACCCCGGCACGGGCGCCTTGCCTCGACCCGCCTGCCGGTACCCGCCCGCGAGCAGCTCTTGGGTGTCGACGTCCTCGCGTGCGAGCAAGTCGGTGATGTCGCCGATCCGCTTGCGCAGAGGTGTCGGGTCGATGCCGTTCGCGGTGTTGTAGGCAACCTGCTTCTCGCGACGACGGTTCGTCTCGTCGATCGCCTGGGCCATGGCCGGGGTGATTCGGTCGGCGTACATGTGCACCTGGCCCGACACGTTGCGCGCCGCACGGCCGATCGTCTGGATCAGCGACGTCGCGGAGCGCAGGAAGCCCTGCTTGTCGGCGTCGAGGATGCTCACGAGCGACACCTCGGGCAGGTCCAGCCCCTCGCGCAGCAGGTTGATCCCGACGAGCACGTCGTACTCGCCCAGCCGCAGCTCGCGAAGCAGCTCGATACGGCGGAGCGTGTCCACCTCGGAGTGCAGGTACCGGACGCGCACGCCCTTCTCGAGCAGGTAGTCGGTGAGATCCTCCGACATCTTCTTGGTCAGGGTAGTGACGAGCACCCGCTCGTTCTTGGCGACCCGCAGATGGATCTCCTCCAGCAGGTCGTCGATCTGGCCCGTCGTGGGCTTGACCACGACCTCAGGGTCGATGAGCCCCGTGGGCCGGATGATCTGCTCGACGAAGCCGTCTGACATCGACAGCTCGTAGCTGCCGGGCGTCGCTGACAGGTAGACGGTCTGCCCGATGCGCTCGACGAACTCGTCCCACCGCAGCGGCCTGTTGTCCATGGCGCTCGGCAGGCGGAACCCGTGATCCACGAGGTTGCGCTTGCGCGACATGTCACCCTCGTACATCGCGCCGATCTGGGGCACTGTCACGTGCGACTCGTCGATGACGAGCAGGAAGTCCTCAGGGAAGTAGTCGAGCAGGGTGTTGGGCGCCGTCCCCGGCTCGCGGCCGTCGATGTGCCGCGAGTAGTTCTCGATGCCGGAGCACGAGCCGATCTGGCGCATCATCTCGATGTCGTAGGTCGTGCGCATGCGCAGGCGCTGGGCCTCGAGCAGCTTGCCCTGCCGCTCGAACTCCCCGAGGCGGCCCGTGAGCTCGGTCTCGATCGAGCCGATGGCCCGCTCCATCCGCTCGGGCCCGGCGACGTAGTGGGTCGCCGGGAAGACGTGGATCTCCTGCTCGGTGCGGATCACGTCACCCGTCAGCGGGTGCAGCGTCTGGATCGACTCGATCTCGTCGCCGAAGAACTCGAAGCGGATCGCGAGCTCCTCGTAGACCGGGATGATCTCGACGGTGTCGCCGCGGACCCGGAACGTCCCGCGCGTGAACGCCATGTCGTTGCGCGTGTACTGCATCCCGACGAACTTCCGGAGCAGCTGATCCCGCTCGACCTGGTCGCCGACGGAAAGGTGCACCATCCGGTCGACATACTCCTGCGGGGTGCCCAAGCCGTAGATGCACGACACCGAGGCGACCACGATGACGTCGCGGCGGGTCAGCAGCGAGCTCGTCGCCGAGTGGCGCAGCCGCTCGACCTCGTCGTTGATCGACGAGTCCTTCTCGATGTAGGTGTCCGTCTGCGCGATGTACGCCTCGGGCTGGTAGTAGTCGTAGTACGAGACGAAGTACTCGACCGCGTTGTTCGGCAGCAGCTCCCGGAACTCCGTCGCGAGCTGGGCCGCGAGCGTCTTGTTCGGCGCCATCACGAGTGTCGGCCGCTGCAGCTGCTCGATGAGCCATGCCGTCGTGGCGGACTTGCCCGTACCGGTGGCACCCAGCAGCGTGACGTCCTTCTCGCCGGCGCGGATCCGTGTGGTCAGGTCAGCGATGGCCGTCGGCTGATCGCCCGAGGGCGTGTAGTCCGACACGACCTCGAACGGGGCCATGGTCCGCTGCAGATCAGTGACAGGACGCATGGCTCAACGGTACGTCGCGGGTCTGACACGCATCTCCCGCGAGTCAACCTGGCACGCCACGAAGCCCGTCACCGACAGGGTCACCCACGCTCCGCCGCTGCCTCCGCCGAGCGCTCGGCCGCCAGCCGGGCCCAGAGGTCGTCGATCTGGGAGCGCAGGTTGGCGTCGCTCCCCGCGCCGTCGAGCACGACGTCCGCGACCTCAAGGCGCTCGGCGTCCGACGCCTGCGCCGAGACCCGCGCCTCGGCCTCGTCGCGAGACAGCCCTCGCGTACCGATAAGGCGTTCGACGCGCAAGACCGCTGGAGCGTCCACCACGACGACGAGGTGGAAGGCGCCCGTCTGCCCGGACTCGATGAGCAGCGGGATGTCGTGCACCACGACGGCGTCCGGATCGACGGTCGCGGCAGAAGCCTCCAGCTCGGCCGCGAGCCGTCGGACGATCGGATGCACGATCGTGTTGAGTCGATCGAGGGCTGCGCGGTCCGCGAACACGATGCTCGCGAGCCCCGCCCGGTCGAGCTCACCGTCGCCCGTCACGATGGACGGCCCAAACTCGGCCACCACGTCCTCGAGTCCCGGGGTGCCCGGCGCGAGTGCCCGGCGGGCGAGCTGGTCGGCGTCGATCACCACGGCCCCCAGCTCAGTGAGCCGCCTCGCGGCCACCGACTTGCCTGCTGCGATCCCGCCGGTCAGTCCGATTCGCTGCATGATCCTCATCCTGCCCGATCCGGCCGGGCGCCGCCCCCCGGCCGCATCCCCCCTGGACGCACCGCGGGCCGGCCACCCGAAGGTGACCGGCCCGCCTGCGACCGTCGGGGCAACGAGCGCCCCGGCTGAGTCAGTTGCCCGTGAGCTTCTCCCGCAGAGCCGCCAACGCCTCGTCCGACGCGAGGGTTCCGGTGGCCTCCTCGACCGGGGCCGAGGAGTACGAGGACGCGGTCGCGACAGCGCCGCCGCCGTCACCGTTCGCTGCCTCGGCGTCAGCCTTGGCAGCCTCCGCGACCTGCTTGCGGTGGGCTTCCCAGCGCTCGTGGGCCTTGGCGTACTGGGCCTCCCACACTTCGCGCTGGGCCTCGTAGCCGTCGAGCCACTCGTTCGTGGCTGGGTCGAACCCCTCGGGGTACTTGTAGTTCCCGGCCTCGTCGTACTCCGCCGCCATGCCGTACAGCGCGGGGTCGAAGTCGTCGCTGGTCGGGTCGAAGCCCTCGTTCGCCTGCTTCAGCGACAGCGAGATCCTGCGACGCTCCAGGTCGATGTCGATGACCTTGACGAAGACGTCGTCGCCGACCTGCACGACCTGCTCCGGGATCTCGACGTGGCGCACAGCCAGCTCTGAGATGTGCACGAGGCCCTCGATGCCGTCCTCGACGCGCACGAAAGCACCGAAGGGAACGAGCTTGGTGACCTTGCCCGGGACGACCTGGCCGATCGCGTGCGTCCGGGCGAAAGCCTGCCACGGGTCTTCCTGCGTCGCCTTGAGCGACAGGGAGACCCGCTCGCGGTCGAAGTCGACGTCGAGAACCTCGACGGTGACCTCCTGACCGACCTCGACGACCTCGGAGGGGTGGTCGATGTGCTTCCAGGAGAGCTCGGAGACGTGCACGAGCCCGTCAACGCCACCGAGGTCCACGAACGCACCGAAGTTGACGATCGAGGAGACGACGCCCGGACGTACCTGGCCCTTCTGCAGCGTCTGCAGGAAGGTCGAGCGCACCTCGGACTGCGTCTGCTCGAGCCAGGCACGGCGCGACAGGACGACGTTGTTGCGGTTCTTGTCGAGCTCGATGATCTTGGCTTCGATCTCCTTGCCGACGTACGGCTGGAGGTCGCGCACCCGACGCATCTCGACCAGCGACGCGGGCAGGAAGCCGCGCAGGCCGATGTCGAGGATGAGGCCGCCCTTGACGACCTCGATGACGGTGCCCGTGACGACGCCGTCCTCTTCCTTGATCTTCTCGATCGTGCCCCAGGCGCGCTCGTACTGTGCGCGCTTCTTGGACAGGATCAGCCGACCCTCCTTGTCCTCCTTCTGGAGGACGAGTGCCTCGATCTCGTCACCGACCTTGACGACCTCGCCGGGGTCCACGTCGTGCTTGATGGACAGCTCGCGGGAAGGGATGACGCCTTCGGTCTTGTAACCGATGTCGAGGAGGACCTCATCGCGGTCGACCTTGACGATGGTGCCGGTGACGATGTCGCCATCATTGAAGTACTTGATGGTGGCGTCGATCGCAGCAAGGAAGTCCTCGGCCGTGCCGATGTCGTTGATCGCGACCTGCGGCGTGGCGGACTTCGCTGGGGTGGAGATGCTCATGTAGGGGTGGGCTCCGTTGCGGACAGGATCTAGTGCGGACAGGGAACGTACTGGATTGACGGTGCCGCCTCTCAGTCGCGCGGCACCGCCGTTCACCCTATCTTCCGTGCGCAGGCAGGGTCAAAGCTGTTCACGCCGGGTCCGCCTGACCGAGCACGGTGACGCGCGCGCCGATCGCGCCGGCGGCGATCCGGCGCGCACCCGTCACCGTAGGCTGCACCGACTGGTGTGGGCCGCTCCCGGAGCGGGGCCGGATCATCGATCCACGCACCACCGGCTGTCATCACCGACCACGCGAGGGGCGGCTCCATGAGCGAGCGCACGCATCCCGAGCCCGTCGACCCGCTGGCCGACGCCGGCTACCGCGACATCCCGTCGGCCGAGGGTGGCCGAGTCGGTCGGTCCTGGTGGGACGCGAACGCCAGCGAGTACCTCGACGAGCACGGCGACTTCCTCGGCCCGGCGGACTTCTGCTGGTGCCCGGAGGGGTTGCGGGAGGCGGACGCCCACCTGCTCGGCGAGCTCGACGGCCTGCGCGTGCTCGAGGTCGGCGCAGGCGCCGCTCAGTGCTCGCGCTGGCTCGCGCGGCGCGGCGTGCAGGTCGTCGCGACCGACGTGTCGGCCGGGATGTTGGCCGCCGGCGCACGTTACGACACCCCGGCCGGGGTTCGCACGCCGCTCGTGCATTCCGACGCGCGTGCTCTGCCGTTCGCCGACGCGTCGTTCGACGTCGCGTTCACGGCGTTCGGCGCCATCCCGTTCGTGCCCGACGCCGACCGCGTGCACAGCGAGGTCGCTCGCGTGCTACGGCCCGGTGGGCGCTGGGTCTTCGCCGTCACCCACCCGGTGCGCTGGGCGTTTCCGGACGACCCCGGTGAGGGCGGCCTGACCGCGACCCGCTCGTACTTTGACCGTCGGCCCTACGTGGAGATCGGTGCGTCGGGCCGGGTGCTGTACGCCGAGTACCACCGGACGCTCGGCGACCACATCGCCGAGCTGGCTGCGGCGGGCTTCGTCCTCGACCGCCGCGTCGAGCCCGAGTGGCCCAGCGAGAACGACCGCACCTGGGGTGGGTGGGGACCGGTCCGCGGCGCCCGGCTGCCCGGGACGGCCATCTTCGTCACGCACCGCTGACGACCGCGCCGGCACGCAGCCGCACGCTTTTCAGTGCCCGGCGTCGTGCCAGTTCTGGCCGGACCCGACCGAGACGTCGAGCGGCACGGACAGGTCGCCTGCGGCCCCCATCTGCTCACGCAGGACCGCCTCGACCTCGTCCCGTTCTCCCGGCGCGACCTCCACGACGAGCTCGTCGTGGACCTGCAGAAGCATGCGGGAGGCCAGACCGCGGGTCGTGAGCTCGCGCTCGACCCCCAGCATCGCCACCTTGATGAGGTCCGCGGCGCTGCCTTGGATCGGCGCGTTGAGCGCCATCCGCTCGGCCATCTCGCGGCGCTGACGGTTGTCGCTCGTGAGGTCCGGCAGGTAGCGCCGACGGCCGAGGATCGTCGCGGTGTACCCGGTCGCCCGGGCCTCGTCGACGACCCCGGTGAGATAGGTGCGCACGCCGCCGAACCGCGAGAAGTAGTCGTCCATGAGCGCGGCCGCCTCGCCGACCTCGATCTTCAGCTGCTTGGACAGACCGAACGACGACAGCCCGTAGGCCAGCCCGTAGCTCATCGCCTTGATCTTTGAGCGCATCGCCGCTGTGACCTCGGTGGTCTGGACCGAGAACACCCGCGACGCGACGTAGCTGTGCAGGTCTTCGCCGGACCGGAACGCCTCGATGAGCCCGGCGTCCCCCGACAGGTGCGCCATGATCCGCATCTCGATCTGCGAGTAGTCCGCCGTCAGGAGTGTCTCGAAACCCTTCCCGACGATGAACGCACGCCGGATCTGGCGGCCCGCCTCGGTCCGGATGGGGATGTTCTGCAGGTTGGGGTCGGTCGACGACAGCCGACCGGTCGCTGCGATCGTCTGCTGGAACGTGGTGTGGATGCGCGCGTCGTCGGCGACAGAGCGCAGCAGACCTTCGACGGTCTGCCGTAGCCGGATGGCATCCCGGTGTGCCAGCAGGTGTGCCAGGAAGGGGTGCTCGGTGCGCTCGTACAGCTCGACCAGCGCGGACGCGTCGGTCGTGTAACCGGTCTTGATCTTCTTGGTCTTCGGCATGCCGAGCTGGTCGAAGAGGACTTCTTGGAGCTGCTTCGGTGAGCCGAGGTTCACGTCCCGGCCGATGACGTCGTAGGCCTCGAGCGCGGCGGTCTGCACCTGCGCGTCGAACGACGTCTCAAGCCCGGTGAGGTAGTTGACGTCCGCGGCGATCCCGCGCTGCTCCATGCGCGCGAGCACGGTCTCGAGCGGTAGCTCGAGGTCGCCGAGCAGGCGATCGACCCCGCGGTCCGCGAGCTCGCCCGCGAGCACCTCGGTCAGCTCGATGACACCGGCCGCGCGGCCCGCCGCGCGCTGCGCCTCGTCCGAGCCGTCGAGCTCCAGGTCGAACGCGCCCTGCGTGCCCGCCTCCTGTGTGCCCGCAGCGGAGCCGAGCTCACGGTGCAGGTAGCGGGTGACGAGGCCGGGCAGGTCATAGGTGCGCTGGTCAGGGTGGCACAGGTACGCCGCGAGCTCGGTGTCGAAGACCACGCCGGCCAGGGCGAGCCCGCGACCCGCGAGCGCGTGCCAGGCCCCCTTGGCACCGTGCACCGACTTCGGCGCGAGCGGGTCGGCGAGCCAGGCCGCGAGCGCCAGCTCGTTGTCCGGCCCGATGGAGGTGAGGTCGAGCGCGATGGCGACCCCCGCGTCGTCGGCGATCGCGATGGCCCAGGCATCGCCGCCAGCCGGGCGGACGCTGCCCCGCACATCGAGGCCGAGCGTGCGACCGGCCCGCGCGGTCAACCACGGTGCCAGGTCGTCCGCGCCGAGCTGCTCGAGCCGCACGTCGGTCCCCGCGACGTGCGGCGCGGTCTCGTCCGGGAACGACGCGAAGAGGCGCTCCCGCAGGGTCGTGAACTGCAGCGCATCGAACACGCGGTGCATGGCCTCCCGGTCCCAGGGCTGCAGCGCGAGGTCATCCGGGCCGAGCGGCAGCTCGAGGTCGGTCAGGAGGTGGTTGATCCGCCGGTTGAGCAGGACCTGGTCCAGGTGCGCCCGCAGCGACTCCCCTGCCTTGCCGGGGATCTGGTCAGCTGCCGCGACGATCCCGTCGAGACCGCCATAGGTCGCGATCCACTTGGCCGCCGTCTTGGGCCCGACTCCGGGGACGCCCGGCAGGTTGTCGCTGGTCTCCCCGACGAGCGCAGCGATGTCCGGGTACTGCCAGGGCTCGACGCTGTACTTCGCGCGGACGACCTCGGGCGTCATGCGGGTCAGCTCGGAGACGCCCCGCACGGGGTACAGGACCGTGACCGACTCGTTGACCAGCTGCAGCGTGTCCCGGTCGCCCGAGCAGACGAGCACCTCCATGCCCTGGGCGTGCGCCTGGGTCGTCAGGGTCGCGAGGATGTCGTCGGCCTCGTAGTTCTCCTTCTCGAGGACCGGCACCCGCATCGTGGCGAGGATCTCCTTGATGAGCGGCACCTGCCCACGGAACGGCAGCGGCGACTCGTCGCGGGTCGCCTTGTACGCGGGGAACTGCTCGGTACGGAACGTCGTGCGTCCGACGTCGAAGGCCACCACGAGGTGGGTCGGCGCCTCGTCGGCGAGAATCTTCGCGAGCATCGACGTGAAGCCGTACACGGCGTTCGTGGGCTGACCCGTCGAGGTCGAGAAGTTCTCCACCGGCAAGGCGAAGAACGCCCGATACGCCATCGAGTGGCCGTCGATGATGAGCAGCCGCCCACCGGCCCCGCGAGTCGCGTCGACGGTGGAGGGAGTGTCGGTTGGCAGTTCGTGGCTCACGGGTGCCAACCTATCCGGCATGACCGACGACGGCTCCGCACCGCAGTCCTCCGCCACGCTGATGACCCGGATGGGCATCGAGCTGATCGAGGTGAGCGCCGAGCGCGCGGTCGGCACGATGCCGGTCGAGGGCAACACCCAGCCCCACGGGCTGCTGCACGGCGGGGCATCCGCCGTGCTCGCCGAGACGCTCGGCTCGTTCGCCGCCACCGCTCATGCCGGGCCGGGGCGCGTAGCCGTCGGGATCGAGCTCAACATCACCCACCACCGCTCGGCGCGAGCGGGAACCGTCACGGGGGTCGCGACGGCCGTGCACCTCGGTGGGTCGCTCGCGTCCTACGAGATCGTCGTCGAGGACTCCGAGGCGCGGCGGCTTGCCACCGCGCGGCTGACCTGCATGCTGATCGCCGCCACCCGCCCCTGATCCGCGCTCGACCCGCGGCCCATCCGAGCGTCCGCGGGGTCCAGCTGGCTCGCGGCCCGGACCTGCCGACGCCGCGCGATGAGGTCCTCGATCGCGCGGCCCCCGCGTCGGGCGCCGAGTCCGGAGGTCGCCTCGCCGGCCAGCCGACGCTGCAGGGAGGCGGTTCTGACGACCCGGTGCGTCGCGGCGGGTGCAAACCCCATCCGGGCGAAGAACCGCAGCATCCCGCGGGCACCCGGCAGTGGCGAGGCGTACACGTCCGTCGCACCGCCGTCTTCCGCGATGTCGGCGGCGCCTGCCAGGAGCGCGTGCCCGACCCCGCGGCGCCGGTCGTCCCGAGCGACGTAGACGGCCTCGACGGCGAGGCTCACGACGTCGCTGAAGACGCTCGGCCCGACGAGGCGCGCGAGCAGCAGCCCGGCGGGCGTGCCGTCGACGGTCGCGACCAGGACGACGCCGCCGCGCGCGCCGAGGAGGGCGCCGAGCTGGTGTCGGAGACCGTCGCCGTCGCTCGTGCAGAGCTGGGCCCCGACGGTCGACTCGGCGCGCGCCTCAAGGCACAACCGGACCAACGAGGTGAGGTCGTCCGGCTCGGCTGCACGCACCTGAACGCTTGATCTCACGTCGGACCTCCTTCGTCGTGGAATGCCCGGCACGACGGGCCCGCCCGTCTGCCGCGTGGCCGCAGTCCCCCGCCTCCGACGCCCGTCGCATCATGGCAAACTCCGGCCCTCGTGCCTAGTCCGCTGTCCGGGTCAAATTCCGAGACGGCCGTGACACCGCCCGAAACGCCACCGAGGTCCCCCGTGCGTGGTGCGCCAGCGCAGGGCCGAGCACTGAGCGGTCGGCGGGGACGCCTCGCTGTGGTGGCGCTCGCCGTGCGGCTCCCACAACCACGGGGCCGGTGGGGGATCACACCCCCACCGGGCCCCGCCCGTCCTGGTCAGCCCCTGTGATCGGCATCTGCCAGCGCTCGCCGAAGACCGACTTCATGAACGTGTAGGAGTTGTCGTCCTGGTACTCGTAGACGCCGAGGCACGCCGACGACGGGTCGTTCCTGGCATTGAACGGACCGACGCCCGCCTGACCCTTGTACTGGATCGCCGTGCCGGCGGTCAGCAACGCGACGCAGTCCTTGAAGGACTTGCACTCGTCGCCCCCTTCGCACCGGAGACCGACGCCATGCGCTTCTGGATCGTCGCACCGTCCGTCCGCTGCGCGCCAGTGAACGTGCCCGCCGGGCAGCCCCTCGAGTAGTTCGACGTGTTGCCGTCGACCAGGTAGCGCTTCGATGCGTCGAGGCCGGCGGCCACGAGGTCGGGGACGATCTGCTTCATCTGGCCGAAGGCGATGATCGCGACCGCGTCCGGCTTGGTCGTCCGGCCGGGCGGTCCGGAAGTAGAACGGCGAGTACCCGGAGAGCTTGGTCGCCGTGTTGGCGCTCGAGATCTGGACGATCTTGGCGGCAGTCACGTCATCGATCCCCTTGAGCGTCACTGTCAACGACGCCGCACCGATGATGACCTGGACCTTCGTGGAGATCAGGTCGGTCACCGACTGGGTCGCGACCTCCGCGTGGTCACCGTCGGAGGAGTAGGCGTGCTCGACAGTGACCTTCGACCCGAGGACTCCGCCAGCGTCGTTGATGTCCTTGATCGCCAGGTTGAGGGTTAGAGCGAGGGCGCGACCCACACCACGTGTCCGCGACGTGATGATCGTTGGTCAGGCTGAGGTTGCTGCCGAACCGTGACCAATTGCGCGAAGGGCCCGCCTCGGACGAGCTTCGGGCGACTGGCGCCCGTCAGCGATCAGCTCGCCGCGCCGCCGACCTGCTCGATGACAGCGTCAGCGACCTCACGCATCGTCAGGCGACGGTCCATCGACGTCTTCTGGATCCAGCGGAACGACTCCGGCTCCGTCAGGCCCATCTTCGTCATGAGCAGGCCCTTGGCGCGGTCGACGCGCTTGCGGGTCTCGAAGCGCTCGGCGAGGTCCGCGACCTCGGACTCGAGCGCGGTGATCTGCGCGTAGCGCGAGATCGCGATCTCGACAGCCGGCAGCAGGTCCGCCGGGCTGAACGGCTTGACGACGTAGGCCATCGCACCAGCGTCGCGCGCACGCTCCACGAGCTCCTTCTGCGAGAAGGCCGTCAGCAGGACGACCGGCGCGAGGTGGAGCTTGCCGATCCGCTCTGCCGCCGAGATCCCGTCGAGGATCGGCATCTTGACGTCCATCACGACGACGTCCGGCTTGAGCTCGAGCACCAGCTTGACGGCCGTCTCACCGTCGCCGGCCTCGCCGACCACGTCGAAGCCCGCCTCGCGCAGCGACTCGACCACGTCCATGCGAATGAGCGCCTCGTCCTCCGCGACGACCGCACGGCGCGCAGGGCGCGACGGGGCGTGCGCGGCGGGCAGCTCGAGACCCGGCGCCTGCGGAGGTGTCGTCAGGTCGAACGGGCTGGTCGCCGACTCGGCGGGGGTGGTCGGCGTCACGTCGCTTGTGCTCACAGGCTGCAGCGTAATGCCGGAGCGTGCGGCAGCGGTGCTCATCGGGCTGTGAGCGTCAGCACGGCTCCTCGCGGTATCCTGCTGCTCGGCCCCGATAGCCCAATCGGCAGAGGCGTTCGGCTCAAACCCGATCCAGTGTGGGTTCGAATCCCACTCGGGGCACCCTCCTGACCTGCGGAAACGCAGAAGTGTGGAATATACGTGGAATAGGGAACGGTGTGGATCCACGCTGAACTGCGCTGCACCGTGTCCCTTGATGCCTCGCGCTTTGGTGCGTGGAGGCCGTTGAGGGGCCGTTGGCGAGGCTACGGTTCACGTCCGTCTCGCTTGTGACGGCTTGGCGGCTCAGCGGAGCGCGACTCCAGTGACCGGGTGCAGGACATGCTCGAGGTCACTGTGCCTCACCCGCACGATGCGGTGGCCAACGCGGACGGCGGGCAGTTCCCCGTCCGCGATCAGCCGCCGGACGAAGCGGTCCGTCACGTGAAGCTCGTCGGCAACCTCGCCGACTGAGAGGAAGTCACGAGACGGGTCGGGTGTGGGTTGCATCAACATCCGTTCACCTCCGGTCGGGTCCGTGCGCCTCGGCGGCGCTCGCAAGGCCCCAAGTCCTCTGGGAGCATCGCGGTTCACCCCCGTAGGCACCTAGGAGGCTTCCGGCGGTCACGACGGCGCTGCAGTGCCCCGTTGTCAAATTCCTCCCAGGAGCGGTCACGACTCAAACCGACGAAACACCGGTGAATGCCCGAAGGGCGGTCGAGCCTTGATGCCCTCGCTGCAACCGCCAGCTCGGGCGTGTCTCCAAAGAGTTGTACCTCGCGCTTGCAGTTGAGCCAGTCCCGCCGCTGCTGCTCGTGACGCCTGGAGCTCGTTCTCGGAGTCCTCCGCGTGGTCGGCTACCTCCTCAAGTCGCTTCTCACGGTTGAGCAGCTACTTGAACCGGCGATGCATGCCGCGCGGACTTGGCAATCATCTTCGCCCGGTGCTCGCGGCACACAACGTCGGTGCTCTCCGCTAACGTCGTGGCAGCGGTCAAGTAAAGGAGATGCGCGTGTCAGGCCCCTCAACAGTGCGCCCAGCCGGAACCGTGGACTCCAGAGACGCAAGTTCTCGCCTCCTGCCGTCAGTCGACGACGTGCGCGCGGCCTATGACGCAAGCACCGCCTATCGGGCTGCGGCGTCCGTGATCACCTCCCACGACCTGGCGACGTTTCTCAACAAACTTCCGGCCGATCGCCGGCGGAGGGTCATGTCGTCGATCGGCCTGCCTGCGGCGCGCAAGGTGACCACGTCGATGGCTGGAACGATCCTTTCGCGCTTGCGTGGCGGTGAGCATGTGCGTGCCGACGTCATCGCTGCGCTGCCCTCCGTGCGGGCTCCTTTCGAGGACCCACTCACCGAGGAGCAGTGGTTGGAGATCCTCTCTGCGGAGGAACACACGCCGCCCTCGACACTCGCCGCTCACCCTGAGTTGGCAGCCTTCCTGCGTGACGTCGCGTCCGTCGGCTCGAACCCGGCGCTGAGGCTCCCGCTCATCGACGCCGCCCTGCATGGGGGTGCAGGAGCGTGGTTGGCCCTGGCTCTTCTCGTCCCGCACGACCAGGGCGCGGCTGCCGCCTTCGAGCAGTTGCGCGCGCAATTCGACCACCTGCCGCCCGACGCATGGGCCCCGAACCTCATTCAGCGACTCGCGGACCGCACGGTCGGCGGAGCCGGCCGAGACGACCTGTCGGCGGTCAAGGAGATCGCCGACGCCGCCGCGTCGACGCCGGCCGCCTCCACAGGCGAGCGCGGAGCGGAGCCGGGCGACGCCGAAGACAGCGGGGCAGTCGCGTACGGCGTCTGGCTGGCAGGCGCGTCCGATGTGGAGCTGGTGGACGAGCATTGGGACGAGGCGGTGCAAGTAGCCGAGCGACTGGCAAAGGCCCTCCGGGCGGGCGGCCTTCCGCAGTCACATGACGCGACCTGGCTTCTTGAATTCGCCACCCGAGTCCGCGGCCTAGCCGCCGACCTCGATGTGCAGACCCGTGACGACCTGAGCGAGGCGCTCGCCGCGCTGAGCCGCCACGACGTCGATCCCACACGAATGTGGCTCCTACGGCTAGTCGAGTTGTCCGGACCGGAGGAGCTGGGCGAGTCGATCGCTGCCATCGCCTCGTTCGCGCGGGACGCCTCACTGCTGCCAGAACACGAGAGGGACGATGCCCTCCAGGCACTGCTTGTTCTGATTGACATGGTCGCGCGGCGTGAAGCTGCGCCTCCGATCAGCTTCGCGCTGCTGCGGGACGCCAAGCGTGATGCGAGCAGCGGTCTACCCGAGCAAGCGGATGTTGTCGAGGCCGCCGGTCTTGGGATGCTCCACGTGCCAACGGCGCCCGACGTTCTGACAGATGTAGTCCTCAAGCCCGACTCGACAGCCGTCGAGGGCGGTAGCGACGAAGTGCTCGTGGCTGCGGTCGCGGCCGCGGAGCCTGCACCGGTCATGGTCGCGACGCCGGTCAATCATGAAGACCCGGTTGCGGATGAGGCCCAAGCACCCGACGAAGAGTCGGCACCGGCACCGGCACCGGCACCGGCACCGGTTGCGGCTCATACCGTCGCCGAATCGTCACCTGTTGTCGACGCAACCGTGGTCTCCACGTCGTTGCCGCCTGCGGAGTCCGACCTGTCGGCGGTCCTCAAGGGCGACCCGTGGTTGGAGGGTCAACCGCCGCTGATCGCTGAACTCATCGCGTCCGGGCGGGAGCGGATGGCCTACCTGGTCGGCGAGGCCTACGGGCTCGCCGAGCCTCGCATGTGGGCGCTGCGGCTGTTCTGCGCTGCGTACGGCTGCCGCGCCGAACGCGTCGTTCTGGAGTGGCCCGAGTTAATCCTTGAGGCAGAGCAAGTCAACCAGCTCAACGCCGACGACCGGAAGCTCTTGCTCGCCGCCACCGTCCGCCTCGCCCTGACGCTCGGGTACTCGCCAATTGGACCGTTTGACCAGTTCGGCACCGAATCAGCGAGCGACGGGTATCCCGAGTCCGAGTCGATTCGGACTCTCGTCAGCCTCGCCGGCCGCGGATTCGTGCGTTCCCTTGAAGCCGTCGAAGCCGATTCGGTGCCCGACCAGTGGCACATGCTCGGTGCGGAGGCTGAACGCATGCACCGGGAACTTGCCCACAAGCAAGTCAGTTACCAACGCGCGTCGAACATCGTTCACTACCTCGCCCGGGACAACCAGGTGATTGGTCGAGCGCTGCTCTCGCTCGTGGGAGTCGCAACCTCAGAGGCGGCGGGCCGCAGCGGCGACGGGGCGTCCTGGGCTGAGATCAGGGAAATTACTCGCGACCTGAAGGACCTCGACACCGCCACCCGGTTCATCGAATCCGCGGACTACGACGTGAGCAGCCCGCAGCAACGACGCAAGGCAATCATCGCAAGTGCCCGCGACAGCCTCTATCGAGCTCTCGGCGATGTTGCGGCACTGCTAGGCGATGCGCTCGCGCTGCGGTCGCGCACGCACAGCGCAACCGCGTCGAACCAGCCTGACGCCGGCGCATTCGCCGCGGCCCGCTCGGTCCTCGTCGATGTGGACATCACGTCAGTCGGGGACGCCGCCCTGCAGCGACTGATCGAGTGGGTCAGGTCCGAGAAGGCCGATTCGGCTCGCCATGAGCCCCTCGACGTCCTGCTTTTCGATGAGCTCGCTCCGCTCTTTGAAATCCCGCGTGACGAGTCCGGACGCCCGACGCGGCATCCCACGGCACAAGAGGTCGCCATGCTCGTCGCCGGGCGCGACAGCCTCGAGGTCCTTCACGGGTACCTCCGCCTCGGGAATATCCAAGGCGCCGAGGCCTGGATGCTCCAGGCCGGGATCGAACGGGACGACACGCTCGACGACGAAATCGCACTCGCCACCCGCGACGCGGCCGCGCGCCACCGGGACGCCTTGTATGCAGCGGACCGGGTCGTCTCCCGGCTACGCGCCCTCAAGGACGATGACATCGCCCGGGACCTCGCGCAGCAGCTCGACGAGCACCGCGACGCAGTCCCGGGCCGGGCCGACCTGAGTATCAGGTGTCTCGAAAGCATCCAGTCCCACGGCAGCGACACGTTCTCCCAAGCGCGAGAGACCCTGGTCCAGCGCGCCAACGCGCTCGCCGACCGGACCGACGCGCAGCGAATCCTGGGGCTCGTAGCCGAAGAGGACGAACCCCTGGCTGTCGAGTTCCTGACGTTCGCTGAGGCGGGCGAGGCCTTGCCCGACGTGCCGCCGCCGTCGGGCGACGACTTCGTGGCGTTCTTCCCAGGGGTCGTCGAGTGGGCCGTGGCAGCGGCGGAAGGCCAGGGCGCAGTGGATGCGGTCCGAGAGCACCTCGGTGCGCTCCGTGCCCCCGACAACCGCGTGCTGAACGAGGGCCTCACTGCCTGGACAGAACTTCGAGTGCGCCGTCAGGGTGCGCCCCAGGACTTCAGGTCCAGGGTCGATTCGGTCCTGCGCATGGTCGGCCTGATTCCCGCACCGCAGCAATTACGGGAGATCACCAAGACCCGCCGGGCTGGCTACACCTCCTACCAAGTGCGCGCCACACCCATCGGCGGCTCGTACGTGCCCAGTCTGGGAACCCAAGCGCGCGGCCAGTACGACATCACGCTTGTCTGGGACGAGGTCTCCCCACAGCGGCTGCTGCAGTTCATCGACGAGGACCGCCGAGACCGTGCACACCTCATCTTCTACTTCCGCACTCTCTCGGTAGCCGAGCGCATCGAGCTCCGTCGGCTCACCAGGAGCTCCGGGGTCGAGTTCTCGCCACTCGTCGTCGACGACCCGGTGGTCGCGTGGCTCTCCACTCGACCGGAAGCTAGTTGGAAAATCACTCAGCGTGTGACACTTCCGTTCACCACCCTGAACCCCTACACGCCGTTCGCCGGTGGCGAAGTCCCGGACGAGGTGTTCGTGGGTCGAGAGATCGAGCGTCAGTCGATCATCGACCCGACTGGTTCGTTGTTCGTCTACGGCGGACGGCAACTGGGCAAGTCCGCGCTCCTGCGCCGGGTCGAACGTGGCTTCACCCGCCAACGCACCGAGGCGACCGACGACGAGCGGAATGCGGAGCGGCTGGCTGTCTACTTCGACCTCAAGACCGCTGGCATTGGCGAAGCGAGCCCGCCATCGGCGCTCTGGCCGAGCATCGCCCCGCGCCTTGTTGAACTCGACATCCTCCATCCCACCGGCGCGGGCTGGTCCGGTGAGACCGTCACGGAAGGCATCGCAGAGTGGCTTGAGGCAGACCCCTCGCGCCAGTTGCTGCTTCTGCTGGACGAATCCGACAACTTCCTGACTGCCGACGCGCGCGATGTCGGGAGGAACCGTCTCGGCGGGTTTCCCACCCTGCAGCAACTCAAGGGCCTGATGGAGCGCACCCACCGTCGCTTCAAGCCGGTCTTTGCTGGCCTCCATCAAGTGCAGCGCTTCCACGACCTGCCCAACACGCCAGTAGCGCATGGTGGTCAGGACATACTGATCGGTCCGCTGAGGGTCACCGATGCACGTGAGCTCGTCAGGGACCCGCTCTACGCACTCGGGTACGAGTTCGAGACGCGCGAGACGATGTGGCGGCTCCTGCGACTGACCAACTACCAGGCCAGCCTCATCCAGATCATCTGCGACGCGTTGGTCCGGCACGTGCGGGGCGCGGCACTGCCCGGCTCGGGCGGCCGGGTAGTGATCACCAACCGGCATGTCGACGAGATCTATGCCAAGCGCGAGGTCCGTGACCTGATCGCCCAACGATTCCGCTGGACGATCAACCTAGACAGTCGGTATCGGGTCATCGCGCTGGTCACGGCGCTATGGAGCTTCGACGCGCGCCCGGGCGAGATGTTCAGCGCGAGCGAGTTGCAGCGCGAGTGCGCCTACTTCTGGCCAGCAGCCTTCTCTCAGTCGGACCTGTCGAGCGCCGAGTTTCTGCGGTACTTGGACGAGATGACAGGACTCGGAGTGCTCCACCGACAGGGCGGCGACTTCGGGCTCCGGAGCCCGTCCGTGCTGGGCCTGCTCGGCACCCGTGACTCGATCGAGACCGAACTCATGGATGCCGAGAACTTCGAGCTCGACTACCAGTACAACCCCGCGGTGAACCGACGCATACTCGCGCGGGAAGAGCCCGGTCCCGAACGCCGGTCGCCCCTGTCGGACGCGGAGCTGGCCTTGTTGACCGTGCACGCTGAGGGCGCTCCGCGAATCCACGCCGTCATCGGGACGCCAGCATTGGGAATCGGGCGGGTATCCGACGCACTCACGATGGTTGCGGCTGATCGAGGCTTCACCTGCGTGACGGCCACGCCCGGGACGCTCGACACCCGGTTGCGCCGCAAGGAGTTGCAGCACGTCATCCTCGACCTCACCGACAAGGACGCCACTCAGCAGGACTTCCGGCGTGCCATCACCCGCGTGCGCTACTCGTCGGACAGGTTCGTGACCATCGTCGTCGACGCCAAGCGGATCCGGCATGTGCTGCCCGAGCTCGACGGAATCCCCCTCATTCGCCTCCGGCGCTGGTCCGCGGAGGGCCTTCAATCCTGGCAGGATTCGCTGTTCTCCACGCCTCTCCTGCGCCAGCAGCTCAAGGCCGCGACAGGTGGATGGCCCGACCTCGTCGAGCGAGTCATGCACGCGATCGCGCAGGGCTCGTCCCGCGAGGACGCACTGATGCACGTCGCCGCCGCGGTCCGCGACCCCAAGTCGGCTGTCGAGTTCCTGATCGCCACGCGCGTGGACCCCGATGTCGCGCGGACGTGGAACAAATGGCTGGAGGACAAGCCCGCGACGTACGACGACGTGGAGGCCGCCGAATTCGGGCTGGCTGCGCGGACGCTCGTCGACCAGCTCCAGTTCTCGGACGTCCTTGACGAGCACCCGAGCGGTGGGTGGGTTCTTGATCGGCTCGTCCTCGAGGCGGCTCAGCAGCTCCCGTCATGAGCATCCACAGCGACATCTGGCGCCTACCCGGGCCGGCGTCCTTCGTGCGCGACGTGGCAGCCGCGGCCGATGGCCGACACGTCGCCGCGATCCTCCCGCGGAAGCTGGCAAGCGACCAGGACTACGGGGACTCGCTGGCGGCGGCGCTCGTCGACGCGCTCCCGAACGGCAGCCGGCTCTACCCGTGGCCCACCGACGGCCCGTTGGTCCAAGCGCTCGGCGTCCAGGTCGCATTCGACGACCCCCCAGTAACCGTCCGACGCCTCATCACTCACCCAGACGTGGCCGGTAGGAAGTTCGTGTGCCTCGCGTCCGACCTCGATGAGGCACACCGCACTGAACTCGTCGGATTCGTCGGACGACTGGAGTCGGAGTCCCGGACCGTCCCCGCTGCTGAGCGCGGAGCGTTCGTCGTGGTGACCGACCGCGGCCACCTCCCCACCTACGCCGGCCAGGAGCGGTCGGAAGTCGCCTTGGCCAGCGTGTGGTACTGGAACCGCATCTCGCGGTGGGACGTGGCCGGCCTGCTCAACTCCCATGGCGCAGATGGCGGGGTCGACGGCGTGCTGCGCGAGGTTCGGCTCGAGACAGTGATCGAGGTGGCCAAATGGGACCTCGATCTCGCTCTGCGGCTCGCGGCGGAGTGGGACGGCAGCACAGCCCACCTCGCCGACCTGCTCGCTGCGGGCGCCCGGGATGAGGGTCCTCTGACCGCTCGGAGAGGGCGACTGGACTCCCGGCCACCTGAGGCACTGTTGGACGCCTGGGACAGGATGATGATCGACGGTTGGCACGGTGCTCTAGCGGCATCGGCCGCCCTGGACGTCGAGGACCTCGACCGGCGCATGTGGAGCGCGCAGGCTCGAGTTCTCCTGCCATGGATCGAGCTGAGGCGGTCGGCCCTCGTGCGCGAGGTCGAGCGGCACCTCGGGCCGGAGCGCTGGCGCCGGGCGATCGACGATTACTGCGGTTCCTCCTCAGGCGTGGAGGGCAGCGATCCGCTCGTCGAGATCGGAGCGCTCAAGCGAATCGTCTCCGGTCGCATCGGCGGTTCCAGTCCTGCCCTGCGGGACACCACGGCGGCTCTGCACCGCGCGCGCAACGACCTGGCGCACCTCAACTCGCTCCCGCAGGCCCGGCTGCAGAACCTTGTGAGTACGTGTGAGTGGCTGTAGCCCCTGAGGCGCACCCGCAGTCTGCCGGGCCACTTGCGAACGGGCCGCGGGTGCGTTCGACCCTGCGATGGAAGCAGACGCCACTCGACTCCGTTCTTGGCCAAGATGAAGGCGACCGGCCCTGGGAGCCATTCCGCGACGCAATTGCCGAGCTGGAGATCGCGCGTCCATTGTGCCGGCGCGCGGGCCGTTGGCCGGCAGCAACCTCAGCGGCCCACCGCCGCGACGGAGCGTCGACGCACACTGGACACGGCTGTCCATCTGACGAAGAAGTAGGCGCAGATCAACCGACTCGCGGCTGGCGGCCTGCGGCCTCTCCAACCCGGAGACCGCTGGCCAGCATTTCATATGCGCGGGTGTTGGTGGTCTCTTGCTCGACGGGGTCCTCACCGCGACCACTGCAGGGCGACGCCACAGCCTCGAGCTGCCACCCATGCGACCGGACCCCGACGACCCGCACTTGCTCGACTCGTTCCTCACCCAGCACGGGCCACGCCGGCGCCATGACCCTCGACGCGTACGTCGACAGCGACTGTAACCGGCCCCTGGCCGACCCGGCCGACTGCTCACCCTCGCCCGCGACGCCGTCACCTGAGGCCGCGCCCCAGGTCACCGGTCGGGGACGTGACCGCCAACCCGGTCGTCGTCGCGACCTGAGTGGAATCACCACGAGTTGCAGGTCCGCCTCAGTAGTCGTCGTCGTCGTTGTCGTCGTTGTCGTTGTCGTTGTCGAACGGATCGAAGCCGTTGCGGACCGCCTCCAACGCGTCATTCATCCCGTTCGCGTATGCCTTGAAGTTCATCTGGACGGCTGACTTGTGGGTCGCGGCAAGGGTAGTGACCACTGCGGCCCCCGCCGCGAGTGCCGCGGCCCCAGCCACGACGGCCACGTTCTTCCACGGCCGGCCGGAACGCAGGGTGCTCACCTCGCCGTCAGGACGGCCGGTGACGTCAGGGCCGTAGGTCAGTTCGCCCTCCGCCACGACGCTCGCTTCGACCGGTCCGGTGTCTTCGTGCATGAGTTCGCGCCTTCCGTTCCGAGTTGCTCTCGCCACAGCGGCGACCAGCCGTCTCCCCCCTGGTAGTTGAGAGGGTCCGACGTCACGACCTGCCGCAGGTCAGCCCTGCCGCAGGTCAGGCCCAACGTCGGGCAGTCGTAGCACCCCAATGACTACATGGGGGAGCCGTCTCTCTTGGTGTGCTCAGCTGTCCTCTCGTGCCTTGGGCCAGACACGCTGGGTCTCACGATTGGGGGGGCCGGAGACGATCACATCCCTGTCGTAGAGCGTGTTGCAGTTGCTGCACACCATCTTGTTGACGCTCTTCGGTTGCACCGTGTGCCGTCCGCAGACGTGGCACTTGTAGCCCCTGGCCATGACCCGCCACCTCTCGTCCGTCCCGCCAGAATGGCGTGGTCTGAGGCTAACAGATATATACCCGCCGCACCATGCCTCTGACCTGCGCTTTCGTTCGATACAGATCGCAATTATTAATATCGACTATATCCCCGCAGGTCACAGCGTTGCTGGCGTGCTTAATTGCCTTGCCGTAGAAGACTGCTCCAGACCTCGCGAACCGCAGCGGTTCGACAGCAGCCGGACATGCTCAGTTGCCGACCTGGACGGACGTGAAGTCGATGTGGGAACGTGGCGCGCGCCGCATCGCGGTCGACGGCGGCGTGACGGCGTTCCTCAGCGCGGACCACTTCTCCGCGCCCCGTGGCGTTGAGCATCATCGGAGTCCTCGTGGATCAGTTGCTTGGATACTGATCCTGAGGACCTCGACCTAGACCACCGCGCAACGCGCCTCACCAGCGCGTTGCCCTACACCCACCAGATCTGCGAAGAGCCCCAAGACCTGGCCCGGCCCGCGCCGCAGACAGCGCGCCTCCGCGGAGAAGAGGGCGTCGCCAGAGCCCGACGAGATGAGTCGTCAAGCCGATCTATCAACGCTCGCAGCCGTAGCCCGGGCCGGGCGCTTGCGGGACGCCGACCGCACGCTCCGCGTGCGCACGGCCGTTCAGCAGCGGGCCGGCTGGGCTGATCTCGCGGGTCGCGCCGAGGAACGTGCCAGCCGAGTCGACCCGGACGGCCGCTGCAACGACCTCGCTGCTGCGTTCGGCCAGTGACTCGCGGAGGGCTTCGGGGAGGGCCACTGGGCGGTTGGCGTGCACGTCCCGGGCGTCGACCCAGGCCGTTTCGTCGGGCTGGGCGTGCAGGAGCGTGCACGCGGCCTGCACACCGCGGGCGGGTGCAGTGAGCTCGGGATCGGTGACCACGTCGCGCAAGACGTAGCCAAGGTCGACAGCGGAAGCCAGGCCCCGGTGCACCTCCAGGCTCGCCGCTCGCAGGTCGGCGCGCTGCGCCATGGTTGCCGGGCCGGCATGCCCGCCGAGATCGGCGGTGATCTCCCGCAGGGACGCGCGCAGTTCCGCGCCCGAGCGCAGCAGTTCGGGGTCGACCCTGCGGGCGCGTCCGGCCAGCTGCTCGAGGTCGCCTCCCAGCCGCGCCCAGGCTTCGTCGAGCGCACCGAGTGCCGGCTGCAGGCGCTGCGTGTGCTGGTCGGGGTCGAAGGCGCCCAGTTGTGCGGCCGCGGCGACGATCCTGCCGCCGGTCACGGTGAGGTCCCGTTCGACCTTGACCGTGAAGAGCACGTTCGCTGCGGTCGGCCACGCCGCCAGCGTCCGACGGGCCTGGACGTCCCAGCGGGCCAGCGCCCCTGCCGGTAGGACGCCGCCAGCTGTTCGGCGGCGCCGACGCGCACCATGAGGTTGAGCGACTGGTCTGCCGACTGCCCCGGGCTGAGCCGGTGCTTGGCGTCGAGCACGCGGCGCATGTCGCGGTTGTACTGCCACAGCGCCTGGCCGACGCCGTGGGAGGCGACGTACACCACGTGCATGAGCCGGGTCCGGGCGGCCTCGGAGTCCAGGTGCCCCGGCTCGCTGAGCGGCGCGGTTGGGTGCCGGCGGACGGAGATCATCTCGGTCGCCCGGGACAGGTTCTCCACGACCCGCTCCAGGTGCGGGTCGCCGTCGCCGGCGCCAGGCCAGCCTGTGCGCTGCTGGGTGCGGTGCATCCCCAGGGTCAGCTTGTGGATCCGCTCCATGCTCAGGTTGCCGGTGCGGTCCGGGAACGACGACCACAGGTCGGCCGCCGCCTCAACGACCTCGCCCCACGAACGTGCCTTGGCCTTGGCCGTGTCCGGCGGGGCGTCCCACAGCAGTTCGCGCGCGGCAGTGTCCGCGTCCAGCAGCAGGTCCCCGACCGTCCGTTCGTCGTCGGGCTCCGGCGAACCCGCGGCGTGCGACGAGCCGGGCATCGCCGTCACGAGACGGCCTCGGCCTCGGCGACCAAGTCTTCGAGCTCGGCGATCACCGCAGCGGCACCGGTAGGGAACGCCTCGGCCGGGTGCCGACGAGCGGCGCGTTCGGCCGCCCGGATGACGTCAATCACGGTGGAGGACGCGCCGACATCCAGAACGACGTCCTCGAGGTCGCCGTCTGTGTCGACGGGCAGAAGCGCAAGGGCTCTCGACGCGACGATCTGGGCGCCGAGGGCCAGGGAGTGCAGGTCCGGCTCGCCCGCGCCTCTCGTCGGCGGCCTGTCGGCTGCCGCGGTCAGGATCGCGACGATCTGCATCCACGTGGTCGTCGGGTCGACGGCGTTCAACTCGTTCATGGTCCTGCTCCCTTCCTCTGGGGGGGTCGCTCCCATGGGCCCACGCCCGGCCGTACGCGCGGGGGTGACGGGGGCTGGTTGTGGATGGCGCGGTCGTGTCGGTGGCTCGGTGGACAGTTCCTTCACAGGCCGAAGGCCGGCCGACGACGCGTGGGTGGTCAGCTGGGATCGACGGGCGTTGTCTCGCACTAGTGCGGATGGAGGTGGCGACGATGCCGGGGTGGGTGTTGAAGTCCCTGGCGGTCGGTCCCGGGGTGGTGGTCAG
>JABBOW010000188.1 GCA_012927595.1 Cellulomonas sp.
CACCCACACCTGAGAACTCGCGCGCGAGCCGTGCCGCGAGCGCGACCTGATCTCCGAAGTCGAGCGCATCGGCGGCGCGCTTGCGCGCGCGGTAGTCCTCGACGAGGTCGAGGATGCGCGTGCGCTCCTCGAGCACCCGAGTCAGGTCGACGACCTTCGCGTACGGGCCGCGCGGCGGCTCGCCGGCGGGCGTCGCCCGGATCGCCTCAACGATGGACTCCATGCCCGTGCGTGCTGTTCGGGGGGTGAGGAGGTGCTCGTCGAGCGCGCCCGAGAGGGTCAGGACCGCCTCGACGACCGTGGAGACCGCCGAGTCGGTGTCGAGGTCACCCGTCCACGACTCGACGACCTCGCTCGCCAGCTGCCACTGTGCTGCCTCGCCGAGCAGCCGGGACGTGGGTTCTACGCCGAGCCGCATCGCGTGGTCGGCCACGAGGGACGCCGCGTAGGCGTTGTACGTCGCGACGGTCGGGCGGGCCAGGTCGAGCAGCCCGGGACCGGCGCCGGCCGGTTCGCGGCCGAGGCCGACGTGTGCTGGCAGCACGAGCCCGTCCCGGGCGGCGACGTGCGCGAGGTGCCGCAGGCGGTGGCGCACGCGGTCGCCGAGCTCGCCGGCGGCCTTGCGCGTGAACGTCAGCCCAAGCACCTGCTCAGGCGCGACATGACCGTTCGCGATGAGCCAGACGACCCGTGCGGCCATCGTCTCGGTCTTGCCGGAACCCGCACCCGCGACGACGAGCGACGGGTGCAGCGGGGCCTCGATGACGGCAACCTGTTCAGCGGTCGGCAGGTGCTTGCCCAGCAGGGTCGCGATGCCGACGGCCGTGAACGCCCCAGTCACTCGACCACCTGCGCGCCCTCGTCGTGCACCGGACAGCTGCGCCGGACCGGGCAGTGCGGGCACAACGGGTTCACCGTGGCGGTGAACGTCGATGCGGCCATGCGCCTTGCGACGTCCTCGACGAGGGTGCGCGCCCAGCTCGGACCGTCGCCCTCGGGTCCGAGCCCGGGCTGGGTGCGCAGCGCCGGTCCCTTGTTGACGTCCGAGACGAAGACGAGCTGTGCGCCGGCACTGCGGGTACCGGGCGGCAGCTCGTCGAACGCGCCCGCGTCGACCGCCAGCTGGTACGCCCCCAGCTGGGGGTTCTCGAGCGCCTGAGCCGGCGAAGGTGCCTGGCGGCCCGTCTTCAGGTCGCTCACGCGCACGGTCGGGGGCTCGTCCGGGCCGCCCTCTGCCACGATCTCGATGCGGTCCGCCGAGCCTCGCACGACAGCCCGGTCGAGCTCGAGCCGAAACTCCCCCTCGATGACGATCGGCCGCCCTGCGGTGCACAGGTACTCCGCGAGCCGCCGCACCATCGCCTCAGCGCGGCGCCGCTCGACGACGGCGGGCCAGCCCGTCCCGAGCCCGAGCTCTCCCCAGCGCCGGTCGAGCTCGGCCGCCAGCTCCGCATGCGTGCCCTGCGGGTGCGACTGCGCGATGGAGTGCACGAGCGTCCCGAGCGACTGACCGGCGTTCGCCGCGGTCGTGCCGCCGGCGGCCTCGAGCGCCCAGCGCAGCGCGCACGTCGCGGCGGCCTCGACCTTCGACGGCGAGACGGGGACCTTCTCGTCCGGTCCCCACAGCGGGGCGTCGCTCGAGGTTTCAGCGAGACCGTGCCAGCCTGCCGGGTCCGCTCCGATGACACCGTCGCGTGCCAATCGGGCTAGCAGCGCAGCGGCGTGGGCGTCGGGGGCTCCGTCGAGCACGCTCTGTTCGAGCCGCGAGCGCAGCAGGGCGACCAGTCCGCGCAGATCGAGTGGCGACGGCGCCTGGGCCCGGCGCGGGTCGACGTCCTCGTCGCACGGGTCGACCAGCTCGCAGAACGGGGACGGCTGCGCGTCGGTGTCGGCGACGGCGGTCACGAGCAGGCTGCGACGCGTCCGTGAGACCGCGACCGCGAAGGAACGCAGCTCGTCGCTCAGCACCGCGGCCCGCGCACCCGCTCCGAGCTGGCCGCCGTCGGGCTCGCGTCCAGCGAGCAGCTCGACGAGCTGTTGCGCACCCAGCACCGAGTCACGCAGCCTCAGGTCGGGCCAGACGCCCTCCTGGACACCAGCCACGACGACGACGTCCCACTCCCGGCCCGCCGCGCCCGCGGGCGTGAGCACCGCGACGGCCTCCCGGTGAGCGCGCGCCGCGAGCGTGTCGGCCGGGAGGTCCTGGGACATCACCCAGTCCACGAAGGCGCCCGGCGGTGCCTGCGGCATGCGGTCGACGAAGGTCTCGGCGGCGCGGAACAGCGCGAGCACCGCGTCGAGGTCCCGGTCCGCTCGCGCTCCGGACGTCCCGCACGCGAGCGCCGAGCGCCGCCACGCCGGGGCGAGACCTGCGGCGTCCCACAGCGCCCACAGCACTGTCTGGGCGTCGGCAGCGGGGGCGACGGCGGCTGCACGTCCGGCGGCAAGGAGGTCTGCGAGGCGCAGCAGGGCACGGCGCTCGGTGGCCGGGAGACTCGCGGCGCACGCCGGGTCCTCGAGCGCCTCGACGAGCAGCGCGTCGCTCGTGCGACCACCGCCACCCGCGAGCTCCTCCGCGCGCAGCGCGCGTCGCACCCGCCGCAGCCCCACGGCGTCGAGCCCGCCAAGCGGAGAGCACAGGAGCCTCGCCGCGGTCTCGGCGTCAAGACCGCCTCGCGACTCCGCGCGCGCGGCCGCCGGGCCGAGCACGCATCGGACAGCCTCGAGCAGCGGCAGCACTGCGGGCTCGTCGCGCAGCGCGACGTCGCTCCCGCTCACAGTGACAGGGACGCTCGCCCCGGCCAACGAGCGCCGCAGGGCCGTGACCTGCGCACCCGACCTGGCGATGACCGCCATGCGGTCCCACGGCGTGCCGTCCTCGAGGTGTGCGGCCCGCAGCGTGTGCGCGACGTACGCCGCCTCCTGCGCGGCGCTCGGCAGGATGGCGACCCGTGCGGTGCCGGGGTCGGTCGAGTCGCGGGAAGTCGCGCGGCGCTGGGCCACGGCACCCACCGCTCCGACGCGGGTGGCTACCTCCGAGACGACCTCGCGCAGCCGGGCACCGTGCCGCCAGACAGTCCCGAGCACGAGCCGCTCCGCGCCGAGCTCGCCGGGATCGTCACCGTCGACATCCGCACGCCCGACCAAGGCCGGGCTCGCGCCGCGGAAGGTCTGCACCGCCGCATCCGGGTCGGCGAGCAGGACGAGTCGCGCGCCGTCGTCGGCGAGCACGCTCAGCAGCCGGGCGGTAGCCGCTGTGCTCTCTTGGTAGTCGTCGACCACGACGAGCCGCCACTGCGGCCGTGGAGCGCCGGCGACCTCGTCGTCCCACGCGAGCAGCGCCTCGGCGGCCTCCTCGACGACGACCGCTGGGTCGTACCGCGCCCCGACGTCCGGGGTCGCCGCACGCAGCACCGTGACGTCGAGGTACTCCTGATAGACGACGGCGGCCGCGACCCACGCCGACCGGCCGTGGCTCTCGCCGAGCTCCGCGAGGTCGACGGGTGCCAGCCCGCGCTCGGCGGCACGCATGAGCAGGTCGCGCAGCTCGTCACGGAACGCCCGCAGCCCGAGCGCCTCGACAGGGACGCCCGGCGGCCACGCGACGGGCACCCCGTCCCCCTCGGCGTGACCGGCGAGCAGCTCAGCGAGGAGCAGGTCCTGCTCGGGACCGGAGATGAGCGTCGGCGCCGGCTCCCCGAGCAGGCCGGCCCGGGAGCGCAGGATGGCGAACGCCACCGACGACGCCGTCCGCACCATCGCCTGACCCGACGTCAGCTGGAGGCGCGCGGACAACCGGTCACGAAGATCCGCTGCCGACCGGCGGCTCGCCGACAGGACGAGCACGTCCTGGGGCGCGAGGTCACCGCGGGCCACGGCGGCCGCGACGGCCTCCACCGCGACAGTCGTCTTGCCCGTCCCCGGCGCGCCGAGCACGAGCAGCGCGCGGTCGCCGCCGCCCGCGACGCGCGACACAACCGCCTGCTGGTCCGGGTCGAGCAGCAGCGCCGAGGACGCGCCGTCGACCGCCTGGACGGTGACGGCACCCGGCTTGACGCCGGAGGCACTGCCGGAGCCCCCCGCCACAGCGTCGAGGAGTCGCGGACGCACGAGCCGCAGCGGCGCGAGCGACGAGGGTCCCGGGTTCACACCGCGATCACATCACGCGCCGCCGACATCGCCGGTCAGGCGGACGGGAACGGCCAGGCGTTCGGGGTGCACGCCCCGGTGCTGCCCGACTGCTGCTGCATGAGGGGGGCGAGCTTGCCCGCAGCGGTGCAGTACTCGTGCCGGTGCCCGAGCAGGTGACCGACCTCGTGGTTGACGAGGTACTGCCGGTAGGCGAAGTTGTCACCGTCCCAGCCGGCCGCCCCCTCGATCCAGCGGCGCACGTTGAGCACCGCGCGATCGTTCGTCCCGCAGGAGAGCTTGCCCGCCGTCGCGAGCGGTGCGCACAGCCGGTCGACGAGCCGCGGCGAGGCCAGGACGACCCTCAGGTCCGCGTCCGCGTCCGCGTCGGTCCGGGCGAAGGTCACGGAGCCATCTGCCCCCCACCCGCGGGGGTCGTTGAGGGTCGTCATGACGGTCAGCGCGAACAGGCCCGGCTCGACGGCCAGCCCGCGCTCGACCTCGATGCGTACGGTCCGCACCGCGCCGGTTCCTGGTGCCGCCTGGGCGCCAGGGACCACGACGAGCTCGCCCGACGCGCTCGCCGGCACGGCGAGCGAGAGGAGCCCGGCGCTGACGTCAGTGACGAGCAACCCGTCCACGAGCGCGGGCAGCGCGGCAGCCCCGAGCTGCGGGGCTTCGCCTGGGCCCGTGACCGGCGCGGTGATCACCTCGTTCGTGGCGTCGGCCCAGTCGGGCCCGGTCGCCCGGCCGCCGATGAGCGAGCGCGAAGCGCTCGGTGTGCCCGTGCGGCTCGCGAACCAGTCGGCGCCGGCCGCCGCACCGACGAGGTCGGGTCCGACGACACCAGCTCCGACGACACCGCCCTGGTCGACCGCGGTCCGCGCCGAGCCCGTGACCGCGTCCCACGCCCCGACCACTGCCGCCCCCGGGCCGGTGTCGGGCGAGGCCCACGCACCCGCGCCGGCGCCGGCCAGGAACGCCCCGAGAGCGACGACGACGACCGCCGCTCGCACACCCGCGCCACGGCGAGGTCTCGCGCGCCCACCGGCGCGCGCAGACGCGGCAGACCGGTGTCGGGATGTCATCCGGCCATGATCGCATCCCGGGTGCCCGCCGTGGCTACCATCACCTGATGACAGCGGATCGGCAGGACCGGGGCAGGAGGCCCCGCATGTCTCGCGACGAACGCCGCGCGCAGCTGCTCAGCGTCGCGCAGGAGCTGTTCTCGACCGAGGGCTACCACCATGTCTCGATGGACGACATCGCCGACCGCGCCGCCGTCAGCAAGCCCGTGCTGTACCGGCACTTCCCCTCGAAGCTCGATCTCTACGGCGCGGTCGTGGACGAACGCGCCATCGAGCTGCTCGCCGCGATTGACGCCGCCGTCGAACCCCTCGAGGCCGGTCCCGTCCATCCGGGCGAGGGCCGCTTCGTCGTCGCAGCGATCGTGCGGGCGTACGTCGACTTCGTCGAAAGCGCCGGCGAGTCGGCGGCGCTCCTGTTCAAGTCCGACGTGACGAAGGACGTCGGCGTGCGCGCCCGGGTCGAGCACGCCTCGACCGAGGCCGCGCGCCGCATCGGCACTGTGCTCGTCGACGTCACCGGGCTCGGGCCCGAGAGCGCGAGCATGCTTGCCGTCGCCCTGACCGCGATGGCGCAGGCGGCAGCGACGCACCGGTTCCGGGCATCGGGTGGCCCCACGCCCGACATCACCTCCGAGCTCGTGGCTCGACTGGCCTGGCGTGGCATCGCCGGGCTCGTGCGGCCGGACTTCGAGTACGAGGGATCGGCCTAGGATTGACCCAGCCAGCCGGTCCGACCGGCTCGGTGTCGGTCTGGGCAGGCATCGGGGCGGTCTGCCATCGGATTGTCAGACGTCGCCGCGACGTACCGGCCAGAACTTGAGGAGACGGTTTCAGTGGAGATCACGATCGGCGTGCAGAACCTGGCTCGCGAGCTGGTGGTCGAGTCCGACCAGACCCCCGACCAGGTCGCGGAGGCTGTCGCTGCGGCACTGGGCGGCAAGCCTGCGCTCGAGCTCGTCGACACGCGTGGGCGCCACATCATCGTGCCGACCGCGTCCATCGGCTACGTCGAGATCGGTGGAGAGACCAAGGGCCGGGTCGGGTTCGGCACCATCTGACACGCCTGCGGCGCTCACTCGCCGCGGGCCGATCGGGTCAACGGCGCGCGTCAACACCGACTGCGCGTCAATACCCAGCGGCCCGCAGTCGGCAGGCGGCACGTGGAGTCGGCAGGCGAGCTGTCGGGCCGTCAGGCCGTCAGGCCGATCCGCGCCATGCGCCGCGTGTGCTCGGCGGTGAGCTCGCCGAACAGCTTGCCGGACGCCTCACCTGCCTTGACGTACGCGTCGGTCCCGGCGGCGATCCGCAGCAGCGCTGGACGTGACCCGAGCAGCGCCTGGACGGCACCGAGCGCCTCACCACCGAGCCGTCGGCCCCACAGGGCAAGACGTGCGACGAGGACGCAGTCGCCCGCGCCGGCCGCGCCGATCTCCGCCACGGCGAGGTCCGCGTGGCTGTGGTCCTCGAGCACGTCGAGCACCAGCGCACGCGACGTCTCGTCGAGCCGAGCGGCCGCGATCCGGCAGAAGTCGTCAGCGACGCCATAGCCGACGTACGACGTGAGCAGCCTCTCCCACCACGTGCTCGGAGAGGTCCGCAGGTCGAAGTCGTCGAGCACGTGGTCGAAGCAACCCATCGCGGCCAGCGGGTCCCCGCCGAGCTCGACGATCCGGTCCATGACACGGTCGCGGCGCGCGACGGCCGCGGCGGCGAAGCGGCTCAGCGCGAGGCGCTCCCCGAGGGTCGGTGCAACGGCGGAGTCTTCCGCGCTGCGGGTGAACGCCTCGAGCTGGAGCTGGGCGACCAGCCCGAGCAGCTCGATCGCGTCGGCGGGTGTGCCGTTCGGGCCGGGCGAGCCGGACGTGCCTGACTGCGCCGTCTGGGTCATCGGATGATCTTACCGCCGACCGGAGGACCGTCCGGTAGCATGTATCTGTACAACGGTTGCCCGGTCGTCTCGACCGCCTCGCGCACCGCGCGAATGACATTCACGATCGGCTGCCGGCCACCCTGCGTGACGATGCCCGCTCCCGACCCGGCCCACGTGCCGCGGGAAGCGTGCGGCCCGCCACCACTCGAGTGAAGAGTCATCTGTGACCACGACCGACACCACCCTCGACCCTGCGACGGACAGCACGTCGGCCACCGACGCCGACACCGCTTCGAGCATCCAGGCCATCAACTCCTCCTTCGCGGACTTCGACATCCGCCGCGAGATCGTCGACGCACTCTCCGCGGTCGGCATCACACAGCCGTTCCCGATCCAGGCGATGACCCTTCCGGTCGCCCTCGCCGGCCACGACATCATCGGCCAGGCGAAGACCGGTACCGGCAAGACCCTCGGCTTCGGCGTGCCGCTCCTCAACCGCGTCGTCGCTCCCGGCGAGGACGGCTACGACGCGCTGCAGGCCCCCGGCAAGCCGCAGGCGCTCGTCATCCTGCCGACGCGTGAGCTCGCGGTGCAGGTGGCCAAGGACCTCTCGACCGCATCGAGCAACCGCGGCGTACGCGTCGTCCTGCTGTACGGCGGCCGCGCGTACGAGCCGCAGGTCGCCGCACTCGCGAAGGGTGTCGAGGTCGTGGTCGGAACCCCCGGTCGCATGATCGACCTGCAGAACCAGGGCCTCCTGGACTTGTCGCAGGCGCGCTGCGTCGTGCTCGACGAGGCCGACGAGATGCTCGATCTCGGGTTCCTGCCGGACGTCGAGAAGCTCCTGTCGCGCACCCCGGCGGCACGCCAGACCATGCTGTTCTCGGCCACGATGCCGGGTGCCGTCGTCGCGATGGCCCGCCGCTACATGACACAGCCGACGCACATCCGCGCCAACGACCCGGATGACGCAGGCAAGACCGTCAAGAACATCAAGCAGGTGGTCTACCGCGCGCACGCCATGGACAAGGTGGAGGTGCTCGCGCGGATCTTGCAGTCCGAGGGTCGCGGCCTGACGATCGTCTTCGCCCGCACGAAGCGGACCGCGGCCAAGGTCGCGGACGACCTCATCGAGCGCGGGTTCGCCGCTGGCGCGCTCCACGGCGACCTCGGCCAGGGCGCCCGCGAGCAGGCGCTGCGCGCGTTCCGCAACGGCAAGGTCGACGTCCTGGTCGCGACCGACGTCGCCGCGCGCGGGATCGACGTCGACGACGTCACGCATGTCATCAACTACCAGTGCACCGAGGACGAGAAGATCTACCTGCACCGCACCGGCCGCACCGGCCGCGCGGGGCACAAGGGCACCGCGGTGACGTTCGTCGACTGGGACGACATGCCGCGGTGGGGCCTCATCAACAAGGCCCTCGATCTCGGCATCCCCGAGCCTGTCGAGACATACTCGAGTTCTCCGCACCTGTACGCCGAGCTCAACATCCCAGTCGGGACGAAGGGCCGCCTGCCGCGGTCCCAGCAGACGCGCGCCGGTCTCGACGCCGAGGTCCTCGAGGACCTCGGGGAGACAGGGAAGCGCCACGCCTCGAGCGGCGGGCACGCCGGCGGCCCGCGCTCGTCCGATCACCACACCGACGGCGGACGCGGTCGTGGCTCGCGGGACGGCGGCTCGCGTGACAGCGGCTCGCGTCACGACGGCCAGCGCGCCGGCGCCTCGCGCGACGGCGGGTCCCGCGAC
>JABBOW010000100.1 GCA_012927595.1 Cellulomonas sp.
GACCTGGGCCGGGCTCAGCTCGAGGTCGTGGTGCTCGCGGCCGTCGTGGCGGTGCTCGCACTGGTCGTCGGGACCCCGACGGGCGCTGCGTGGGCCACCGTCCTCGTCATCGTCGCGCTGTGGCAGCAGGGGCAGACCGGCCACGCGGCGGGCACCGCGAGCCACGACGTCGCGACGTCCGCGTTGTTCTTGCACCTCGTCGGCGCTGCCGTCTGGATCGGGGCGCTCGGGGCGTTGGCTGTGCTGGCCCGTCGGCTGGGGCGCGACGTCGGGCCGGCGGCCGCGCGGTACTCCGTCGTGGCCGGGTGGTGCCTCGCGGCGGTCGGGGCGTCGGGACTCGTCAATGCCGTCATCCGGGTCGGTGGGTTCGACGGGTTCGCGACGCGGTACGGCGTCCTCGTGCTGGTCAAGGCGCTGCTGCTCGTCGTGCTCGGCGCGCTCGGGCTCGCGCACCGCCGCGGGACGATGCCGCGCCTGACCGCCGCGGACGGGGCCGGATGGCCGTTCTGGCGCCTCGTGCTGGTCGAGCTCGCGGTCATGGGTGCCGTCTCGGGGGTCGCGGTCGCGCTCGCGTCGTCGGCCCCGCCGGTGCCACAGACGGCAGTGATCACGCGGACACCGGCCGTCATCGTCACGGGTCACCCGCTGCCGCCCGAGCCGACCACGATGCGCTGGCTCACCGAGTGGCGCTGGGACGTCGTGCTGGCGGCGCTCGCGGTCGCGGGCATCGTCGTCTACGTGCGGTGGGCGTGGCGCCTGCATCGCCGCGGCGACGCCTGGCCGGTCTCGCGGACGGTCTCCTGGGTCGTGGGTATGGCGCTGTTCTTCTGGACGACGAACGGCGGCCCGGCGGTCTACGGGCACGTGCTGTTCAGCGCCCACATGGTCGAGCACATGGTCCTGGCGACCGTCATCCCGATCTTCCTGGTGCTCGCCGCCCCGGTCACGCTCGCGCTGCGCGCCCTGCCGGTCCGGCAGACCGTCGTCCGCGGCGACGTCTCGCGTGGCCCGCGCGAGTGGATCCTCGTGCTCGTGCACAGCCGGTGGGGCCAGTTCTTCGCGCACCCGCTCGTTGCAGCAGCCAACTTCGCCGGCTCGATGATCGCCTTCTACTACACGGGCATCTTCGAGTGGACGCTGCGCAGCGGTGTCGGGCACCTCGCGATGGCCCTCCATTTCTCGCTGGTCGGCTACCTTTTCGTGAACGCGCTCATCGGGGTCGACCCCGGCCCGACGCGCCCGGCGTACCCGCAACGCCTGCTCCTGCTGTTCGCGGCGATGGGCTTCCACGCGTTCTTCGGGGTGACCCTCATGTCGGGGGACGCGCTCCTCGCGGCCGACTGGTTCGGTCTGCTCGGACGGCCGTGGGGGCCCTCGGCGCTCGCGGATCAGCAGACCGGGGGCGGCATCGCGTGGGGGATCGGTGAGCTGCCGACCCTCGCGGTGGCCATAGCTGTCGCCGTGTCCTGGTCGCGAGCCGACGACCGGGTTGCGCGCCGTCGTGACCGCAAGGTCGATCGTGAGGGCGACGTCGAGATGGACGAGTACAACGCGATGCTCGCGCAGATGTCGCACGACGACGATGCATGACCCGCACTCGACGTCGTGAGCACGCCGTCTCGTGATAGGACGTCAGGCGTGACCGCAACGACCCCCGCAACGACTCCTGCGTCGACCCCAGAGCCGAAGCCCTTCCACGACGTCGAGGAGTACGTCGCGCTGCCGCGCGTGTCAGGGCTCGCGCTCTCGACGGACGGCCGCCGTCTCGTGACGGCCGTCGCGACCCTCGACGCGAAGCGCACCGCGTACGTCACGGCCCTGTGGGAGGTCGACCCGTCGGGCGGACGCCCCGCCCGGCGCCTGACCCGCAGCGCCAAGGGTGAGTCCAGTGCAGCCTTCATGCCGTCGGGCGACCTGCTGTTCACCTCGGCGCGCCCCGACCCCGAGCTGCGCGAGGCTGCCGCCGACGAACCCGCGCCGGCCCTGTGGCTGCTGCCCGCGGACGGTGCGGAGGCGCGCGTGGTCGCAGACCGCGCGGCTGGCTTCGGTGGCGTGCGGGTCGCCACCGACGCCGGTGTGGTGCTGCTCGACTCGGACGTGCTGCCGCGCGCTCTCGATGACGCTGACGACGAGAGGCTGCGCAAGGCCCGCACGGACAAGAAGGTCGGTGCGATCCTGCACACCGGGTACCCCGTGCGGTACTGGGACCACGACCTCGGCCCGGCCGAGCCGCACCTGTTCGCGGCAACGGTCTCTGCGGACCTCATCGCGACGCGCGCGGGTGATCCGGACCCCCGGCTCGAGCTGCGCGACGTCACGCCCCTTGTCGGCCGGGCGCTCACCGAGCAGGCCGCCGCGATCTCGCCCGACGGCCGCACGGTGGTCGCCGGCTGGTCGGTCCCGCTCGCCCGCGGGGAGCAGCGCAGCCGGCTCGTCGCGATCGAGATCGCGACGAGCGAGCGGCGCATCCTCGTCGACGACCCGGATGCCGACCTCGGGTCTCCGATCGTGTCACCTGACGGCCGCTGGGTCGCGTACAGCCGCGAGACCCTCGCGGCGCCGGACAGCGCGCCTCGGGTCGAGCTGTGGGTCGTCGGCCTCGACGGCTCGGGCGCCCGGCAGCTCGCCGCCGGCTGGGACCGGTGGCCGCACGGCGCGATCTGGGCCCCGGACTCGGCCTCCCTCCTGGTGCTCGCGGATGACGACGGCCGCGGTCCGGTGTTCCGCGTCGACCTCCGGACGGCGTCTGTCGCACGTCTGACCAGCGACGACGCGGTCTTCAGCGACCTGCAGGTCAGCCCGGACGGCTCGACCCTGTACGCCTTGCGCGCGTCGTACGTCGCCCCCGCGCACCCGGTGCGGATCGACCTCGCCGCTGCTGCGTCGTCGGGCAGGCCCGTCGCGGCGACCCCTCTGCCCGCCCCCGCGCCTGCGCCCGCGCTGCCCGGCCGCCTCACCGAGATCGAGACCACCGCCGCCGACGGCTCACGCGTGCGCTCCTGGCTCGCGCTGCCGGACGACGCGTCGCCGACCCACCCTGCTCCGCTCCTGCTCTGGATCCACGGCGGACCGCTCGGGTCGTGGAACGCCTGGTCGTGGCGCTGGAACCCGTGGCTGCTCGTTGCCCGCGGGTACGCGGTGCTGCTGCCCGACCCGGCGCTGTCGACCGGGTACGGGCAGGCGTTCGTTGAGCGCGGCTGGGGGTCGTGGGGCGGCGCGCCGTTCACCGACCTCATGGCCGCGACCGACGCGGCGATCGCGCGCCCGGACATCGACGCGGCCCGGACGGCCGCGATGGGCGGCTCGTTCGGCGGGTACATGGCGAACTGGGTCGCGGGCCACACCGACCGGTTCCGGGCGATCGTCACGCACGCGAGCCTCTGGGCGCTCGACCAGTTCGGACCGACGACCGACGTGTCGTACTACTGGCAGCGCGAGATGACCGCCGAGATGGCCGACGAGAACTCGCCGCACCGTCACGTGGGCAAGATCGTCACGCCGATGCTCGTCGTGCACGGCGACAAGGACTACCGCGTGCCGATCAGCGAGGGCCTGCGGCTCTGGTACGACCTCGTGTCCCGGTCGGGGCTCGCGGCCGACGACGACGGCGTGACACCGCACCGGTTCCTGTACTTCCCCGGCGAGAACCACTGGGTCCTCTCGCCGCAGCACGCGATCATCTGGTACCAGGTCGTCGAGGCGTTCCTGGCCCAGCACGTGCTCGGCGACGCGGCGCCCCGACTGCCGGAGCTGCTCGGCTGACGACCCGCCCTGACGGCCTGCGCCGGGGCACGTCCAGCGAGACCAGTACCGGGTGAGGTGCGCGCTCTCAGCGCGCGCGTTGGGAGTGTTGTTGCGAGACTCGGGACCGGTGCGGGCACATGGCGCGCACACAGGTGAGGAGGACACATGGGTATCGGTGGCGGAATCGGCCTGCTGATCATCGGCGCGATCCTGGCGTTCGCGGTGCGCGACAGCATCAGTGGTGTCGACCTCACGATGATCGGCTACATCTGCATCGCCGGAGGGGCGCTCGCGCTGATCCTGAGCCTGGTGCTCAACGCGCAGCGCATGAACACGACCCACCGTGAGGTCATCGAGCGGCACGACGACACGACGTTGCCGCCGGTGGTCTGACTTCGCGGGTCGCCACAGCGACATGGGGGTTCTCGAAGATCGCCATGCCCTGAGCCTGCACCGACCCTCCGACACACGCCTGCGGCACTGCGCCGCCGAGCAAGACAGCCACGGGACCCAGGGCGCATCAGCGCCGAAGTCACCTTCAGGTCGGCGGCCGGGTACGGCGAACCTCCCTGGCGGACTACACGTCGGACCTCACGCCGCGGTCCGTCCGGGTCATGTCGCCAGTCGTCGGCGCGGAGCCTGTCGGCCCGTATCGCAACGAGACAACGCCGGTGCTCCCCGTGACGGGTGGCTCGAGCAGCGACAGCGCGGACGGGGTGGCGCCGTCGGGGAAGACCTTCTTGCCCTGCCCGAGGACGACCGGGTGCACCCAGAGCGTCAGGACGTCGAACAGGTCGCCGGCAAGCAGTGTCTGCACGAGGTCGACGCTGCCGATGACGTGGATGTTCTCGTGGCGTTCGCGCAACACCCGCACCTGCGCGGGGAGGTCGGGGCCGAGCAGCGTCGAGCCCCGCCACGTGAGCTCCGGGGTGCCGCGGCTGGCCACGTACTTCGGGATCTCGGCGAACTTGGCTCCGATCTCGCCGTCGGGCCCGGTCTCGTGCTGTGGCCAGTACGCCGCGAAGATGTCGTAGGTCCGCCGGCCGAGAAGCAGCGCGTCCATGGCGGCGATCCCGGCGCCGACCTGCTCCCCGACGACCTCGTCGGGGAACGGCGCCTGCCAGCCGCCGAACGGGAACCCGCCGGACGGGTCCTCGTCGGGTCCGCCAGGTGCCTGCGCGACGAGGTCGAGTGTGGTGAACAGGTCGATGTACAGGCGGCCCACGGCTGTTCCTCCGGTCCCAGCGGGTGTCGAGCGGACCCGACGAGCCTAGATCGGCCAGCCGCCCGCGGCCCGACGGCCGAGCGGACAGATCAGGGGCGCACAACCCACAACCCGCATCGCATCACCGGCGCCGCGTCGGGGGGCTGCCGGCGCGCGTCAGCCCCGCCCTGAGCTCCCAGGCACACCCGCGTGCCCGTTCGTGTTCAATACGACGGTGACTGCCACCGCACCTCGCCTCCCGAAGGTCCGCGCCTCCGAGCTGGTCGGACGGGGATGGCTCAACACTGGTGGCAAGAGACTTCGCCTGGCTGACCTCCGAGGCCGTGTCGTCGTGCTCGACTTCTGGACGTTCTGCTGCATCAACTGTCTGCACGTCCTCGACGAGCTGCGCGCGCTCGAGGAGCAGTACCGCGACGTGCTGGTCATCGTCGGGGTGCACTCCCCGAAGTTCCTGCACGAGGCGGACCCGGTCGCCCTCGCGGCGGCCGTCGAGCGCTACGAGGTACGGCACCCGGTCCTCGACGACCCGGACCTGACGACGTGGTCGGCGTACACGGCGCGGGCGTGGCCGACGCTCGTCGTGATCGACCCGGAGGGGTACGTCGTTGCACACATGGCGGGCGAGGGGCACCTGCACAACCTCGAGGTCCTGGTCGCGGAGCTGGTGCGCACGCATGAGGGTGCGGGGACGCTGCACCGCGGCGACGGCCCGTACGTCGCGCCGGAGCCGACGTCGGGCACGCTGCGCTTCCCCGCGAAGGCGATCGCTCTCCCGGGCGGCAACCTCCTCGTGGCCGACGCCGGGCACCACAGCCTCGTCGAGCTCGCGCCCGACGGCGAGACGCTGGTGCGGCGGATCGGTGCGGGGATGCGTGGCCTGGTCGACGGCGGTCCCGACGACGCGCGGTTCAGCGAGCCCAACGGGCTGTGCCGCGTGCCCGACGAGCTGCGGGCCGCTGTCGGCTTCGACGTGGTCGTGGCCGACACGGTGAACCATGCGCTGCGTGGCGTGCGGCTCGCGGACGGCACGGTCACGACGGTGGCCGGGACAGGCGCGCAGTACATGGTGGGCGGCGCGGACAACGTCGTCGCGCGGCCGGGTGACAGCCCGACGGCCGACCGCACGGGCATCGGGCACGACGGGCCCGCGCTCGACCTCGCGCTCTCGTCACCGTGGGACGTCGTCTGGTCACCCGTCGTCGGCGCGTTCGTCGTCGCGATGGCCGGCAACCACACGCTGTGGGCGTTCGACCCGGTGGCCCACCGGATCACGCGGCTCGCGGGAACCATGAACGAGGGGCTGGTCGACGGGCCGGCCGCCGACGCGTGGTTCGCGCAGACGTCAGGGCTCGCGGTCGACGCGGCCGGGCGGCTCTGGCTCGCCGACTCGGAGGTGTCCGCGCTGCGGTACCTCGACGGCGTGGGCCCGACGACACCGACAGCGACAGCTGCGCCGACAGCGACAACGACAGCGACAATCGCGCCCGCCACGGTCGGGACGGCCGTCGGGGCCGGGCTCTTCGACTTCGGCCACCGAGACGGGCCGGCGGACCAGGCCCTGCTGCAGCACCCGCTCGGCGTCGCGGTGCTGCCCGACGGTTCGGTCGTGGTCGCGGACACGTACAACGGCGCGATCCGCCGCTATGCGCCCCCGGCCCCGGACGCACCCGAGGGCAGCGTGGGCGAGGTCACGACCCTCGCGACCGGGCTCGCTGAGCCGAGCGGGGTCGTCGTGGAGATCGTGGGTGACGGTGTCCGCCTCGTCGTCGTCGAGTCCGGCGCGCACCGGCTGACCCGCGTCTCACTGCCCGCTGCGCTCGCGGGCGAGCTGCTCGACTCGGGCGCGCACCGTACGCAGCGTCCCGTGACCGACCTGGCGCCGGGCGAGGTGCGGCTCGACGTGGTGTTCACGCCCGCCGTCGGGCAGAAGTACGACGACCGGTACGGGCCCTCGACGCGCTTGCAGGTGTCAGCGACGCCGCCCGGGCTCCTGCTCGATGGCGCGGGCGACGACGTGTCGCTGACCCGGCTCCTGCGCCTCGACCCCGACGTGTCTGAGGGGGTGCTGCACGTGACCGCGCACGCCGCGAGCTGCGACGCCGACCCGTCGATCGAGTACCCCGCATGCCACCTCAACGCCCAGGACTGGGGCGTGCCGGTCCGGGTCGTCGCGGGTGGGCCGTCCGAGCTCACGCTGCCGCTGCACGGCTGAGGCGTCAGCTCGCGCCCTGGACCGCCAGGTCGAGCAGGAGCAGCAGGGCGTCGGCGAACGGCGCCGAGCCCTCCTCAGGTGCCGTCGTCTCGACCTCGACGACCCATGGCTCGCTGGCGACGGCCAGGGTGCGCACCTGACCGGGGTCGTCGGACGGCATCCCGCCGCGGGCGACCGCCACCACGCCGCCGTCCTCGGCGTCGCGCAGGACCGACCACGCCGCCCCGCCCATCGCACCCGTCGCAGCCGCCGCGAGCGCGCACAGCCGCGGGACGAGGCCCGACTGCGCGTTGAGGATCGCGCCGACCCCCGCGGCGACGAGCTTGTCGACGGTCACGGCCGCGGCTGAGGCGCTCGACGCCTCGGCATGGACCGCCCGGGCCCGACGACGCTTGGCCTGGTACTGCGCCGCGTCCGCGCGGCGGAACAGCGTGCGCGCATGCTCGGGGCGGCCGTCGGCGGTCGATGCGACACCCCAGGAGAGGGCGGCGCCGTTGGCGAGGGGGTACTTGCGGATGGTCCGCGCGAGGGTGCGCTTGACCTCGTCGCGGGAGAGCCCGATGGTCACGAGGCAGAACTCGTCGCCGCCCAGCCGGGCCGTCGTCGTCCCTGGCAGCTGGTCCTGGGCGCGTCGGAGCACGTCCGCGACGGCTCGCAGGAGGTCGTCGCCCGCGTCGTGGCCGAACTCGTCGTTGACGCGCTTGAGACCGTCGACGTCGCACATGACGACGCACATCTCGAGGTCGGACATGAGGGCGATCTCGGCGGCGTGGTCGGCGACGCGGCGGTTGCCGAGCCCGGTCAAGGGGTCGTCGGCGACGAGGTGCCGCACCTGCTCGTCCAGGTCGACACGGGCCAGGGCTCCCGCGGTCAGCGCCGCGACCACCTCGGCGGCGGCGACGTCGTCGGCCTCGAACAGCGGCTGCCCGACGTCCCGCGTCGCGAGGATCTGGCCCCACACATGGCCGTTCACGATGATGGGAGAGGCGAGCCCGGTGACGTGACCCGACGCCCTGAGCGCCTCGCACTCGACCGGGTCGCCCCAGTCGGCTCCCGACCCGTCCGGGGCGTGCGCTACCCAGCTGCTGTGCTCCCGGATGAGCACACGCAGCGCAGGCCGGTCGGCGGAACGGACCGTGACCCGGGTCGGCCCGGTCCCGCTACCGATCGCGACGTCCTCGGCGAGCGGCGGGTAGACGGACAGGGTGCGGCACGTGTCCTGCTCGATGCGGGACACCGCGATCGACTGGGCACCCAGGAGCTCGTGCGCGAGCGCCGCGGTCGCGTCGACCAGCTCACTGATCTTCTCCGCGCGGTCGAACCGGTGCGCTGCGAGCGCGAGCCCACGCACGCCGGCCATGGCAGGGGTCGCCGACCGTCGCCCTCGGGCTCCGTCGCTGGCGCGTTCCACGCAGTCATCATGCTGCACCACGGGGGTCAGGTGAGTCGTGGTCACCTGATCAGTGGCGCACGTCGCTCGTCCGTGCGCGCAAGTGGGGTCAGACGTGCTCGAGCACGT
>JABBOW010000135.1 GCA_012927595.1 Cellulomonas sp.
GAAGAATCCGTCGGCCGCGAGCCCGCAGCCAACGACCGGCTCGTCGGCGACCGATCTCACCGCCGCGGCCGCGGCCGCGAAGGCCAAGGCGGCCGCGGGGGGCGTGCCCGTCTGGGTGACGTCGGTGCCCACGGCGGACGGCGACGGCTCGAACGGCCACATGCCGATGTCGTCGATGTGCCTGATCGGCTGGGGAACCGACCAGATCGGCAGCCCGCAGTACCTGCGCTGCGACGCGGCGGCCGCGTTGAGCCAGCTGAACGACGCGTTCCGCGCCCGCTTCGGCGAGCCGCTCTCGATGGATCTCACCTACCGCTCGTACGACGAGCAGGTGCGGATCGCCGCCTACTACGGGGATGTCGCCGCGAAGCCTGGCACCTCGTCGCACGGGCTGGGAACGGCGCTCGACGTGCAGGAGTGGCCCGGCGTGTACGGGTTCGGCACCGAGCGGTATGCGTGGCTCGTCAACAACGCCCCGACGTACGACTGGTTCGCGCCGTCGCGGGTTCGCGAGACCGGCGCCTACCCCGAGTACTGGCACTACGAGTACGGCCCGGGCCGCACGAGCTGATCGGCGGGCGGACCTCTTCCGCACGGGCGTCGGCACGCGGAGGTCACGTTTCAATAACGATCTGACGAACCAGGACCAAAGTACCTAGTACTCGCTGTGCTAGGTGTCTGTGCCGCTGGTAGACATTGCCTCCTCCTACCCGGGGGACTCCTGCGACCGGCAACGCCGCCGGTCCACGTCCTCGGACGACCGCTCCTTCCGCGCCCTTCACCACAACGAGGTGGTCATGAATCGACACGTGCCCGCGGGGATCTTCCTCGCCGTCCTGGCTGCACTGATCGTCCTGCTCTCCGGATTCCTCGGACCCGACGTCCAGGGAGTCGTCCTGCTCGGTGCGGCTCTCGGTGGCGCGCTGGGCCTCGTCCCGGACCGCACCCCCGCGCAGCGCGTCGGAGCCTTCGCCGTCGGGTTCGTCGCCGCCTGGATCGGCTACCTGCTGCGTGCCGCGACCCTGCCCGACGCGCCGAGCGGCCGCGCCGTGGCCGTGCTCGTCGTCCTGCTCGTGTGCCTCGCGGTCGCCGCAGCGACCCGCGGCCGGCTCCCGCTGTGGGCCGCGCTCGTCGGTGCGGGTGCGATGGCGGGCTCGTACGAAGCGGCCTACGCGGCCGACCCGACCGCGTTCCTCGCGTCATCGCCCGCTTCGGCCACTGCCGTCCTGCTCACCGCGGGCGCCGGGTTCGTCGCCACCTCGCTGCTCGGCCCCAGCGTCGCCGACGACCGGGCGCTCGAGCGCGCGACCTCCACCCAGGCCGCCGAGGACCGCGAGCCCGTCCGGGAACGCGAACGCCTGCACGCCGAACCCTCCCCCGTCTTCCGCTCCTTCGAGCCCAACCCGGAGGCCTGACGTGACCGCACCGACCACCGCCCCCCGCCCGCCCCGCCGCTCCGTCGTCAGCTCGCGCGCGCTCCGCCGCGTCGGAACCGCAAGTCTTGCCCTGCCCCTCGCGATCCTCGTGGCCTCGACACCCGCGAGCGCCGGCGCCGCCAGCGCCACCAGCACTGCAGCCGCCGCATCGACCGGTGACGTCGTCGTCACCAACACCGAGACGGTGCAGGCCAGGCTCGACGCGACCGGCAAGCAGCAGGAGGCACGCGTCTACGAGCAGCTCACCTTCACGGGCAAGGGGAAGGCCCACGTCTCGGACCCCGTCTCGACCAAGGGCCTGCGCAACCTCGACGGATTCGGCGGCTTCACGGTGGCCGACGGCGCGCTCACGACGGATGTCACGGTCGACGGCGAGCAGCGCCTGCGCACCGTGAGCGACCTCGACCACGAGCTGCCGCTCGGCCTGTCGGTCGTCTACACGCTCGACGGCAAGGTCGTGAGCCCCGGCAGCGTGCTCGGGAGGTCGGGCACGCTCGAGGTCCGCTACACCGTCACGAACAAGACCACACGTCAGGACACCGTCACCTACGACGACGGCACCGGCAAGCAGGTCTCCACGAAGGCCGAGACCGTCGTGCCGATGATCGGTCAGCTCGTCACGACTCTGCCCTCGACGTTCACGGCAGTCACCTCCGGCGAGGCGAGCATCGCAGGCGACGGTCGCGGCGGCACGATCATGACGTTCCAGATGACGCTGTTCCCGCCGATCGGCTCGGCGACGGCGGAGTTCGGGTACACGGCGCAGATCACCCACGGCGTCGTCCCGCCCGCCACGATGACCGCGCTGCCGGTCTCGCCGTTGACCAGCACGTCGTTCAAGGGCGGCTCGGCGAGCTACGCGAGCGGTGCTCAGGCCGGCGTCGACCTCACCTCGGGCGCGATCACGATCGACGCGAGCGTGCTCAAGCTGCGCGACGGCGCGGCGACCCTGCTCGGCGGCCTCGTCCAGCTCCGCGACGGTGCCGGCAAGCTGTCCACCGGCCTCAACCACGAGGCGGCGCCCGGTGCGGCCCAGCTCGCAGCGGGCCTGACGACCGCGCACTCCGGAGCCGCCCGGCTGGCCGGCGGCGCGTCCACGCTGGCCGGCGGGCTCGTCCGACTCAGGGACGGCGCCACCCAGCTGTCCACCGGCCTGAGCACCTCCGCGGTGCCGGGCGCCGCCCAGCTCGCCGCAGGCCTGACGACCGCGCACACCGGCGCAGCGGCCCTCGCCGGCGGTGCCAAGCAGGTCGACACCGGGGCGCAACAGCTCGCCGCCGGGAGCGCTCAGCTCGACGACGGGCTCAAGTCGGCAGGCAGCAAGGTCCCCGCGCTGCTGGCCGGACTGACGCAGGTCGACGCCGGGCTTGCCAAGATCGACGCCGGTCTCGCCCAGCTCCAGGGCTCGGACGGACTGGCCAAGATGACCGCCGGCATCGGCGCGAAGACGACGCCGGGGACGCTGCTGTACGGCATCGACCAGCTGCGCACGCAGATCGCGGCGGCGGTCGTCGGCCTCACCAACCTGCAGGGCGCGGCTGGTCAGGCGACGGCTCTGGCAGGTAACGGCGACAGCCTGCGCACAGCAGCGACCGACGTCACGACCGCGGCAGCCGACGCCAGCATCTCGCCTGCGACGCACGACGCCCTGGTCGCCGTTGCGACGACGCTCGGGACCCGCGCCGCACAGCTCGACGGCGCAGCCGCCTACCTGGCAGGCGTCAACGGGGGCCTCACGTCGCTCAAGTCCAAGATCGACCCGGCGGCCAACGTCGCCCTGCTCACCATGGGCTGCGGCCTGAGCTCGGTGTCGTACGTCGGCCTGTGCGACCCGGCCAAGCCCGGTCTGCTCGAGGGCCTGCACTCCGCGATCGCGGCGATCGGGAGCCCGGCCGCCACCGAGGCGGACCAGAAGGGGCTCACGCTGCGCGGCGGCGTCAACCTCGCCCGCGGCGGTGTTGGGCAGCTCTCGGCCGGCGGCAAGACGCTCGTCGACGGCCTTGGCCAGCTCTCGAGCGGAGCGTCCGCGCTGCGCACCGGCGCCGGCCAGCTCGTCGGCGGCACGGGTCAGCTCGTCGCCGGGTCCACCCAGCTCTCGGGGGGCACGGCCCTGCTCGAGACCGGTGCGGGCAGCCTCGCGTCCGGTCTGCGCACTGCGACCGCGGGGTCGACGACGCTGACCGAGGGACTGGCGACGGCGGCCAGCGGCGCACCCGCGCTCGCGGACGGTGCCGCGCAGCTCTCCAGCGGCACCTCGCTCCTGGCGACCGGCGCGGGCAGTCTTGCATCCGGCCTCCGGACGGCAGCTGCGGGGTCGACGACCCTCGCCGACGGGCTCACGACCGCCGCCGACGGGGCGCCTGCCCTCGTCGACGGCGCCGCGCAGCTCTCGGCACAAGGCACCTCGGTGCTCGTGTCGAACGGCAAGGCGACCGCGGCCGACTACGGCGTGAAGTACGCGGTCATCGCGGCCAGCGCACAGCGCGCGGCGGACGAGGGCATGGCCTACGGGGCGCCGGCGGGTGCTGCGGGGGCCACCGCCTACTCGATCGAGATCGCCGGGGTCGACGGTGCGGGCGTCGGCAACGTGGGCCGGGGCTTCGCCTCGATCGCTCTGTTCGGCATCGGCTCGGTCGTCGCGACGCTCGCACGGCGCCGCTTCGCCTGAGCCGCGACCGCTCGATCGGGGATCGGGGATCGGCCCGACCGGGAGCACGACGCCGCCAGACCCGCCGCGGGTCTGGCGGCGTCGTGCCCGACGGGGTACCGGGGACCGGGGACCGGCGTCATACCCGACAGGTCCCGCGTCAACGGGCGTCCCTGCCCGCGCGATCGACAGCCCCGGTGTTGACTGTCCTCATGCCACTTTCCGGTGAGTACGAGCCAGCCCCGCAGAAATGGGTCCGCGATCAGGTCGACCTCTACGAGAGCTCGGGCGGCACGCAAGGGCTGACCCTGCGCGGCATGCCGGTCGTCATCCTCACGACTGTCGGCGCCAGGTCGGGCAAGCTGCGCAAGGCCGCCCTCATGCGCGTCAAGCACGACCACGCCTACGCCGTCGTCGCCTCCCTCGGTGGCGCTCCGAACAATCCGGTCTGGTTCGCCAACGTCAAGGCCCACCCCGAGGTGGAGCTGCAGGACGGTCCGCAGAAGTGGGACCTCGTCGCGCGCGAGGTGCACGGCGGGGAGAAGGCCCTCTGGTGGGAGCGCGCGGTCGCGGCGTACCCGGACTACGCCGACTACCAGCGCAAGACGACGCGCGAGATCCCGGTCGTCGTGCTCGAGCACTCCTGAGGACCCGCCCGGCGGTCAGCCCACGCGGTAGGTCTCGACCAGCTGGTCCATGAGGGCGTCGATCCGCGGGTCGACCCGCTTGCGCGTCGGGTCCTCGTCGTGCCAGGCGACGATCTCGCGGGCGCCCTGCTCGAACGGGATCGTCGCGGTGAACTCGGGGACGACGCTGCGCAGCTTGGAGTTGTCGAAGATCATCGAGTGCGCCTTGTCGCCCAGCAGCCCCGCACCCCAGTCGGGGTCGGCGGCGGCGATCGCGTCCGACGGGACGTGCACGATCCTCGCCTCGACCCCGGCTGCGAACGCGAGCGCGTCGGCGATCTGGTTCCAGGTCAGCGCGTCGTCGGAGGTGATGTGGAACGCGTCGCCGATCGTGCGCAGGTGACCGAGGAGCGGCACGAACCCCTTCGCGAAGTCGTCGTGGTGGGTCAGGGTCCACAGTGACGAGCCGTCACCGTGCACGACGACCTCCTTGCCCTGGCGCATGCGTTCGACCGCGGTCCACCCGCCGTCGAACGGGACGAGCGTGCGGTCGTAGGTGTGCGAGGGGCGCACGATCGTCGCGGGGAACCCCGACTCGCGGTACGCCGCGACGAGCAGGTCCTCGCACGCGATCTTGTCGCGCGAGTACTGCCAGAACGGGTTGCGCAGCGGCGTCGACTCGACGACCGGGATGCGCGCGGGCGGTGTCTGGTACGCGGAGGCGGAGCTGATGAAGACGTACTGCGCGGTGCGGCCCGTGAAGAGCTCGATGTCGGCGCGGACGTGATCGGGGGTGAACGCGACCCAGTCGACGACGGCGTCGAACTCGAGATCACCTAGAGCCGCCCGCACCGACTCCGCGTCGCGGATGTCCCCGCGCAAGGCGGTGACGCCGTCGGGCAGCGGGTGGGCGTTGCTCGAGCCGCGGTTGAGGACGTGCAGGTCGATACCCCGCTCCACCGCGAGCCGCGTGCTCGCCGAGCTGATGACGCCGCTGCCGCCGATGAACAGAACCTTGAGAGCACTCATGACCTGCAGGCTAACGGGTCGCGCGCGAGCCCGCGCCCGCACGGTCTTGGAGGTCGGGCAACTGCGCACGTAAGGTCGCCGCACGCCGATGCTCGCGTTCGGCATGCTCGTGCCCGCCCGGTGGAGCCCGCCTGAAGGGGACGGTGTGACCAGCCACTCGCTCGCCGCCGACCGCCCGGTGAGATCCTGGCGGTCGCGCCTCGTGCTGCTCGGACCCGCGTTCGTCGCCTCGGTGGCCTACGTCGACCCGGGCAACGTCGCAGCGAACATCACGGCGGGCTCGCGGTACGGCTACACGCTCGTCTGGGTGCTGGTGATGGCCAACTCCATGGCCGTCATCGTGCAGTACCAGTCGGCGAAGCTCGGCCTCGCGACGGGGCACAGCCTGCCCGAGCTGCTCGGGCAGCGCCTGCGGCCGGTGCCACGCCGGTTGTTCTGGGTGCAGGCCGAGGCCGTCGCGGGTGCGACCGACCTCGCCGAGGTCATCGGCGGCGCCGTCGCGCTGCACCTGCTCCTCGGTCTCCCGCTGCTGGCCGGCGGCGTCGTCATCGGAGTCGCGTCGATGCTGCTGCTCGCCGTGCAGTCCACGCGCGGCCAGCGCCGCTTCGAGGTCATCGTAATGACGCTCCTCGTGATCATCGCGGCAGGGTTCCTCGCGCCGCTCCTGGTCAGCCCGTTCGACCTGCGTGGTGCGCTGGCCGGTCTCGTCCCGCGGCTGCACAGCGCCGACATGGTGCTGCTCGCGGCGTCGATGCTCGGCGCGACCGTGATGCCGCACGCCATCTACCTGCACTCGGCGCTCGCGCGGGACCGGCACGGTTACCACCCCGCCGCCGAGATCCGCAAGCGGCTCATCCGCGCCACCCGCTGGGACGTCGCCCTCGCGCTGCTCGTCGCCGGTGCGGTCAACATCGGCATGCTGCTCGTGGCGGCGTCGAGCCTGGCCGGGACCGCGGGCACGGACACGATCGCCGGGACCCACGCCGCGATCACCGCCACTCTGGGGCCGACCATCGGCGTCGTGTTCGCGCTCGGCCTGCTGGCCTCGAGTCTCGCGTCGACCTCGGTCGGTTCCTATGCGGGCGCGGCGATCATGAGCGGTCTGCTGCACCGGCGCGTCCCCTTGCTGGTCCGCCGACTGGTCACGCTGATCCCCGCCCTCGGGGTGCTCGCGGCCGGCGTCGAGCCGACGTCGGCGCTCGTGCTGAGCCAGGTCTTCCTGAGCTTCGGCATCCCGTTCGCCCTCATCCCGCTGATCCGGCTCACGGGGAACCGGGAGGTCATGGGCGAGAACGTCGACTCCCCCGCACTGCGGGTCGCGGGCTGGACGAGCGCGTTCCTCATCGTCGTGCTCAACGTGGTGCTGCTGTCGCTCACGCTGGGGGTCGGACGCTAGACCGGTCCACCCCGTGAGGTGGGCCGGGAGCGGGACGACCCCCATGCCGGGCCGGGGTCGTCGAGGAGGCGGCCCATCAGATCAACGGTGCGCAGCCCGACGGCGCGTCCGACGATCTGGACGCCGGGCATCCGCTCCTCGATGGTCGCCTCGAGCCCCTGGACGTCGTCGAGGGTCCTGGTCCACACGTCGATCGCCAGGTCGTACTGGCCGACGATCGCGAGCACGGCTCGGGCCTCCTGAAGCGTGGCGATCCGCTGGGCCACCTTGCCGGGCTGCGATGCCGGGGCCCGCACCTACCTCACCGACACCCTCGTCGCCTGCCTCGCCGACGACCGGTACGACGTCACCGACATCCCGACCGAGGAAACATTCCTCGGCTCGTGGGACACCGCCGGGTCGAACCCCTACAACCAGCTCCCGGCGGTGCCGAGCCGCATAGAACAGGACTGCCCGCCGAACTGAACTGTCACGCGTTCCGTGCTGCTCCTGTGCGAAGCAGCGGTCTCGGTTGCGGGTGGCGTCGTGGTATCGCTCGAATACTCGACCATGAGGCGGCGCGAATCGCGACGTCCCGGTGCGCCGTGACCTCGTCCGTGGGATTCCGGGCGCAAGGGGTCATCGCCCTCCCTGCGAGGGCAGAGCTGAAGCGCTGTGAACTGGATCAGCGCTGACGCGGCGCCGATCCGGCTCTCCAGACGGGTCTCGCCCGCTGACGTCCGCCAGCGTCCGCGTTGCTACATTCGTTGCGGCGGAAGGCCTCTATGCCATGTTGAGCTGGATTCTTGACCGGGACGAGCGCCGGGCGCTGGTCCGGTACCGCGCGGTTGCGGCCGGTCGTGCTTCCGCGCGCGACGTGGGCGATCGCGACGAGCTCCGAGCTCGTTGGGCCAGCACGGGTTCCCGGATGGACGTGCGCGCGGTCGCGGCGTATCTCGACCGGGTCGTGGACCGCGAGCTCGGATCAACGGTGCACGACGAGCAGTGGGTGGCCGTTCTGGCGCTGCTCGACGGGAGGGCGGTCCAGCTGGACACGGGAGAGGGCAAGACCCTGGTGGGTGCCCTCGCCGCGACCCTCGAAGCGTGGCGGGGTCGGCAGGTGCATGTCGCCACCGTGAACGACTACCTGGCCGAGCGGGACGCAGCGTGGATGGCTCCGGTACTGCGTGCGGCAGGGGTCAGCGTCGCTGCAGTGACGTCGACATCGACGGCCGAAGCGCGGCGCGCCGCCTACGGTGCAGACGTCGTGTACGGATCGCTGACCCAGATCGGGTTCGACACGCTCTGTGACGGGTTGGTCGAGAAGCACGAGGACCGGGTGCTGGGCGGGCGGCGCGACCACCTGATCGTCGATGAGGTGGACGCTCTGCTCGTCGACCACGCCCGCATCCCGCTCGTCATCGCCGGACCCTGGGGGGTCGGCGAGGACGATCTAGGCGCCCGGGCGGCCGCGGCCGTCGCGACGCTCGAGGCCGG
>JABBOW010000155.1 GCA_012927595.1 Cellulomonas sp.
ACCGGCGGCGACGTTCGAGCGTCGACTCGACGCCGCCGAGGCTCGTCGCCGGGACCCACAGCTGCACGGCGGCGACGACCGCGTCCGTGGCATCCGCGCCGCCGCGCGGGCGCACACCCACGATCGACCCGTAGCCCTCCATGAGCGCCGAGGCGCGCGCGTGTCCCGGGTCGGCCGGCAGGCTCGGGTGCCGCACCTCGAGCACGGCGGGGTGCTCGGACAGGCGCCGGGCCAGCTCGGCCGCACTCGCCTGCGAGCGCGCGACCCGCAGCGCCAGCGTGCGCAGCCCGCGGAGCGCGAGCCAGACCTCGAACGGTCCGGCGACCGAGCCGTGCAGCGTCCGATACGCGTGCAGACGAGCGTGCAGATCCGCGTCGTCGGCGAGGGCCGCTCCGAGCACGACGTCGCTGTGCCCCGCGAGGTACTTCGTGACCGAGTGCACGACGACGTCGACCCCGTGCTCGAACGGGCGCTGCACGAGCGGGGTGGCGAACGTGTTGTCGACTGCGACGAGCGCGCCGGCCTCGTGCGCGACGGCGACCAGCGCGGGCAGGTCGGCGACCTCGAGCATCGGGTTCGTCGGGGTCTCGACCCACAGCATCGACGCCGGGCGACCGGAGCGCACCGCTGCTGCGACTGCGTTGGTGTCGGCGATGTCGACAGAGGCCACCTCGATCCCGGAGCGCACCGTGAGGTCGTGCGCGTACGCAAGCGTCACTCCGTAGGCGTGCGTGGGCAGGACCACCCGCCCGCCGGGTGGCACCAGTGAGAGAGCGGCAGCGATCGCCGCCATGCCCGAGCCGAACACCAGCGCAGGGTGGGCTGACTGCTCGAGCGCGCCGAGCGCCACCTCGAACGGGTGCCAGGTCGGGGTGTCGTTGCGTCCGTAGAACAGCTCGCCGGCGGGCGGTACGCCGGTCGAGACGAACGTGGAGGAGAGCACGACGGGCGGGTTGACCGGTGCCCCGGGTGACCGCGCGGGCCGACCGGCGGTGACGACGACGGTCGACGGGTCCAGGGGCAGCGAAGGATCAGGCATGGCCGAAACCCTACCGAGGTCGGCCCGTCGCCGAGGTAAGGTCGGGCGCGATGGACACGACACCGACGACCTCGACCCTCAGGCCCGATCCCGGTGCGCGACCCCGTGTGCTGCTGCTGTTCGGAGGGCGCTCGGGTGAGCACGCGATCAGCTGCGCGACAGCAGGCGGCGTCCTGCGGGCGATCGACCGCACGCGTTACGACGTGCTGCCTGTCGGGATCACCCCGTCGGGCCGCTGGGTGCTGGTCGAGGACGACCCCGACCGGTGGTCAATAGTCGACGGCCACCTGCCCGAGGTCGCGGACGGCCCCCTCGAGGTGCTCCTGCCGCAGGGCTCCGCCGAGCGCGCGGTCACGGTCCTCGAGGACGGCGTCCTGCCGCGACAGCTCGGTGCGGTCGACGTCGTGTTCCCCCTGCTCCACGGGCCGTTCGGGGAGGACGGCACCCTCCAGGGCCTCCTCGAGCTGGCCGATGTCCGCTACGTCGGCGCAGGCGTCCTGGCTTCCGCCGTGGGCATGGACAAGCACTTCATGAAGCTCGTGCTCGCAGGGCAGGGTCTGCCGATCGGAGAGTTCACCGTCCTGCGGCCCGGCGACTACGAGCGCAACCCGGCGGCGTGGACCGAGACAGTCCGCGGACTGGGGCTGCCGGTGTTCGTGAAGCCTGCCCGGGCCGGCTCGAGCCTGGGGATCTCGCGGGTCGACGATCTCGCAGACCTGCCGGCCGCGCGCGCGGCGGCCGAGCTCCACGACCCGAAGATCGTCGTGGAGGCAGGCATCACCGGACGCGAGATCGAGTGTGCGGTGCTCGGCGGCCGTGACGGTGCCCGACCGCGCGCGTCGTTGCCCGGCGAGATCGTCGTGACCGATACCCGTTACGGCTTCTACGACTTCGAGGCCAAGTACCTCGACGAGGCCGGGGTCACGCTCTCGTGCCCCGCCGATCTGCCCGAGGCGCTGGTCCGCGAGATCCGCGAGGTGGCAGTGCGGACGTTCGAGGCCGTCGGCTGCGAGGGACTTGCCCGGGTCGACGTGTTCGTGACCCCAGAAGGCGACGTCATCGTCAACGAGATCAACACGATGCCGGGCTTCACTCCCTTCTCCATGTACCCCCGGATGTGGCAGGCGACCGGGCTCTCCTACGCCGACCTGATCGACGAGCTGCTGCAGCTCGCGTTGCACCGCCCCACCGGCCTGCGCTGAGACCTTGCCTCGGGCGGGGCAGGCTCAGAGGCACGCCCGCGTCGGATCGACCTGCGCGATGGCCGGGCCGAGCTGGTCGAGGAACGAGGTCGAGTGCGAGCTCGCGACGGCTGCGGGCACGCGGACCTGGACGGCCGGGGCGCGGCCGTACGTCGTGAAGGTCCAGCTCGTGGCGCCCTGTGCGGCGGGGTCGTCGGCGAGCGCGAGCCAGTCGATGCTCGGGCCGCCGGGCGTCTCCACGCTCACGCAGTGCACAGTCGTCGGGCCGGGGACCGCGACGCCGCACCGGAGCACGACGGGTGCCGCCGTGGTGCCCCAGGCGGCGCTGGCCTGACTCGTCGTGCGCAGTCGCGGCAGGTCGCCCAGCTGGGCCGGGAGAGCGAGGACGACGCTCGCGCAGACCGGGTCGGTGCCGTTCGGAGCCTCGGGGACCGACACCCCAGGTGCGCACGCAGCGAGGGTGCCCAGCAGGACCGCGGCGGTCGGCACGCGCCGCCCGTGCCCCAGACGCGTGCCGGAGCCCCGCCGATGGCGCCCTGTCGTGCGCTGCGTCGGGGCAGTGCGGGTCGACGGGTCGGTCACGTTCTCACGCTAACGCGTCCCACGCCCGGCTGGTGCGTCCCTCGGCGGCAGGCGCGGAGGCAGGGCGCCGGAGGGATACGGTGGCGGACGTGAGTTCCCCTGACGAGCCGACCGTCGCCGACCTGTCCGAGGACGACCTGCTCGCCCTGATATTCCCGCAGCTGCCGCTCGGTGTCGCCACGCTGGTCCCACCCGGGGACGACGCCGCGGTCGTGGCCGTACCGGACGGCCGCGTGGTCGTGTCGACCGACGTGCTCGTCGAGGGCCGCCACTTCCGTCGGCGCTGGTCGAGCGGTGAGGACGTCGGCCGACGTGCGGCCGCTCAGAATCTCGCCGACATCGCGGCGATGGGCGCGCGCCCGACCGCCCTGGTGGTCGCGCTCGTCATTCCCGCCGACCTGCCGGCGTCGTGGGTCGAAGGGCTCGCGCGGGGGCTCGCAGCGGTGTGCGCCCCCCTGGGCGTCGGCGTCGTTGGCGGCGACCTGTCCTCCGGGCCGGTCGCGGTGGTCGCCGTCACGGTGCACGGCGACCTGGAAGGTCGTGACCCGGTGCTCCGGTCCGGCGCCCGGCCGGGGGACGTCGTGGCGCACGCCGGTGTGGGGGGATGGTCTGCTGCGGGACTGGCCCTGCTCGAGGCCGGGCGTGGCGAGCTCGATATCGGCCTCGTCGGCGCGTACCTGCGGCCCGAGCCACCGTTGGCGGCCGGGCCCCTCGCTGCCGGTTGCGGTGCCACCGCGATGCTTGACGTGTCCGACGGCCTGCTGCGCGACGCCGGCCGGATTGCTCGCGCGAGCGACGTCGTGCTCGACCTCGACGAACCGGCCGTGTCGTTCGCGGCCGACCTCGAGCGTCTGGCGGGGGCCGCGGTCGCACTCGGCGCCCAGGCGCGTGACTGGGTGCTGACCGGGGGAGAGGATCACGGGCTGCTCGCGACGTTCCCCGCCGGTGCGCAGGTCCCGGCACCGTTCCGTGTGGTGGGTCGGGTGCGTGCCGCACTCGAGGACGAGGGCACCGGGGCACAGGTCACGCGTGTGCTCGTGGCGGGCGTCGCTCCCGGAGCGGGTTCACCGGGATGGGACCACTTCGCGCGGGGGGCCGCGGGGGTTCGGTCGGGCCCGGCTGCTGGTCAGCCGCGGCGGTAGCGCACCTCGAGGAGCTCGGCGCTGCCGACGTCCTCGAAGCGTTCGGTTCCGTCGGCCTGGAAGCCGTTGCGGCGATAGAAGTGGCGTGCCCGGTCGTTCGCCGCGAGCACCCACAGGGTGAGGGCCGATCGCCCGCCGACCTCGGTGATGACCGTGCGCAGCAGGTCGCGCGCGACGCCGTGCCCCCAGGCACCGGGCTCGAGGTAGATCGAGTAGATCTCGTGGTCGCCGCGGTTCGCGTCCTCGTCGCGGGCCGGCCCCAGCGTGACGAAGCCGAGCACGCCCGACGGCGACTCGGCGAGCCACGTCCGGACGTGGTCATGCGGGCCGTTCCGCAAGAACTGCGTCCACTCGGCCGCGCGCGCCACCGGGTCGAGAGCGGCAAGGTGCTCGGCGGGGACGATTCCCTCATAGGCCTCCTGCCAGGAGTGCACGTGAACGTTCGCGATCGCCACGGCGTCGGCCTCGGCAGCGGTCCGGATCTTCACTTCGTCGAGCTGTTCGACCATGCCCTCACGATGCCACACCGGGTGGGCAGCCCGAAGGCCCACGAGGAATGAACCTCGCGGGCCTTCGGGTCGAGTCTGGGGGCGGTCAGACCGCGCGCTGCACCTTGCCGGCCTTGAGGCACGAAGTACAGACATTCAGACGCTTGGGGGTACCGGCGACGACGGCACGCACGCGCTGGATGTTCGGGTTCCAACGGCGGCGCGTCCGCTGGTGAGAGTGCGAGACGCTGTTCCCGAAGCTCGGGCCCTTGGCGCAGACGTCGCAGTTAGCAGCCACGGTCTTCTCCTGGTTCGGTCGTGCACGCCGTAGAACGGCCTGTCTTGGTCTGGGGTGGGGCGCGACACGCTGCCGTCCAGCTGATGCTGTCCGTCGAGCACGGGTGCGCCACCATCGCCCGGACACGGCCGCCCGGACACGGCCGGGCAACCTGGGAAGACTAGCCCATGGGGGCGGCGCGACCCAAATGTGGGTCCGATGCGGCATCGTGTGGGGACGCACGACGAGACGAGGACGGGAACGCGGTGCAACGCCTGGACGGGACGGATGTGCGCGCCTGGGCGCACGCAGCCACGGCGGCGCTCGGCGTAGCGCGCGGGCGGATCGACGCCCTCAACGTGTTCCCCGTCGCCGACTCGGACACCGGGACCAATGTGCTCCTCACCGTCTCGGGCGGCGCCGACGCGGTGGCCGCGCTCGAGGGGCCGGCGGGGGCCGACGCCGTCGCCCGCGTGTTCGCAAGCGGCGCGCTCGTGTCGGCACGTGGCAACTCGGGCGTCATCGTGAGCCAATACATCGAGGGGCTAGCCGGGGCCCTGCCGTCGTCCGCCGGTCCCGCCGAGCTCGCCCGCGCACTGGCAGTGGCCGGTCAGGAGGCCCTCGGGGCGGTGGCCGATCCCCAGGAGGGGACCGTCCTCACCCTCGCGCGCGTCGTCGCTGACGCAGCGCTGCACGCTGCCGCCTCGGGCGCCGACCTTGCCGGAGTGCTGGCCGCCGCGTCCACGCGAGCGCACACCGCACTCGCGCAGATCAGCGCGCAGCACCCGGTCCTCGCTGCGGCCCATGTCCTCGACGCGGGTGCCTGCGCCCTGCTCGTCCTGCTCGACGCGCTCCGGGACGTGGTCGTGAGGGACGGCGCTCCTGCCGATGCCGGGAGCGACCTGTCCTGGTTGCCTGAGCCGATCGACCTCGTCGCGGCGCACGTGGCACCCGAGGGTGGCGGGGCGTTCGAGGTCATGATGCTCGTGCGAAGCAGCGGTGGACCGGGCGGCCGGGCCGATCTCGGGCCGACCTTGCTCACCCGCATGCAGGCGCTCGGCGACTCCGTGGCCGTGGTCGGGGCGGAGGGCCTGTGGCAGGTCCACGTGCACACCGACCACCCCGGCCGGGCGGTCGAGGCTGCCGCGGTCGGTGCGCGCGAGCAGGTCGTCGTGCGTCTGCTGGGCGCTCGCCTCACGGACGGCGTGCCGAACGAGCTGGGTGTGGTCGCCTGCACAGGGTCGCTCGACCTCGGAGCCGCGCACGCGCTCGCGGGGGCCGTCACGGTGGTGCGCTGCGACGGTGCCGCGCTCGAGGCGCATCACCTCGTCCGGGCGATCACCGACGCGGGGACTCGTCGCGTCGTCGTGCTCCCCGGCGACCCGTCGGGCGCGCACGCGGCCCGTGAGGCAGCGCGCTCGCTCGCCCCCAGCGGGACGACGGTCGACGTGCTGGACGCCCACGACGAGCTGCGCGTCACGGTCGCAGTCATCGCGCTCGCCGGCGCCGAGGATGCTGGGCGCAGAGTCGCAGGGGCCACGGCGGCGTTGGGCCGCCTGCGGACGACCGTCGTCGAGCAGGCCGACCTCGCCGCGGCGCTCGTGGCGGTCGAGTCTCTTCTCGCAGGTGTCGCCGTCGGTCCAGGTGCTGCCCAGCGGCAGACCCTGACTGTCCTCACGGGCCCCGGCGTCGACCACAGGCTGCGGGCGGCTCTCGAGGCCGAGGTCACGCAGCGGTGGCCGGACCTCGCCGTGCTCGGCACCGGTCCGGTGCGAGGGCTGCCGGCGTTCTGGTTGGGTCTGGACTGATGAATCGCCTGATCGGAAGTGGCCGGTGAGCGTCCCTGACGATGCTGTCGTGCGGCCGGGTTCCAGGGTGGACGAGGCGCTCTCCCGCGTGCTGGGCGAGCGGACCGCAGCCCCCCTCGCCAAGCTCGGCCTGAGGACCACGGGTGACCTGCTGCGGCACTACCCACGCCGCTACACCGAGCCGGGGACCCTGACGAACCTCACCGACCTCGTCGTCGGGGAGCACGTGACGGTGCAGGCGGAGGTCCGGCAGGTCACCGTCCGCGAGATGCGCTCACGCGGCGGCGCGATGCTCCAGGCGGTCGTCACGGACGGCGCGCGCACCCTGCAGCTCACGTTCTTCGCGAAGCGTCGGGGAGTGCTGCGCGCGCACGAGCAACGCCTCGTGCCGGGTCGCACCGGACTGTTCACGGGAGTCGTGTCCGACTACCGCGGCCAGCGACAGCTCACGCACCCCGACTATCAGCTCATCGGCGTGGACGTGGACGACGAGGCGGCTGCGCTCGTCGAGGCGTCGCGCCCGATCCCGCTGTACCCGGCCTCGGCGGCTGTCCCCACCTGGCGAGTCCAGCGCTGCGTGCGCACGGTCCTGGACCCCCTGACCGACGACGACCTGCCCGACCCGATCCCGGCGGAGGTCCGGTCGGCGCGCGGTCTTGTGGGGCTGCGCGAGGCGCTCACCGACGTGCACGAGCCGTTCACCGACGAGCAGTGGCGCCGAGGCCGTGACCGGCTGCGGTTCGAAGAGGCGTTCGTGCTCCAGGCCGAGCTCGCGCGTCGGCGTCAGCTGGCCGCGGGCTCGCCGGCGATCGCCCGTCCGCGGGCTGTGGGCGGCCTCCTCGACGCCTTCGACGCACGCCTGCCGTTCACGCTCACCGACGGCCAGCGGGCCGTCGGTGCCGAGCTCGAGGTCGAGCTCGCGGCCGCGCACCCGATGCAACGGCTGCTGCAGGGCGAGGTCGGCTCAGGCAAGACCGTCGTGGCGCTGAGGGCGATGCTCCAGGTCGTCGACGCGCGCGGCCAGGCAGCGCTGCTGGCCCCGACCGAGGTGCTGGCGGCGCAGCACGTGCGCACGCTGCGTGCCCTGCTGGGCGACCTCGCGGAGGGCGGGTTCCTCGGCGGCGACGACCTGAGCACGCGCGTCGCACTGCTCACCGGCTCGCAGGGTGCATCGGCGCGACGCGAGAACCTGCTCGACGCGGCGAGCGGGCGCGCGGGCATCGTCGTGGGGACGCACTCGCTGCTCTCGGAGACGGTGCAGTTCGCTGACCTCGGGCTCGTGGTCGTCGACGAGCAGCACCGGTTCGGCGTCGAGCAGCGCGACACGCTGCGCGCGAAGGCCGCCCAGACCCCGCACCTTCTCGTCATGACCGCGACCCCGATACCGCGCACCGTCGCGATGACGGTCTTCGGAGACCTTGAGACCTCGACGCTCTCGGAGATCCCGGCGGGCCGCAGCGGGGTCACGACGGTCGTGGTGCCCGCCGACAACGCGACCTGGGTAGCCCGGACGTGGCAACGCGTGCGGGAGGAGGTCGAGAAGGGCGGCCGCGCCTTCGTCGTATGCCCGCGGATCGACCCGGACGACGAGCGCCCGGGTTCGCGCCGCAGCACCGCTTCGAGCCGAGGCGCAGGGGACGACGACGGCGCCGACCTGCTCTCGTGGGACGCCGACGGCCCGGACGTCGACGGGCTGGGCGTCGACGGGCTGGGCATCGACGCGCCGCCGCCGCGTCGACCGTTGCGCGCGGTGCTCGAGGTCGCCGACGAGCTACGTGCGCTGCCCGCGCTCGCAGGGATCGAGATCGGGACGCTGCACGGCCGCATGGCGGCCGACGAGAAGGACCGGGCACTCGCGGACTTCACGACTGGCCGCGTGCCCGTCCTGGTGTCGACCACGGTCATCGAGGTCGGGGTGGACATCACGGCCGCGACGGCGATGGTCGTCCTCGATGCTGACCGGTTCGGCATCTCCCAGCTGCACCAGCTGCGCGGCCGGGTCGGGCGCGGCACGGCTCCAGGGCTGTGCCTT
>JABBOW010000180.1 GCA_012927595.1 Cellulomonas sp.
GGTCCGGTCGACCTTGACGACAGCCAGGTCGTAGTCGGCCGTCGCTCCGACGACGGTCGCTGCGGACTCGCTGCCGTCCGCGAAAAGGACGCCGATGGTCGTGCCGGCCACATCGCTGCCGGCCACGACGTGATTGTTCGTGAGGATGTACCCGTCCTGACGCAGGACGAATCCGGACCCGGTGGCCGAGCCATCCGGGCCGGTGACCTGGATCGACACGACGCTGGGCAGAACCCGCGCCGCGATCCCCGCGACCGACTCGGGTGCACGGTCTCCCGCGCCTGTCCCCACCGCAGCCGGGAGCCCTGCGTAGGCCAGGTGGTCGTCGGCGAAGAGGCGCGTGCCGACCACACCCCCGATGGCGCCGGCCGCGAGGGCGAGCACGACGACCAGCGCGGTGCCGCCGAACGTCAGCCCGCGACGACGCCCGGACCGCTCCGCTCCGGAGCCGGCGGGGGCGGGGGGCGGCGGGTATCCCGTCCCCCACACCGCCGCCGGACCGCCGTGCGGTGCTGCGTCGGTGGACGTGCCGGTCGGTGGCGCACCGACGTACGACGAGCCGGCGTACAGGTTGCCGGTATACGGGTTGCCGGTGTGTGGGGAACCGGCAGGCGACGCCACCACTGACGGGGCGCCCGCAGGGGTGGCGCTCGGGGGCGGCGTGCCAGGGTCGGGGACGCGGTTCGACGGCGGCGCGAACGGGTTCGCGGGCTGGTCGGGGGTCGTCACGGCTGCGCGAGCGTCTGCGTCATGGTGCCCCATCCTCGCGTGATCCGTGCCGGCACGCCTTCGTCGTACGCGTCGAGCGGGAACTGCGCGACCAGCTTCTCGACATCGCCGGACCCGGTCGCCGCAACGACCTCGACGACGGTGTCGCCCGACTGCCATGCGGCGTGCCACGGCGTCGCGCAGAGAACGTACACCGTGCGGTCAGCGACGAAGTTCCGCTCGGTCCCGCTGAGTGCGTCGGTGTCAAGGCGGCCGTGCCGCTCTGTCACGACGAGCGTGCCCAACGGGCCGACGAGGTCGACCTCGAGCGTCGTCTCGTCGAGAAAGCGGACGGCCGTTACCGACCACCCGACGGGAACCTGCGTGGGCGCGGTCCAGCCGTGCGCTCGCATCCACCCGATGTAGTCCGGCGCGCCCGAGGTGGCGGCGTCGTCCGCGACGACGGTCGCCCCGACTCGGCCGACACTGCACCTGAGCCGCCGGCAGCGACCGCAGGGGCGGCGATCGTTGTCGCTGCCCCGAGCAGCGCGAAGGACTGGGCCGGGCCGTCCGACGGCAGGACCGCGGGCCCGTCGCCCAGTACGAAGAGCGTCACGACCATGACCCCGAGGCCGGTGAGTGAACCGACGGTGATCCGGCGCATCGACCGTCGAGCGGTCAGGTCACCCGTCAGGGTGTGCGGGGGCACGCCCCGGTCGAGTCGGGAGATCCCGCCCGACGAGACACCGCCGGCAGCCGGGTACGCGAACGGGGCGACCCGCGCGCGGACGCCCGCGCCCGCCCCCGGGTCGACCCGTTCGCTGCCGCCGCCGCGGGGTCCAGCTCCCGCGAGCGAGAGCAGTCGAGCCGTGAGATCGGCGGTCGGAGCGACGGCATCTGCCGAGGCCACGGCGCGTCGTGCCGCGCGCGCGGACGCGAGCTCGGAGGTGCACAGGCAGCACGTCGCGACGTGGGCCAGCGCGCGCTCGGTCGACGCGGGAGACAGCTGGCCGTCGGCGAGCGCGCTGATGCGGTCCCCGAGGTGGCTCATGGTGCGCCCACCTCGTCGACCGTCTGCAGCTCGAGCGGTGCAGTGGGTGCGCGGTGCTCGAGCGAGACGCGCAGCCGGGCGCGTGCCCGGTGGATCCGCGAGCGCACCGTACCCAGCTTGATGCCCAGGGTCACGGCGATCTCCTCGTACGACAGCCCCTCGATGTCGCAGAGCACCACCGCCGCGCGGTACTCGGGCGACAGGTCGTCGAGAGCGTGCTGCACGTCTCGGTCGAGGTTGGCGTGCTCGAACGCGCGCTCGGGCGTCGACGTGCCCTCGGCGGTCGGATAGCGGTCGGCCTCGTCCCCCATCACGTCCATCCTGATGCGGGCGCGGCGGCGGACCTGGTCGAGGAAGAGGTTGGTCGTGATGCGGTGCAGCCAGCCCTCGAACGTTCCGGGGGTGTACGTCGACAGCGACCGGAAGACCCGGACGAAGACCTCCTGGGTGAGGTCCTCGGCGTCATGCTGGTTCCCGGTGAGCCGGTAGGCGAGGCGGTACACGCGCGCGGAGTGCTCGCGGACGATCTCCTCCCACGACGGGGCCAGCCAGGCGCCGTCCGGGCTGCTGATGGTCATCTGCTTCCTTCCGCTGCGCGCGTGTACGCGCCAGGCCATTGTCCCAGGATCGTCGTTCGCGTTCGCGCTGGGTCGGCACCCAGCCGACGCGGCGCCGTCCCACGGCCTCCCACGCTCCGGCGAGCCGCGGCGATAGGCTGCCGACGACCGCACCTGCACGTCCCACGCTCTTCCGGGAGGACACCATCTCCAGCGACAAGGCCCAGAGCTGGGTCTACTCCGAGGGCTACCTCCCCGAGGACGACACGCTGCTGCGCGCGCGCGAGCGGGCGGGGCAGCTCGGCTGCACGCCGGTCCTGCCGGGTTCGGGTGCCGTCCTGCGCGTGCTCGCTGCGGCGGCACAGGCCCGCGCTGTCGTGGAGATCGGCACGGGCGCCGGCGTCGGCTCGCTCTACCTCCTGCGCGGGATGCCCGACGACGGCGTCCTGACGACCATTGACATCGAGGTCGAGCACCAGCGTGCCGCGAAGGAGGCGTTCGCCGAGGAGGGTCTCCGGTCGACCCGTACGCGTACCATCTCGGGGCGGGCGCTCGACGTGATCCCCCGGTTGACCGACGGCGCCTACGACCTCGTGTTCGTCGATGCCGACAAGGAGAGCTACCCCGAGTACGTCGAGCAGGCGCTGCGCCTGCTGCGTCCCGGCGGTGTCCTCGCGGTCGACGACGCGCTGTGGCACGACCGCGTCGCTGACCCGGCCCGGCGCGACGAGGTCACGACGGTCATCCGCGAGATCGGGCGCAGCGCGCGCGACGACCCGCGCCTGGTGCCCGCACTCATCCCGTGCGGCGACGGTCTGCTGGTCGCGGTCCGGCGCTGAGCAACTGCGGCGAGGCCGGTCCGCCCGGCGCTGATCGGTGCGGCGCTGATCGGTGCGGCGCGAATCGGTCTGGCACCCAGCTGCCGGGCTGCGGCCCAGGTCGATCAGCCCGCCGCGGCGAGGTAGCTCAGCAGCAGGCGCACGCCGAAACCCGTCGCCCCCTCGGTGATCTCGTGCTTGTCCGCACTCGCCCGAGCCGGCCCGGCGATGTCGAGGTGGACCCAGCGCCGCGAGCCAACGAACTCCCGCAGGAACAGCGCGGCGGTGATCGAGCCGGCGCCGTACGAGCGATCGCTCGCGACGTGCCGCAGGTCAGCGACGTCCGAGTGCACCGCGTCGCGGTACTCCTCGACGAGCGGCATGTGCCACACCGGTTCGCCGGACTCGACCGACGCAGCCTCGATCGCAGCCGCGAGCTCGGGGTCGGCGCAGTACAGCGCGGCCTGCAACCGACCCAGGGCGATGCTTGCGGCCCCGGTGAGCGTCGCGACGTCGATCAGGATGTCTGGGTCGAGCCGGGCGTCAGCGAAGGCGAGCGCGTCCGCGAGGACGATGCGTCCCTCGGCGTCGGTGTTCGAGATCTCGACCGTCGTGCCGCCGTAGAGGCGCAAGACGTCGCCGGGGCGGTAGGACGCTCCGCCCACATGGTTCTCGGCGAGCGGCAGCACCGCGGTCACCCGGTGCACGATCCGCGCAGCGGCCGCGCCCAGCACGGTCGCGAGCGCAACGGCAGCGCCGGCCATGTCTGTCTTCATCGGTACCATGGCTTCGCGCTTCTTGATCGACAGGCCACCCGTGTCGTAGGTGATCCCCTTGCCGACGACGACCACGTGACGCCACCCGCCGGATGGCGCTTCGCCCGTCGGGGTGTACTCGACGGTCACGAGCCGGGGCGTCGACGCGGAGCCCGAGCCGACCGCGAGGATGCCCCCGAACCCCTCGGCAGCGAGCTCCTCCGGTCCGCGCACGGTGAACTTCAACCCGGCGGCCTCGGCGAGCCGCACGGCCTGGTCGGCCAACCAGGCGGGGTCCTTGGTGTTCGACGGGGTGTTCGCCAGGTCGCGGACCAGCCAGGTGGCGTTGGCCGCGATCCCGGCCTCGGCCACCGCAGCCGCGATCTGGTCGGCGCGCGGGTCGCCCTCGGTGCCGAGAAGCACGAGCTGGGCCGCTGGGCGCTGGCTCTCACGGTCCGCGGGCGACGGCTCGGAAGCCTGCGAGGGCATCCGGTAGGCACCCAGCAGGTACCCCTCGACGAACGCGCGAACCGCTGCAGGCGCCTGCGCGCCGGCCTCGGAGGCCACCGACGTGACCACGCGCCGCAACCCGCGCGTCGCGCGAGCCAGGGCGGCACCGGACCGGCGCAGGTCAGCCGGGGAGCCCGCACCGACACCCACGAGCACGATGCGCGGGGCGAGCCCGTGCCACGGGAACTCCCCGCCGGCTCCGCGACGCCCCACCGGGTGCGGGAGGTGAACCGTGTAGGCCTCGCCCGGCGCACCGGTCAGACCAGTGCGCTCAGCGAGCTCGGCGAGCGCGATGCCGTACCGCGCCGCAGCATCGGCCGTCCCCGCGCGTGGCTGCAGATCGCTCTCTCCCGGGACAGCAGGAGCAACCGGAACCGCGAGCGCGTCGACGTCCGAGTCGAGCAGCAAGGCAGTCGCCGCGACTGACCCGACCTCGACGACCACCTCCGGCAGTGCTCGCCCCATGCTCGTGCGCGCCTGGGGACCCCTTATGCGTGCCAACGGGTCAGCTGACGACAGACGTCAGGGCCTCGCCCAGCTCACGCGCCTCGGTGGCGTTGAGCTCGACTACCAGACGGCCGCCACCCTCGAGCGGAACGCGCATGACGATGCCGCGTCCCTCCTTGGTGACCTCGAGGGGGCCGTCACCGGTCCTCGGCTTCATCGCGGCCATGCGGGGATCTCCTTAACGTCGCTTCGACCGGCCGCTCATCGCGTGAGCGCTCTGCCCGAGGGTGAGCGCGCACGTCGACGACCTCAGCAACCGGATGTCCACCTCAGAGTCTAGTTCACCCGCACCGCCTGCTGTGGTCGAGACGTGCACCCACCCAGGTGAGAGCGGCAGGCTGGTCGTCAGCGCCGCGCCAGGCTCACGGCGGCCACCCGCTCGGAGGGGTCAGCCGCCAGGTGTTGGAGATCCACACGATCTGCAGGCCGGCCATCAGGATGGCCACGAGAGCGAACCAGGCACGTCGCCGCGTCGGTGGCTGCGTCACGAGCCCGGCGGTCACCGCACCGAGCGGGAACGCGAGCAGCAGAAACCGGGCGAGGCTGCTGCCCGGCTCGATCGCCCCACAGATGTACACCAGGTACGCCGCGGACCACACGTGCAGCTCGTTGCCGAGCCGCCAAGCGGCGGGTACGACAAGGCACGCGATGACGAGCCCGAATCCGACGATCAGGATGAGCGGCGCCCAGTCGCCGAACCAGAACCGCGACACGTAGCCCCACGGGACGAACGGCTGGATCTCCCGGACCCCGCGCCACGAACCCTGAGTCTGCAGGTAACCGTCCGACTCGCCGGTCACCCACCCGCAGATCAGGGGCCAGGCGACGCCGGACACCGCCGCCGTGCCGGCGAGCAGCCCCAGCCCCACGACGTCGGGCAGGGTGAGCCTGTCCTCCCCGCGCCGGCTCGCCCGCCACCTGACCACACCGTGCACGACGACGACGACCGCCATCGGCAGAGCGACCGAACGCGTGAACCCGAGTGCCAGCACGGCGAGCGAAGCCCAGGCGTACCGGCGCTCGACGATCGCCAGCAGCGAGGCCGCGACGAGCAGCAGCGCGAGGGACTCGGTGTACCCGATCTGCAGGACCGCGGCGGACGGGAACAGCCCGAGCAGCACGACCGTGGCGAGGGGAAGGCCCGGACGAGCCGTCACGGCACGAGGCGCTCCGCGCTCGATGAGCCGGTAGATCACGACCGCGGCGAGCACCCCGAGCGCGAGCGACACGAGCGGCGCCGCGACGTACCAGGGCGCTCGGCTCACGATCATGACCCCGCGCACGAGGTACGGGAACAGCGGGAAGAACGCCCACGGGTTCTGCTCCACGAGGCCGTCCGCGCCGCGCGGCAGCACTGCGGGGTAGCCGTGCTCGGCGATCGTGCGGTACCAGCTGGCGTCCCACATCAGACCCGTGAAGCGCAGGTACGACGGCTTGGCCGGGGTCCAGCTGTTCGCGACCTGGAACTGCGCGACGACGACGAGCACCACGGCGCTGAACGCCCTCGTCGCGAGGTACGCGCCGAGGGCGCGCGCCCACCACGACCACCGGCGCGGATCGGCCCGCACCGACCACGACGACACGGGTGCCCGCTCGACGACGCTGGTGCCGTCGGCGTTCACGCGAGCCCCCGGACGGCTCGGGCGGGCACCGCGTCCCCCCGGATGGCCGCGATCATGTCCAGCGTCCGACGGGTCGCACGCACGTCATGCGCGCGGAACACCCGTGCCCCGAGCCAGGCCGCGACCGACGTCGCCGCGAGCGTGCCCTCGAGCCGCTCGTCAGGCGGCAGGTCGAGGGTCTCCCCCACGAAGTCCTTCCGGGACAGGGCCACGAGCACGGGGTGGCCGAGCGCCACGAGGGCCTGCGTGCGCCGCACGAGGTGCAACGAGTGCCAGGTGTTCTTGCCGAAGTCGTGCGTCGGGTCGACCAGGACGCTCGCCGGGTCGATCCCGAGCTCGACCGCGTGCGCCGCCGCGGCGGCGAGCACGCGCACCACGTCGTCGACCACGCCGTCGAGCGGATCCCCCGGCTCGCTCGGCCCGCCCGCGCCGGGATCACTGCGTGGGTACTCGACCCGGAGAGGATCGGTCCGCGGCCTCGCGCCGCCGGTGTGCGAGCACACGACGCCGATGCCGAACTCGGCGGCCACCTCGACGAGCCGGGGGTCGTGGCCCGCCCAGGTGTCGTTGAGCAGGTCGGCCCCCGCCAGCGCGGCCGCTCGCGCGACCTCGGACCGCCACGTGTCGACGCTCACCAGCAGCTCGGGGTGGCGCGCACGCACGCGCTCGACGAGCGGCATGACGCGGGCGATCTCCTCGGCGGCGTTCACGCGGGTACCGCGACCGGCTCGGACCCCGCCGAGGTCGACGATGTCGGCACCCTCCTCGACGGCACGGGCGACGGCGGCGTCGGCACCTGCGTCGTCGAAGCGTGCCGGAGCGTAGAACGAGTCGGGCGTGCGGTTGACGACAGCCATCACCACGAGATGGTCCGGGCCGAAGGTCCGCCCCCGCAGACGGACGTCAGCTCCCGCGGCGGGGACGCCGCCGACACGTGCGTCCGTCATGACGCCGAGGCGGTCACGGACCGTTGCCCGCGGCTGCCCGGCGGCGCGCCTTGGCCTCTCGCCGCACCGCAGCGAGCTCCGCGGCGCGCAGCTCGGCGCCCCGCTCGCACACGATGCGCACGGCCTCGCCAGGGTCGTCGACGATCGTGAGGAGGTCGAGGTCGGCACGGCTGATCATGCCGCGGTCGACGACCGGGCCAGCGATCCACTCGAGCAGTCCCCGCCAGTACGCACTGCCCACAAGCACGATCGGAAATCCAGTCACCTTGTGCGTCTGCACGAGCGTGAGCGCCTCGAACAGCTCGTCGAGGGTCCCGAACCCGCCGGGCAGCACCACGAAGCCCTGGGCGTACTTGACGAACATCATCTTGCGCGCGAAGAAGTACCGGAAACTGATCCCGAGGTCGACCCACTGGTTCATACCCTGCTCGAAAGGCAGCTCGATGCCCAGCCCGATCGACAGGCCGCCCGCCTGGTTGGCACCCTTGTTCGCGGCGGCCATGATGCCCGGGCCACCGCCGGTGATGACTGCGTACCCGGCCTCGACCAACCCCCGGCCCACTGCCTCAGCGATCGCATAGTCCGGGTGGTCGGCCGCGACCCGGGCCGAGCCGAACACGCTGACCGCGGGACCGATCTCGGCGAGCGCCCCGAAGCCCTCGACGAACTCACTCTGGATGCGCATCACCCGCCACGGGTCGTCGTGGAGCCAGCTCGCGTCGCCGTCGCCCGAGAGCAGACGCTGGTCGGACGTCGTCGTCGGGATCTGGTCGCCACGCAGCAGCACCGGCCCCTTGCGGTAGCCCGTCCCTGGGGCCTCCAGGGCGTCGTCGCTCGTCATGGCACCGACTCTAGGGGGTCGTGGTGTGGGTGGTGTGTGTGGTTAGCAGCCGGGGCCGTGGGGGTTGGTGTTGCAGGTGTCGGCGATGAGGTGGGTGCGTCGTTCGACGACGGTCAGGGGTGGGTGGGTCGTG
>JABBOW010000112.1 GCA_012927595.1 Cellulomonas sp.
ATGCCCGGTCCGCAGTCGGGGAGCACGGCGGCGCCCTGAGCCGGCGGGCACGGACCATTCAGCTGAGTGGTCAACACCGCCGACGACACGTTGCACTGCACACCCCGCGCATACTCCACCAACGCCGCCACCGAATCACCCGACGCCACCGCCGCGTTCCACGCCGCTGCCCGCTGAGCACTCTCCCGCGCCGAGAGCACCACGGCGTCGTCCTGAGTCCCGCCCCCGGTCGCAATCGCCGCCGCGGCACACGGAATCATCGCCGTCGTCGCCACCCAGATGGCGATGAGGGCGCCGCGAAGCAGCCGCTCAGGCACCGGCCACCTGGGCCTGTCCGGCTCGGATCAGCCAGCAGTCGCCCTCGCGAATGACAGCGAAGCTGCCGTGCATGGACGTTGCGGCCACTGCTGCGTCCGCGATCCTCCCCGTGCCGTCCAGGACGCGCCACGGGCCCTCGGTGTAGGTGAGCTCGACCAAGAACCAGACGCCCGGCGTGACCTCGCTCGCAGTCGCAGAGACAATCGAGATGTCGGTTCCTTCCTGGTGTTGGCCGAGCGCCACCAATCCTTCGACCTCGCTGCTAACGCTCGCGCAGAAGGTGCATTCGGCGTGGCTGAGCGCTCTCCACTCGCTGAGGTCCCCAGAGTTAGCGACGTACGGGAACAGCTGCAGGAAGTACGTGGCAGTCGCGATCGCACCGCCGACGCTCACCTCGTCCATCGCTGCGGGCCGGACGGGAGGCGGCGTGGTTGTCGGTGAGGGTGTCGGGCTTGTTGTCGCTGTCGAGGTCGCTGTCGAGGTCGAGGTCGAGGTCGAGGCCCGGGTCGAGGTTCCGGTCGCAGTCGGCGTGGCGGTGGTCGTTCCGGTACAGCCCGCGAGCGCGGCAGCGAGCATCCCGATAAGGACGGCGCCAGCCTGACGGACGGCCGCTCGACCGGGCGGCAACCGGCGTGGCACTCGGGTGGGCGCAGCGGCGGGCACGAGCGGACGTCGGGGCATGCCCGAGAACCTACCGAAAACCGCCCAACCCGGTCAGCCGTTCTCGCATCCCTGTGGACACGCCGACTCACGCGGCGAGGCGTGGCGCCATCGACTCCATCTGTTCCATCACGAGCTTGATGGCCGCGGGCTGCCGGTCGGGCGGATAGTCGTACTTGACGAGCAGCCGCTTGATGGACGAGCGGAGCTTGGCCTTGACGTCGTCGCGCACGGTCCAGTCCGTCTTGATGTCGCGGCGCATGATCGTGACGAGCTCGCGGGCGATCGTGGCCAGGACGGTCTCGCCCTGGAGATCGACGGCCGACTCGTTGGCTGCCACGGCGTCGTAGAACGCGAGCTCGTCGGTCGTCAGGGGTGGAGTGAAGTGCGCGCCGCGGTCGGCCTCGGCCGCGACCTCGCGGGCGACCTCGATGAGTGCGGCGATGACCTCGGCGGACGTGCGCTGCTGGTTGGTGTACTTCGCCATGATCTCGACAAGGCGTTCGGAGAGTGCGAGCTGGCGCACGATGTTGTGGCGGGTGACGGTGCGCGTCTTCGCCATGACGAGCTGGCGCAGCGCCTCGATCGCGAGGTGGGGGTTCTCTGCGGCCTGGGGGCCGGCGACGAGCTCGGGGCTCAGGTCGCTCAGAGCGGGGCGTGGCATGCCCGCGGCGCCGTAGATGTCGAGCACCTCGCTCGAGACGACCGATCCCGCCATGAGCTGGGCGAGTAGTCGCTCGACGTCCTCGGGGACAGGTTCGCCGCTGGCGTGCCGCTCCTCCGCGTCGAACTTGCCCATCCAGACGCGGACCTCCTCGTAGAACTGGGCGTCGCCGCGCAGGGGGACGAGGTTCTCGGAGCGCCCGCAGATCGCCCACGCGCGCGCGAGCTGGGATGACAGGCGCCTGAACTGCGCGGCGAGGGTCTCCTCGCCGTCCTCGACCTGGTTGCCCGGGGTCGCCGGGCTGCACAGGAAGTTCACGGTGGAAGTCACGGCAGTGAGGAACGACCGGGAGCCGGGTGCCGTCAGGCGTGCCTACCGGACCGCCGAAGCAGTGACGTCGATGTGCTACTTGGCCATCGTGCGCACCGGAAGCAACGGCGCCGACATCATCCAGAACGACCTCCCCAAGGGCGGCTCCCCGAGCGTGACCCTCAATGCGGGTCAGGACTTCGAGAACTCGTGCGGCGTCTGGGCCAAGCAGTAGGCGGCCACCCGGTCGGACTGATCTACGATCCGGGGACGTGAGCCGGAGGTAGACGTGGACAACCAGACCGATCGCCTCGCGCGTCAGGTCGCCGAGGCGGCCGACGCGTGGCTGAGGGACCCCCTCGACACGCACGTCTACCACCGGCTGATCCGATCGACGCTGGACTGGCGCGTCTTCGCGCAGCCGTCCGTCGACCCGGAGCAGCCTGTGCCTGACGCCGATACGACCGGCGACTCGGATGACGACGCGACGGCCGGGCTCGACGCAGCGCCCGTCGAACGCAGGCCGCAGCGCCTCGACATGCTGCTCGGGGGCTTCGCTGACGAGCTGCGGGCGCGCACAGTCGCGACGCCGATCGAGCCGGCTCCGCAGCCGGAGCCGACCCAACCGATCTAGGGGGGCGGACGCGCGGTACGCCGCACGACCGCTGCCTGAGTGAGAGATGCTTCGTATGACGGTCAGGTCACAGCGTGCTGGGACGCGGGTATCTCCTGGCGATCTCAAGCTGGACAGTGCGTGTCGCGGCAGCGCGGCTGGACTCCACGGCGAGCTGGTTGCGCAGCGAGTCGGTGTCACGGGAGGTACCGAGGTACTCCTGAGCCTCGTGCTCGAGGGCCTCGACCTGGGCGAGGGTGACGTCGGCGATCGGCGTGCGGGCGGTCCCCGCCTCGACCCAGTCGGCCTGGTACTGAGCTTCGGCCTCGATGTGTGCGACTGCCTGCTCGAACAGTCTCAGGAGAGGAGCGTGTCGGGTGAGGTGGAACACGATCCGCTGCTGCATCAGTAGCCTGCCGTCCGCGGAAAGTTGCGCGACGCGGTGGATCCGCGGCAGCGCTGCGGACGCGACCGTGGAGATCTGCATGAAATCAGCCACGTGTGTCCCCCGCCCTGTGTCGTACAGGTCAGGCAGCGGCATGACTTTGTAGTTGCGCTGCCACTGGGCGGGATCGGCAAGTACCTTTGTGGCGCTCTGGCGGGTGACACGCACGACGGTGACGAACTTGCGGAGGGCGCCGCCGGCGTCGCGCATCGTGCAAGGGTGCATGAAGAGCATCGCCAGTTGCTCCTCCGCGTTGCTCGCGTCGGGCAGCCCCGCCAGATCGACCCCAGTGAAGACGTCGCCCTGGTGGTAGGGCAGCCCCAACGGCACGTGCCGAGAGCTTCGGTGGTCGTACAACAGCCCGGGAGGCAACAGAGGATCGAGGGACTCGGGCATGTGTTCAGCCGCGCTGCACGATCGCGGGCATGCCGTCGTCGAATATGACGACTTCGTCGGAGGTGGCGTACGTATCGTGCCATTGCGGGTCGATCCGGTCCAAGACCTGCGCGGCGGTCGTTCCGCCAGCGGCCAGGTCGAGCAGCAGTCCCGCCCATTCAGGCGCCCACAGGTGCTTGACGGTCACGGCGAACCCGAGCTCCAGGCGGCGCGTGAGCCACGTGACGGGGTCGTCGACATGGAGGTGCTGTCGCAGCGCGGTAAGGAATGCCCACACCTGTGCGACACGCTCATGATTCTCGGGGCTTGCCCCCCCGTCCATGCGCCATTTGCGTATCGCGGGCACGCTCACGCCGACCATCCGGGAAAGGTCTACCCAGGCCAGACCGAACTCGGTGGCCAGGTCGTCCAGCAGGGCGCGGGTCGGCCGTGCAACGGACTTGCGGGTCAGGTCAGAGAAGGCGGCGGTGTAGAGGGCGCGATGCTGATTGTCCAGCTGCGCCGTCTTGCCCCGGCTGTGCTGGCGGGCCTCGCGCCACATCGCATCCACCAGATCGGACCACTGCGGCACTGCTCCGGGGCTGGTGCTGAGCTCCTCGCGCACCTGGGTGCGCGCATGCATCTTGGTGCCGGTCGCATTGATGTCCATCAGGCGTCCTTCGGTCCGCGAAAGATGATGCGCGCCTCTTCGGTGATCGCCCACTCGAACAAGGTGTTGGCGGGTTGGTGCAGGTCGTTAAGAACCTCAGCCAGATGCGTCGCGTCGAGGAGCGTGTATCCAGCAGGAGTCCACGCCGAGTCCACGTCGAGGACAAACATCGACGAAGGCGACCCCTTCTTTCGCCCGAACGGCAGAGCTGGGTCCACCACCGTGACACCTTCGAACCGGCCACAGTTGAACACGACGGTCCGATCGGGCTTCGGGTGAAACGTGGTGGACGACTGGAAGCCGCGCGCGGGGGCGCTCGGCAGTGCGCGGGAGGCCGCCAGTAGATCGGAGCAGATCCACGTGGACCAACCCTGGATGTCTTCGGGTGCGTCTGGCGGCCGAACTTCGTCGATGTAGCGGATACCGACGCGCTCGACGACCGCAGAAGGCGCCACGTCATGCAGAGCGCGCACGACGTGTTCCATGAGCGGACCGAGCGACGTGCTGTACCGGGTGTAAGAGGTGCCATCCATCGACAGGCTCAGCGATGACGGGTTGAGGGCGACGGTCGCCTTCCCATCCAGAGTGGTCGCGCGGATCTGGGGCTGCTGGGTGACCTGCGGGACGCCATCGGGGCCCTGCAGCGTGATCGTCATCGACTGCTCGTTGCTGAGCACGGGGAGCATGTCGCGCACTGTCGCAGCGAACTTGTCGCGCGCTTCGTCGCTCTTCACTGCTGGCTCGTACCCCAGGCGGATCTCCGCGGTGACGATCGCCAGCGGGGCGTTCGGGTACTGCTCACGGTGCTCGTGCATGCGCAGGCTCCCTCGGCTGTAACCGCGACTGTTACCTCGACTGTAACCGAGGTTGCTGGGTGAATCCACTGCGCGACGCCTGCGAAGGCGCAAGCGTTCCAGTGGTCCATGAGCGCCAGGCGCTGGCGGCTTGAGCTCACCAGCGGTTGCGCGCCTCCTCGGCCCAGCCCGTCACGCCGTCGACCCGCACGCGCGAACCCGCGTCGTCGGCCATCCAGCCCGACCACTCCCCGAAGCACTGGTGCGTCTCGGCGGCGACGACGAGCAGGTTCATCCGCGACGCTCGCTCGTGGAACGGCGTGAACGTGAGGTCGACGCGTTCGCGGGCCCGGTCGTGGACGTGCCACGGCGCGATCCAGTCAGCGCGGTCGTACTCCCACGCGAGCTCGTCGGAGCTCTTGTGCAGCCGGCCGTCGACGAGCAACGCGTTCTCGGTCGACCCCGTGCCGTCGGTCCAGCGCCCGCCGACCTGCACGCCGACGACCCGCCCGTCGAGCCTGCCGCTGCCCGCACCCCAGTTCCACGACATCGAGTACGGCCAGCGGCCGCGGCCGTGGTCGAGCACCGCCCAGGAACCTTCGATAGGCACGTCGTGGCGGACCCCGTCGACGACGAGCGTGCCGGACACGGGCCGTGCGACGTCCTTGAGCGTGTACTGGAACAGCCGGTCGGACCACGGCACGACGACCCCCAGCGACTCGTGCCCCTCCGGCACGCTCGAGACGAGGTCCACCTCGACCCGTCCGGTCACGGCACGCAACCGGGTGCGGTGCTGGCCCACGTCGATCGCGATGTCGAGCCCCTTCGCGTGGGCCCGCACCGGTCCGGCTCTGCTGCTCGCGGGCAGCTCGACCCCGCGCCCGAGCGGTACGACCGCCACCGTGTCCACCTCGACGCCCGCCGCCCGGTCGAGCACCCACACCTGGTGCTGCGCCGCATAGTCGAGGTCGGCAACCGTGAGAGCGATCACGTGCGTCGGCGTGACGACTCCCCAGTACTCCCAGCGCTTGTTGCGGCCCCAGCCGCGGAGTGCTGTGCGGTGCAGCGGGTGCCGGGTCCAGCCGACCGCGGCCGGGTTCAGCCGGCCCGATGGCAGGCACAGGTCGACGGGTTCGGTGATCTCACGTTCGGTCGACGTCATCGTCGGCTCTCCCTCGGTCTGTTGCAGTCTGTTGCGGTCTGTCGGGTCAGGTCAGGTCGGGTTGCAGCGTGCCGCGAGGGTCGCGAGCGAGCCGACGTCGGGCCGCCACGGCTCGAGGTTCCAGGTCGGCTTGTCGGCGGCGCCGAGCGCGTGGCACAGGAACTGGTCGTGCATCCCGGTCGTGCCGGCCTCGGGCGCGAACGCGACGACGGCTGCCCAGGTCGCGCTCTGGGCGGCAAGCCCGCCGGCGCGCGCCCACAGGGTCGGGTCGACCGCGAGCGACCGGCCACCCTCGCGTACGCCCCACGTGGCGCTCACCAGCACGGCCGTGCCGAGCCACACCGTCACCGTGCCCGACGCGCCTGGCGTGCTGCCGATCAGCGTGGGGGAGACGACGACGCGCAGTCCTGTGGCGCCCGCCGTCGCGAACTGTGCGCGCACGAGCGTCCCGTCCTCCGTCGTCGCCGTCGGGCTCGCGAGCCCACCGGCGAACGCAACCGCGGCGTCCCGCACGACGACCGACCCGTCGAGCTGCACCTCGAACGTGCTGCCCAGAGCGGCTGTGAGCTGGGCGGCGTCTGCGGGGAGGTCGCCGGGGAGCGGGATGCTCGCCTGCACCGACCCGTCAGGCTGAGCGGTGATGGTGGGCCGATCGGCCCGGAGGGTGAGCGTGAGTGCGCCCGACGTGAACGCTGCCGTGCCGCCTGGCGCGGGGCCGCCGCGCGCGACGGCGGACGCCGAGGGCGACGCGGTAGGCGGCGCAGCGCTCCCGCTCGCGCGGGACACGGTCGGCGACGGGCTCGCGCTGCCGGTCGCCGTGCAGCCGGTGAGCAGCGCGCTGACCAGGACGGCGACCGGCGCGCTGAGCGCCGGACCTGCCCGGGGAAGGCGCCGCACTCCGGGGCTCCGGGTTCGCACGCCTGTCGTCTGCACCCCCGAACCGTAGCGACCCGTTCGCGCGGCGACCGGTGCCCCGCTCTTGACGCCCCGTCATCGGCGATTCTAAGATGAACGAGTGTTCATGAACAAGTGTTCATAATTGAGGAGGAGACATGGCAGACATCACCCTTGACGGGCTCGGCAAGACCTTCGGGCCGGTCGTCGCCGTCGAGAGCCTGAACCTGCAGATCAGAACCGGCAGCGTGACCGCGTTCCTGGGACCGAACGGCGCAGGCAAGACCACGACCATGCGCATGGTGCTCGGACTCGTCCGGCCCACGACCGGCCGCGCCCTCATCGGCGGCCTGTGCTACGCCGACCTGCCGTCGCCCCGGCGGACCGTGGGTGCCGTGCTCGGACCCGACGGGTTCCACGTCGGCCGGACCGGGCGCGACCACCTGCGGGTCATCGCCCGCGCCTGCGCCTTCCCGGACCGTCGGGTCGACGACGTGCTCGACCTCGTCGAGCTCAGCGACGCCGCACGCCGGCGCGTCGGGACCTACTCGCTCGGCATGCGCCAACGGCTCGGCCTCGCGGCGGCGCTCCTCGGCGACCCCGAGGTCCTCATCACGGACGAGCCCGCCAACGGGCTCGACCCGGAGGGCATCGCGTGGCTCCGCCGGTTCCTGCGCGCGAGCGCCGACGCGGGCCGCACGGTGCTCGTCTCGAGCCACCTGCTCGCCGAGGTGGCCCGCACGGCCGACCGCATCGTCGTCATCAGCGAGGGTCGCCTGCGGTTCGACGGCGACCTGACCGAGCTCGCCGGACCCGCCGGGATGCACGACGCCGACGACCTCGAGAACGCCTTCCTTCGACTCACGGCAGGAGCAGCATCATGACCACCTTCGCCCGCGGCCTCGTCGCCGCCGAGATCCTCAAGCTCAGCACGACCCGCGCCGCCCGCTGGGTCCTCGCCGCCGGCGGTCTCCTCGTCGCGCTCGCGATGAGTGGCGCCATCGCCTCCGGCGGCGTCCCGCTGGCGTCGCTCGGCACGGACGACGGGCTGCGCACCGTGATGGAGCACGGCGGCCTGCCGGCGATCCTGCCCCTGATCCTCGGCGTCCTGATGACCGCCGGCGAGTACCGGCACGGCACGGTCGTCGACACCTTCCTGAGCGAACCGCGTCGGGCACGTGCGGTCCTCGCCCAGCTGACTGCCGGCGCGCTCGTCGGCCTCGCGTCGGGCGTCGTCTGTGCAGTCGTCGCCGCCGTGACGGCGGCCCTCTGGTACGCCGCCAAGGACGTGCCCCTCAGCCTCGGGTCGCCCCTCGTCGTGCGCAGCCTCGTCGGGATCGTGGCCTGGCAGGCTCTCTACACGGTCATCGGTGTCGCGGTCGGCGCCATCGTGCGGGCTCAGGCCACCGCGATGGTCGCGGCCATCGCATGGATCTTCATCGTCGAGACCGCGATCGCCGGGCTCGTCGTCTCGCTCGGCCGGTGGCTGCCCGCGACGGC
>JABBOW010000049.1 GCA_012927595.1 Cellulomonas sp.
ACAGGGGCAGAGCCGTGATCCGCCGAAGTGGACAGGAGCGAGGAGATGGCTTCAGAAGGCGCGCGGGTCATCAGCGCCGGGCGAGCGGCGTCGAACAGCCGGCAGATGGCATGGGCCGCGCGCGCTGGTCTCACAGCGCGCGCGATCGTCTACCTCCTCATCGGGGTGCTCGCCGTGCTCGTCGCCCAGGGCCGGCCTGGCGAGGCCGACCAGCAGGGCGCGTTGGCGGAGGTCATCTCTCATCCGTTCGGCGGCTGGCTCGTCGCCGTCGCGGCCGTGGGCTTCGTTGGCTATGCGCTGTGGCGGCTGTCCGAGGCGGCATTCGGCGTCGTCGGCGAGGGCCGTGCGGTCGGTCCCCGTGTGCAGTCGTTCGTGCGCGGACTGATCTATGCGTTTCTGGCGTACTCGGCGTTCTCGTTGCTGCAGGGCTCGAACACCGGCCAGAGCAGCCAGCAGAAGGGCTATGCCGCCCAGATCATGGCGCACCCGGGCGGGCGGTGGGTCGTCGGAGCCGCCGGCGCCGTTGTCGTCGTCGTCGGAGCTGCCCTCGTCGTCGAGGGGCTCCGGCTGACTTTCATGCGCAACTTCTCGCGTCAGCTGCCGCCGCGTGCCCGCGCGCTGGTCACCCAGCTCGGGCGAGTCGGGACGACAGCCCGTGGACTCGTGTTCGCGCTCGCGGGCGGATCGGTCGTGGCCGCTGCCTGGACGTACGACGCGAACAAGGCCGGCGGACTCGACGGCGCCCTCAAGACTCTGCGCGACGGGCCCTTCGGCCTCGTGCTGCTCACCGTGACAGGCCTGGGCCTCGTGGCGTTCGGCCTCTACGGCCTCGCCGAGGCTCGCTACCGCCGCGTCTGACCTCCAACCCTCCCACGAAGGACGCCCATGCCCACCTCCGTTCCCGCCGTCCCGTCCCATCGGGAGCCTGCGCCGACCTCCCCGGGCTCCCGCCGCACCACCGGCGGCAGCGGCGTCGCACTGCGGCTCGGTGGCGGCGCCGTCGGCATCTGGCTGTCATCTCCCTCATCGGGCTTCTCATCACCCGAGTTGTGAGCCCGAACGGCCCGCCGTCATGGGACGCAGGCGTGGTCGACTGGTTCGTCGCGCATCGCACGCCGAGTCTGAACACCGCCACCGGGATCGGAAGCGGCGTCGCGAACACGCAGACAGCCCTCGCCGTGACGGTGGTCGTCGTGATGCTGCTCCGGTGGCGCCTGGGCCGCTGGTACGAGTAGTGGGTACTCGTCACGGCGTTGGCGGGCGAGCTGCTCGTGTTCGTGGGGATCACAGCGACGGTCCACCGCGCCCGCCCGGGGGTCCAGCACTTGGATGGCGCCCCGCCGACGTCGAGCTTCCCGTCCGGGCACACCGCGGCCGCGGTCGCGATCTACGGCTGTGTGGCGATCCTGCTGCTCGTCCTGTGGCCGGGTGTCGCGTCGCGGCTCGCGGCATGCGTGCTGTTCGCCATCCCGATCGTCGTGGGGCTGTACCGGCTGTACCGGGGCATGCACTTCCCGAGTGACGTCCTCTTCGGCGCGATCGGCGGGGCACTGTGGTTGACGGTGGTCATCACGACGCTCTTGCCGGGCCGACCTGGCGCGCAGAAGGGCAACCACGCCGTCCGCGCGCCCACGGCCAGGTAGCGACGCACGTCTAGGGCGCAAGCAGCCGGCCGCGGCTCAGTCGCTGACAGGCACGTAGACGTCGAGGGCGCGAGCTGACATCGCGAAAGTCAGGACGTCAGCCGGGGCACAGAGGTCGCCGTCGATCTCGACGGGCCCCTGGGCCGGCCACCGGACCACGATCTCGGCGGCCCGGCGCCGCTGGAGCTGCCAGGGCTGCGGTCGGCGGCCGACGCCCACGCCGCCGACCCCGACACCGATGCCCGACACGACCTCGCTCCGACCGTCGAACCCGCCGCCTCCCAGCACTACGAACGGCTCGCCGTCGAGCGAAGGGACGTCGATGCGCCGCAGGTGCCCGGCGCCGGCGACCTTGGCCGCCGACTCAAGGTCCGTCGGGATGCCAGGGTTGCGTGCCAGCAAGTTGCCGGTGCCGGCCGGGAGCGGGCCGAGCGGCACGTCGCCGCCCGCCAGCGCCGCCGCGCAGGCACGCACCGTGCCGTCCCTGCCGCGTCGAGCGCGCGGGCGATGTCACGATGGCGGGGTGCCACGCTGGTCGGATGTCCGTCAGGAGACCTGCGTCCGGCGAGTGCACGCCGTCTCCCGCGGCCCCACACCCGAACCTCGGTCACCTCACTCGCGTGCTCGCGATGGACCGCGACGAGACCCTCCGACGGCTCGATCAGCTGGCCGCTCAGTTCGACGAGATGGTCGACGCCTCGGTGAGCTCGAACGCCGACGACGAGCATGACCCGGAAGGCTCGACCATCGCCTTCGAGCGGTCCCAGCTCGACGCACTCATCCGGCAGGCCAGGCAGCACCTGGACGAGGTCGACGCCGCCGCAGACCGGATCACCGACGGCACGTATGGGGCGTGCCAGACCTGCGGGCGACCCATCCCGGTCGAACGCCTGGAAGCCCGCCCGGTCGCCCGCACCTGCATCGGTTGCGCGGCGGTCCGGCCTGCTGCCCCCGCTGGGTCACACATCAGGACTCACGGGCGGGACGGGACCGTGCCCTCCGCGTGATCTGAGCACCAGGGACCTCCCACCTCGCGGTCAGAAAACTCCCAGCAAGCCGTGCCATCCTTCAGGCTGACCGCGAGATGGTGTCGAACGGGTGAAGGGTGACGTGGAGACGACCGTTGACGCCGGCTCCAGCTCCCTGGATCGGGCCCGTCGGATGCCCGCGTGGTCCGCAGCTGCATTCGGCAAGGCCGCCCGCCGGTCACCGCTCACGTTCACCGTGCTGGTGATGTTCTGGGTCGTGGGGGCAAGCACCGGAAGCCTGCGGCGCGGCCCCCGGGGCGCTCTGCGGCACACCGTCATCCTCGAGAGCACACCTTCCCTGGGCCACCCCCTGACGTGGTTGGCCTCGTTCCTGTGGTCGACCAACCTCAACGGGTATGTCTGGGGCAGCCTTGCGCTCGTCGCTCTCGGGGTCTTCGTCGAGCACCGCCTGGGCACCGCGAGGTACGCGATCGCTCTGTTCGCGACGCATGTGCTAGCCGCCGCGGCGCTGGCCGTGAGCTCACTGGTCCTCAGCTGGGCACACCCGGGGTGGACGCGCGCGTTCCTCGCGATCCACTACGGCGGGCCGACGATCGGCGTCATCGGGGCGACTCTCGCGGCGAGCGCCTCGCTCCCCGTCCTGTGGAGACGCCGGTTGCGCGCAGGCGGGCTGACCCTGTTCGCCACGATGGCACTGTTCGACGGCGGCGGTGTGGCAGTCCTCCTTCTCGCAGCGTCGGTGATCGGGCTGCTCATCGGCCGGCTCCTGGTCCGGGCGGCCGCGCGGCCGCGCCCGGTGGGCTCAGTGCACGAGGCACGGATCCTGACGTCGGTCATCGTCGCGGCCACGGCCGTCGGACCGCTCCTGGCCACGATCACCCCGAACCCCACCGGCCCTTTTGCCGTCCTGGGCTACCTCGTCGCCGGCGTCCACGGCTCTGCTCCCCGCGCCGTGCGAGAGCTGTGCGCCGAGGGCCCGACGTCCACGGCCTGTGCTATCGGGCGCCTCAACCTGCACCCCAGCATCGGCGTGGCCCTCATGGCATGCCTGCCTGCGCTGCTCCTGCTCCTCGCCGCCGCCGGGCTGCGACGCGGGAAGCGGGGTGCGTGGGTCGCGGCGCTGACACTTGAAGGCGTTCTCGCTGCAGTCGCGGTAGCGGACTACTTCCTCACGCTGGCCGATGCCGGCACGGTTCTGGCAACGATGTCAGTGACCGACGAGCAGCCGGCTCTGCTCCTCACCCGTCTGGTGCTGCCCTGCGTCGTCCCGCTGGCGGCCGCGGTCGGGGTGCTCGTCTTCGGCCGAGACCTGTTCACTGTTCGCTCCCCCGCGGGGTACTACCGCGACCTGGCACGCCGAGTCGCTGCTCTCGTGGCAGCATCGGCCGCGGCGTATGTGGCGGTCGGCCTGGCAGTCGCCGGGCAGTGGCAGACCGCGCCGACCGCCTGGTCGCTCCTGACCGACTTCCCGTTACGGCTCGCACCCGCGGGGCTCACGCTGGGAGCCCTGCCCGACCACCTACCGACGGGTCTGGCGGCGCACCTCCTGTTCGACTGGATCGGGGTCGCGTTCTGGGCCGGCGTCTGCGTGCTCGTGTCGCTCGGTCGGCACAGCCGTCCCTCCCCGACCGGCAGTCAGAACACGGCCGCCCAGGCGATCCTCGTCGAGCACGGTGGCCCGTCGCTCGCGTGGATGGGCCTGTGGCGCGACAACCTGTACTGGTTCAGCCCGGCCGGCACCACCTACGTCGCGTACCGCGCGATCCAGGGGGTGGCGCTCACGATCGGCGACCCCGTCGGGCCCGCGGCCGAGCGGTCGGCAGCGGTCGAAGAGTTCGCCCGCTACTGCGAGTCGATGAGCATGGCCCCGTGCTTCTACTCGGCCACGGCGCAGCTCGAGAAGGCCTGCAGCTCTGCAGGCTGGAGCAGCGTGCAGATCGCACAGGAGACCGTCCTGCCGCTCGGGTCCGTCGCGTTCACCGGGAAGCGGTTCCAGGACATCCGAACCGCGCTGAACCGCGCTCGCCGTGAGGGCATGCGGACCGAGTGGGTCGACTACCGAAGCGCATCGCTCAGCACCGTCGTGCAGATCCAGGCGATCTCCGAGGAGTGGGTCGCCCAGCAGCAGCTCCCGGAGATGGGCTTCACCCTGGGCGGCGTCGATCAGCTCAACGACCCGCACGTGCGCTGCTCAGTGGTTGTCGACTCCGCAGGGACCATCCACGCGGTCGCCTCGTGGCTCCCGATCTACGCCTCGAGCGCCGTGACCGGCTGGACGCTCGACTTCATGCGTCGGCGGACGGACGGGTTCCGGCACGGGACCGAGCTCCTCATCGCGCAGGCGGCCCTGGACTTCCAGGCCGAGGGGTACTCGGTGCTGAGCCTGTCCGGAGCGCCGTTGGCCCGGGCTGAGGAGACCGGTCGCCCTGCGGGCACCGGCGACGATGCGGCCGCACGGCCCGACCCGCTCGACCGCCTGCTGGACCTCGTCGGGACCCGGCTTGAGCCGGTGTACGGCTTCCGCTCGCTGCTGCGCTTCAAGGCCAAGTTCCAGCCCGAGCTCAGACCGATGTACCTGATCTACGCCGATGCTGCGGCGCTCCCCGCGATCGGTCGGGCAGTCGCGCGTGCGTACGTCCCCGACGCCTCGCTCGGGATGCTCTTGCGGCTGTTCAACCGCTTCACCCTGAGCAGCGGGCGCGAATCGGCCGTCTACTCCGGCGTGGTGGCGCCTGCTCAACCATCCGCGACGCCCGACGGCGGCCCCGATCCGGGCGCCGGACACGACGATACGACCGACCACGGCGCAGGTCGCACACCTACCCTGACCCACCTCTGAGGAGCCTCGTGCACGCCCTGCTTCGCTTCCCTGTCCTCACGCCGATCGTCCTTGGCTCCGCTTTCACCCTCGCCGCTGTGGTCGTGATCCTGCTGATCGCTCGCCGGACCACCAGGTGGCCGGCGCTCGCCGCGGCCGGCGTCATCGGCGGGGCCCTGGTCGGCGTGCTCACGCTGTGGCTGGTCGAGGGGGTGGCCGACGTGTTCGGCCCGGCACTCGGGTGGTCGACGCGTGCCTGGGTCGTCGGGTGCTTCGCCGCGCTCGGGCTCGCCGCGATGAACTGGCGCCGTTCGACCCTGCGGCGCAAGGTCGGAGCGCTGCTCGGATCGCTCGTGCTGATAGCGACGTCGGTGCTCGGCGTGAACGCGCTGTACGGCCTCAACCCGACGGTGGGTTCGCTGTTCGGTGTCGCGACGGTCGACCAGCTCGCGCTGCCCGCTCCGGTCGCCTCGCCGAGCAGCAGAGTGGCCACAGCAGCCACAGCAGCCACAGCAGCCACAGCAGCCGCACCCGCCGCACCCGCCGGCCTGCTCTGGCAGACCTGGACTGCACCGGTCGGCATGCCGAGCGCCGGCACGACCGGCATCGAGGTCATCCCCAACACGGTCTCCGGCTTCACCGCCCGCCCGGCCGGCATCTACCTGCCGCCAGCCGCGCTGACTGCGCACCCACCGACACTGCCGCTCGTCGTACTCCTCATGGGACAACCGGGCAACCCTGATCCTCAGTACGTTGCCGCGGTCCTCGATCGATACGCCGCTGCGCACCAGGGCCTCGCGCCGATCGTGGTCGTGGCCGACCAGCTGGGAGATCCGACGAAGGACACGCTGTGCCTCGACACGGCCCAGTTCGGCAAGGTCGAGAGCTACGTCACCAAGGACGTCCTGCCCTGGGCCCGAGCGCACCTGAACGTCATGACGGACCGGGCCCACACGACGATCGCCGGCTACTCCCACGGCGGACAGTGCGCCATCTCGTTCATTGCGAAGTACCCCGAGCTGTGGGGCAACGTGCTCGACATCTCCGGTGAGGAGTACCCGGGTGCAGACCACTCCGCGGGGGTGCTCGCCGACATCTTCAAGGGCAACCAGAAGGCCTACGACGCGCAGAAGCCCACCGTCATCCTGGCGAAGCGCCCGTACCCGGACACGGTCGGGATCTTCACCGTGTCGACCGACGACCCGGCGTACAAGCCGGGCGCACAGCGTGTGACGGCAGCTGCCAAGGCCGCCGGGATCCAGGCCACGTACTTCGAGGTCCCGAACGGCGGCCATGTGATCGGTGCGCTCAACGGTGGCCTCGAGGAGGGGTTCAAGGTGCTCTACCCGCGGCTCGGTCTCAGCCAGCAGTAGCGACGTGCCGCTGCGACGCGGGTCAGCGTTCGATGGCGGGACCCGCGAGGACGAGCAGGACGACGCACACCACGGCGACCGCCATCGCGGCGGCGAACGGCAGGCGACTGCGCGGGTTCGTGCGCGAGGCGATCGCACCTACGCCCGCCAGCACCACGGCTGCTCCCCCACCGGCCCACCCGGCGGGCGCCGGTGGTCCGGCGGGCGCCAGGACGACGAGGGCGACAGCCGCCATGAGTGCGCCGAGTGCCATAAGGGTTGTCCGTGCGCGGCCGAGGCGGTGCGGCAGCCCGCTGACACCCGTCGCTGCGTCGTCCTCGAGGTCAGGCAGCACGTTGGCTGCATGCGCGCCGAAGCCGAGCATGGAGGCACCCGCCGTGGCCCACCACGCCGCGACCGGTCGCCCCGGCTGCGCCAGCACGACGAACTGCACCAGCAACCCGAACGACACGGCGTAGGGCAGCCATGACAGCGCGGTGCGTTTGAGCACCACGTTGTAGGCCCACGCGCTCGCGACCGCGACCAGGTGCACGGCGCCGGGCAGCCACCCGGTCGCGAGCGACAACGGCACGCACACGGCAACGGCCGCGACGGCTGCAGCGCGGAGCGACCGGGCATCAAGCAGCCCGACGACCACTGGCTTCCCCGGACGTGCCACCGCAAGGTCGCGTGCCGCGTCGAGCCAGTCGTTCGACCAACCGACCGAGAGCTGACCGCTGAGAACCGCGGCGGCGAGGAGCAGCGTGGCTGCGGGTGCTGCGCCGAGACCCGCCGCGAGCCCCGCGGCCAGACCGGTCACGACGACCGTCGGGCCCGGGTGGCAGGCCAGGACGAGGCCGCGCACAGTCCGCAACGACCCTGGCATCCGCTGCTCCTCTCGCCCGCTCCCGGCGGCTGAGGTTAGCAACACCTGTGCGGAACGGCCGCGACATGACACGATGCCGATATGTCGCACCTGGTCACCGTCGCACCGGTGCTCGCCGAGCACCGTTACAGCCAGGCGGAGATCACCGCGACGATCGGACCGCTCCTCACCTCGAACCCGGCCCGGCGGGCGGTGCTCGACCGCTTCCATGCCGCGAGCGGCGTCAGCACCCGCCATCTGGCGCTGCCGCTCGAGAAGTACGCGGGCCTGACGTCGTTCGACCAGGCCAACGACCTGTTCGTGGCGATCGGCACCGAGCTCGCCGAGCGAGCGGTCAGCCAGGCACTCGCGAGCGCCGGTCTAGCGCCCGCCGACGTCGACTTCCTGCTGTTCACCTCGGTGACCGGAGTCTCCGCGCCGTCGATCGACGGCCTGCTCGTCGGACGGCTGGGTCTGCGACCCGACATCAAGCGGCGGCCGTCCTTCGGCCTGGGCTGCGTCGGCGGTGCGGCGGGGATCGCCCGGGTCCACGACTACCTGGTGGGCCATCCGCACGACGTCGCCGTGCTCCTGTCGGTCGAGCTGTGCTCGCTCACGGTCCAGCACGGCGACGACTCGACGGCGAACCTCGTCTCGAG
>JABBOW010000156.1 GCA_012927595.1 Cellulomonas sp.
GGGTCGCCGGGGGTTTGGTCGGGTGGGGGGCGGGGGGCTGGGGCGCTTGTTTGGGGTGGGGCGTGCGCGGGGGGCGCTGGACCGTGGACGACGAGCTCGCGCGGGTACCGGTCACGATCGTGGGCCTGGTCAAGGAGTACGGCGACGGCTACCGGGCCGTGGACGACGTGAGCTTCCGGGTCGAGCAGGGGCAGGTCGTCGGACTGCTCGGCCCGAACGGTGCGGGCAAGACGACCACCCTGCGCGTCCTCATGGGCCTGATCCGGCCGACGTCGGGCACGGTGCACGTCTTCGGCGAGGTCGTCGAGGCCGGAGCCCCCGTGCTGTCGCGCATCGGGTCTTTCATCGAGGGGCCGGGCCTCCTGCCCCACCTGTCCGGCCGGGACAACCTGCGGCTCTTCTGGGCCGCGACCGGGCGCCCACCGGCCGACGCCCAGTTCGAGACGGCGCTGGAGATCGCGGGCCTCGGCGCCTCGGTCGACCGCCTGGTCAAGACCTACAGCCAGGGCATGCGTCAGCGCATCGCGATCGCCCAGGCGATGCTCGGGCTCCCCGAGCTCCTCGTGCTGGACGAGCCCACGAACGGCCTCGACCCGCTGCAGATCGCTGAGATGCGCGAGGTGCTGCGGCGGTATGCCACCACGGGCCGGACCGTGATGATCTCCAGCCATCTGCTCGCCGAGGTCGAGCAGACCTGCAGCCACGTCGTCGTGATGCACAAGGGGCGACTCGTGGCGGCCGGGTCGGTCGCCGAGATCGCCGGCGCCGGCGCGACCCAGCTCTCCGTGCCGAACCCCGGCGAGGCGATGGCGGTCCTCGCGGAAGCTGGCATCGAGTCGACCGCGGTGCCGGCACGCCGCGCGCTGGAAGACATCTTCATCGAGATGGTGGGTTCCGACACATGACCGGCCCGAGCACACCGACGCCCCGCCCCGACGCCCACCCCGCGCCCACCCGCCGCGGTGTGCACGACAAGCTGATGCAGCTGGAAGCGGTGCACGACAACGGCTTCCGACCAGAGCGGACCCTGCGCGTGCGGGTGGAGTTCGCCCGGCAGCTGCGCCGGCGACGTACCCAGCTCGCGGGGCTCGTGCTCCTGGTGCTGCCGCTGGTCATCGCCCTAGCGTTCAAGGTCAGCTCGCAGCCGGGTTCGTCGGGTGCGAGCCAGGGACCATCGAGCCGTTCTGGATCTGCCCTCGTCACGCTGGCCACCGCTGGAGCGACCAACTTCGCGCTCTTCGTCGAGTTCGCCTCGGCGGGGTTCCTGCTCGTCGTCATCGTGGCGCTCTTCTGCGGTGACACCGTCGCCAGCGAAGCCAGCTGGTCCTCGCTGCGCTACCTGCTCGCCATCCCCGTCCCCCGTCCGCGGCTGCTGCGGCAGAAGCTGATCGTCGCCCTGAGCCTGTCCGTCGGTGCGAACTTCCTGCTGCCCGGCTGGTCGTACCTCGTCGGTGGGATCGTCTTCGGGTGGGCCCCCGGGCAATCGCCACTGGGCGGCGCCTTCACCGGCACCGTCGCGATCGAGCGGCTCCTCATCGTCGTGTCGTACGCCAGCATCCAGTCGCTGTTGGTGGCCGGTCTCGCTTTCCTGCTCAGCGTCCTGACCGACGCCCCGCTCGGCGCGGTGGGCGGGGCCACGATGCTGGTGGTCGTGTCGAACATCCTCGACTCGATCACCGCCCTGGACCCCTACCGCCTCGCGCTGCCCACGCACTTCCAGTACTCCTGGCTGGACGCCCTCGGACCGGACGTCGCCTGGGACGACATGATGCGCGGCACGGGCCTCGCTCTGGTCTACGCGTCAGTGTTCTTCGCCCTGGCCTGGTGGCGGTTCCAGCGCAAGGACATCGTCAGTTGATCGTCGGGCCGGGCTCGGGTGTGCTGAGCCCGGTGATGACCGCGGCAGGATGCAGGCCGTGGGCGCGGAGTGTCGCGGCGGCGTTCACCATGGCGTGGGGGTCGCCCAGGACGCTCGTCGCGGCCTCGCACAGCCGCACCGCGGTGTCATAGCCGATCCAGGTGGACGTCTCCAGGAGCGTCTGCGCGCTTTGGTCGACACCGGCGCGCGCGAGCACCTCGGTCACAGCCCGATCTCCGCCGTGCTGACGCACGAAGTGCAGCAAGATGGTGACCGTGGAACCGGATACCTCACGCGGCTCTGACAACATGGCTCCTCCCAGGTGCTCATCGGTGGGTTCCGTCGCTTGATGAGCAAGCCCAGGGATGAGGTGACGATCCACAGCCACGATGACGCGAGACGTCCGGCATGACCTGCCATCCAGTGACTACCGGAACGGCCCGAGCGCAGCGTGACTGAGGTCGTCCTCAGCTGCTTCATCGGGCCCACGCGGAAGCTTGCGCTGGAGCGTCGCTGCGTTGACGCGGACCCATCAGACTGCGCGGGGCTCAACCCGGGCGCTGGTGCCGTGAGCGGACCAGATCGATATTTTCCGCGTCGGACGACGGGTGCACGCCAGCGCGCGGACGTAGGCTGAAGTCGTGCTGGGACCTCTTCTCCTCTACGACGCGGACTGCGGCTTCTGCCGGCGGGCCGCGGGACTGGCGCCGCGGATGCGGCTCGGCACAGGTGTGCGCGCCATGCAGGATGTGGACCTGGCTCGCCTCGGGGTCGACGCGCAGCGCGCCACGCGTGAGATGCCCTTCGTCGGGATCGACGGCAAGGTGGTCTACGGCCATAGTGCAGTCGCCGCGGCACTCCTGACCGGCAACGTGGCGCTCAGGCTCGTCGGCCGCTTCGTCGGCTCAGCGCTGCTCGAGCGGCCGATGGCCGCCGCTTACGGCTGGACCGCCCGGAACCGTGGTTCGCTCCCGGGCGGAACACGAGCGTGTGCCATCCCGCCTCGGCCCGCCAACAACGAGGAGCCCACCGGGCCTTGAAGTGCCGGCGCGACCGTGGTGGACTTGCGGCCGCATTCCTGCAACGTCAGCACGAGCGGGCCCGGACCGGAACCGGCTGATGGATTCGGTCCTCCGCGCGAAGAGGCGGACACCCCACCGACGCCATGTCCGTTCTTGCTCGCTGGGCGTGGTCGCTGGACCAGATCCACCGCCTGGAGCTCAATGTCGAGCCGTGGAACGAGTCGCACCGGAACTGCCTCACCACGGTCGCAACGGCCGCCGCTAGCCGATCCGTCTGAGGCGCTGGCCGGTCTTGTCTTCGATCGGTCCCTGCGACAGGCTGGCGGGCATGAGCGAGGACGCGAAGGCGGAACTGCGCCGCTACTTGCAGGAGGGCCGCGACGCAGTCGTGTGGAAGCTCGCGGACTTGGACGAGTACGACGTGCGCCGCCCAATGACGCCGACGGGAACGAACCTGCTCGGGCTCGTCAAACACCTGGCGGGGGTCGAAGCGGACTACTTCGGAGTGGTCTTCGACAGACCCTTCGCTGAGGACTTGCCGTGGATCTCGCCCGATGCCAAGCCGAACGAGGACATGTGGGCGAGGCCCGAAGAGTCGCGCGACGCGATCGTTGGCCTCTACCAGCGGGTGTGGGCTCACGCTGACACGACGCTCAGCCTCTTGCCACTCGACGCCCCCGGTCACGTGTCATGGTGGCGTCCGGCGAGCAACCCGGTCACCCTCTGCCGCATCCTGGTTCACGTGACCGCCGAGACCCATCGGCATGCTGGTCACGCCGACATCGTGCGCGAGCTGGTGGATGGCAACGTCGGGCTCCGCGAGGGCAACGACAACCTGGCTCCAGGGGACGACAGCTGGTGGCGTGAGTACCGCGACCACCTCGAGTCAGTCGCCCTGCGCTACCAAGGCCCTGAGCGCCCCGCGCCCCGCTGACGGCCCGTCGTGCCCGGGAGTAGTGGGTGCCAACAGGGTTGAACCGCTAGGAGTCGGCGCTCTCGGCGACCTTCTTCAGCCCTTCGAGCATCGACCGCCAGCTCTCCGCACTGTGCTCGGCAGAATCGGTGGTCGGGTTGTTGTCCTGCTCGAGCACGACTCGTGTGCCGCCGTCCACGGCCTGCAGGTCGTACGTCAGACGGTGGTAGTTCTCCGGCACGTCCTGCTGCCCGGACATCGGGCTGAAGTGCGTCACCACGAGCCGGTGCGGCGGCTCGACCTCGATCACCTCGCCCTTGTCCTCGAACGCATGGCCCTGCCACTGACCGCTCCAGGTGATCGTGTGGCCGGGTTGCCAGTCGGTGATCGTGCGCGCCTCACGGTCGTCACCATCGTCGCGCTGACCCGGTGCCCCCGCATGGCGAAGCGCAGGGCTGGGAGCCAACCGGGGAGCCAGACCGAGGCCCTGAGCGTGATGGTTCGGGCGTGACTTCGTCCCCGGACTGCCGTCGGACTGCCACTATCGTCAGCACATGCAACTTGCCGACCTCCAGAACCGTGTCCGCATCGCCCTGACGACGACGATCGTCAACGAGTGGTCCCTGCTCAGCCTGGCCGGGGGTACGAGTCGCCCCAGCGAGCGCGCTGTGGCGTTCCACCTGGGCTGGCACCTGCGCCCGATGGTCGAGGAGTCGTGGGACATCGACTGCGAGTACAACCGGTCGGGGATGCACCTGGAGGAGTCCGTGCGGCTCGTCGACGACGAGGGTCGACGCATCCCGGACCTGATCGTCCACCACCGGGGCAAGCTCGGGCCCGAGCACAACCTGCTGCTGCTCGAGCTCGCGACCGACCGCGCTGACGTGGACGTGGACGTGGCGGCCGCTGGCGACTTCGGGCGGGCGCGTGCCCTGCAGGCCCGCTTCGGCTACCAGTTCGCGGCGGTGCTGGACCTGCGGATCGGAGCCGCCGGTGCTGAGCAGCCGGTCACGCCGCACTGGCAGTGGGCGGAGCACGACGGCGGCCCGGTCGACGTGGGCGACGTCTACGAGCCGGACGTGCTCGCGGAGATCATCGGGCGCGCCGAGAAGAGCCTGCCGCGCTGACCCGACCCGGTCGGCGCGGTGGGACCGCAACCTCTACCGAACCGCTCCCCGCCGCCGATCTAGCGGACATGAGCACGCTCCTGGACCAGGATGGCAACCCGCTCGCCGCCGACCGCGCCGACCCGCGCGTCGCCGGCCTGCAGGCTGCGCTCCTGCGGGCACGGGTGCGCGACACGACGGTGCGCCTGAGCCTGGCAGTGTTCCGGGCCCGCGGCTACGCCGAGGTGTGGGGTATGGAGGCAGAGGCGCGCGTCTGGGAGTCCAACGCTGAGCGCGTCCGCGCCGACCTGGCCGAGCTGAACGCACGGCTTGCTGCGCTGGACGTCGGGCACGGCCTGGCTGCCTGAGTCCAGCCTCGCCGGGCGATCCGCGACATACTGCCCGGATGCTGATCGCCGCGGTTGTCCTCGCCGTCCTCGCCGGTCTCCTGCACGTGTGGATCTTCGCCTTGGAGTCGGTGCTGTTCGACCGGCCGTCGATCCATGCGCGGTTCGCGGTGCGCTCCCAGGACGTCCCCGTCGTGCGCCCGTGGGCGTACAACCAGGGCTTCTACAACCTTTTTCTGGGCATCGGCGCGCTCGTCGGAGCTGTCGTCGCTGCGAGCGGGTCCCCTGCGGTGGGCCTCGCGTTGGTGCTGGCGTCGTGCGGGTCGATGCTGGCGGCGGCCGTCGTGCTCGTCGCCTCCCAGCGCACGATGGCGCGGGCCGCCACGACCCAGGGGACGCTGCCGCTGCTCGCGGTCCTTGCCGCTGCCGCGACCCTGCTGGCATGAGCGCCACGTCCGGCCACCTCGACCACCTGGCGGAGCTCGTCGAAGCACAGGACGCGTTCTGGGCGACGATCAGCGATGTCGACCCCGCCACTGCCGTCCCGTGGTGCGGCGACTGGCGCGTCAGCGACCTCGTCGAACACCTCGCGCGGGTCCACCACAGGGCGGCCGCGAAGGCCCGCAGCATGCGGGAGAAGCCGCTCGGTCCGGGACCGTTCGTGCTCGACGACCTCTATCGCGAGTGCGCCGCCGAGCTCCGTGACACGCTCGTCGAGCTGGGTCCCGATGCGATCGGGTCGACGTTGCTCGGCCGGGGCCCGGCGTCGTTCTGGCGGCGACGGCTGCTGCACGAGACGCTCGTGCACCTCTGGGACCTACGGACGGCCGGCGGCCTCAGGCTCGACGCGCGACCCGAGGTGTGGGCAGACACCGTCGAGGAGGTCGTGACAGTGATGCAGCCGCGTCAGGTGAGCCGGGGGCGCATGCCGCGTCTGCCGTCGGCGATCGAGCTCGCGGCGTCGGACGTCGACCGCACGTGGCGGCTCGACACCGCCGACGACGGCCCGGCAGTCGTGCAGGTACGCGCGCCCGCATCGGTCCTGGCCCTGATGCTGTGGGGCCGCATCCCGCCGGACGACGCGGAGGTCGAGGTCTCCGGGGACGGCGACGTGCTCAGTGCGGCGCTGGCCGAGCCGATCACGCCCTGACGCGCGCGCGGGGGCCGCCGTCTCACTCGACGCTGCAGGCTCCGGTGGGGACAGCGGCCGTCAGGGTTCTCGCCGCGTCGACCTGGGCGGCGAGCTCGTTCCAGACCAGCGCGTAGCCGACCGCGTCCTGCTTGACGGACTTGGCGAAGACGATGCCTGCGACCCGTCCGTCTGCGGTGACCAGCGGCCCGCCGGAGTTGCCCGGCTGGACGTTGGCAGCGAGCTGGTAGATGGCCCGGCTGACTGAGCCCTGGCCGTAGATGTTCTGGCCCACCGCGGTCATCGAGTCGACCACGACGGCGTCGTCGGCACGTAGCGGTCCGCCGCCTGGGTACCCGACGACAGTGCCCCGGGTACCCGGGGCGAGCGTGTCCGGGTCGGTGGCGAGCGGCGGAGCCTTGAGGGTCGACGCGATGAGGACGGCCAGGTCCTCGTCGGGGTTGAAGAGCACGACCTTTGCGTCGTGCCGCCCGGCGGCGTCGACCACAGTGGGTCGCCGCACCCCGGCGACGACGTGGGCGTTGGTGACGACGACGCCTGGCGCGACGACCACGCCCGACCCCTCGACCTCCCCGCCGCACCCGGGCCCGACCAGCTGGACCACCGACTTCTCGGCGGTCGCCAGGACGGCAGCGTCGACGGGGCCGCCCGGACTGACCTGGGTCGGCTGCGGCTCTCCGGCCAAGAACACGTTCGGGAAGCCGTTCGGACTGATGAAGCCCTTGAGGCGGGAGACGAGGTCCGGCGGCGTCGGCAGGGCCGAGTTCAGCGCACGGATGATCGGTGACGCCTGGACCTGCCGGCCGATCCCGTAGGCCTCCACAGTGGCGAGCCCCGACGCGAGCAGCCACGCCAGGAACAGGACCATGGCTGCCTGCAGGGTCGCCCCGAGGGCCCGGGTCGCGACCCCCAGGTGCAGCCGGTCGCTGGCCCGGTCGAACCGGCGTGCCGCGACGCTCCCGATCGCGCCGCCGATGAGCGAGAGCGCGAGGGTGGCCAGGGCCGCGGAGACCATCTTGCCGACCGGCGCGTCGATCGACCGCATCACGAGCGGTGCGACGGCCCGCACGCCGAGCAGGAAGCCGGCGACGTACCCGGCGGTCGGCAGCACGATCCGGCCGAGCCCCACCCGGTAGCCGTGGACGGCAGCGAGCACCATCAGGACCACGATGACCGCGGTGACGACGTTCATGCCCCGCCCCCAGCGGGGGCGAGGCCGGCACGGTGCTCGACGGACACGGTCACGGTCACGCGGCCAGCGTACGGGTGGCTGCTGCCGGCAGGGGTGGGGTGTGCGGCTTCCGTCACGGCACCCGCACCCCCGGACACACAACCTGCACCGGACCTGTCGACAGGATGGCCACGAGCCGCACAGGCTCCTCCTAGGTTGGCCGCATGACCGATCCGCTAGTCCCCGCCGCCCCGTTCGCCGGCACCGCGTCCTCCACCTCGACGAAGCTCGCACCTGCGGTCCTGGCGGCACCGCCCGGCTCGATCGGCCGCTCGCTCACGGTCTTCTGGTCGGCGTCGCGGCACCCGGCGTCGAACGGCACGCTGCTGGTCTGTGCGGCCGTCGGCGTCGTGGGCGCGGCGCTCCTGGTCGGTCACCGGCTCGGCCTCGGTGCCGCCCTCGTGGGGCTCGCGGTCTGGGCAGCGGCTGCGCCAGCGCTGGTCCGGCGGCGAGCGGTGGGCGACCTGGTGACTGCCGGGTTGTCGGTCGCACTGGTCGCGGTCGTCGCGGTTCGCGACGCGAGCTGGGTCGTGGCGCTGTGCCTGGTGACCGCGGCGCTCGCGGGAGCCGTGGCGGCGACGTCGGCGCGGTCCGCGTCCGCCGTCGTGCTCAGCGCGCCCAGCTGGGTGGCGGGCGCGGTCC
>JABBOW010000020.1 GCA_012927595.1 Cellulomonas sp.
CGCACCGTGCTGCTGCGCCACGAGGCACCGAAGGCCGCGCGACCGCCGCGCGCCGCGCGCACGTCCCGACGTGGCGGCGCCCCGGCGGCCGTCCTGGGCCTCGACGAGGGCGCCGCGGCGATCTTCGAAAGGCTGCGCGCGTGGCGGGCGGCGACCGCCAAGGAGCAGGGCGTGCCGGCGTACGTCGTCTTCCACGACGCGACCCTGCGGGAGATCGCGACGCGTGTCCCGGCGACGATCGCCGAGCTGGGCACCGTGACGGGCGTGGGCGTCACCAAGCGCGACAAGTACGGCCCCGACATCCTGGCGGCTCTCGCGGGCTGAGGCGGTCGCGCCGGCGAGCGCCCTGGGCTCACGAGCTCGAGTCCCCCGGATGACGACCTCGGAGCCGCTCGGTCGCGCGGCCGATGCCCGACGCGGATCGTGTGACGCCGACGGTTCGCATGGTCGAGTCCTCGCACCTGAGACCCGGCGCCGGCGCCGGACCTTCACTGCTCACACGCTATGGACGCGCGCCGTCGGGCGGCACGTGACCTTCGTCCGAGAAGTCGATCCGCGCGAGCGCGTCGTCCACAGCCGCGAGATACGTCGCGAGCCCCTCGTGGCGCACGCTGTGCCCCACACCGGCGATCGGGACGTGCACGAGCAGGTCTCCGAGCAGCGCCGTGGCCCGCCCCACCTGCGCCATCCCCACGATGGACCCGCGGGCCTGGTCGCCCGTCACGAGCGTCACGGGGCACCGGAGCTGCCCGAGCGCCTCGACCCAGTCACGACCGTGCCAGTCGTGGGCGATTCGGCCGAGCCGCTGGTCGACCTGCGTCTTCGATCGTGCCCAAGGGACGACCTCGTCGTCGGGCCAGGTCGGGTTCTCGCGACGCGCCCACCGGTCGAGCGCACCCGCGGGCACCCCGGCGAACATGGCGAGCCAGCCCTGCAGGAACTCCGGCGCACGGCCGGGCGTCGGCTCGCCCGTGTCCCACGCCGGATCCTCGAGCACGAGCCCGGCGACGAGCCCGGGCTCGGTGAGCGCGAGCTCCTCGGCGACGACCCCGCCGAGCGAGTGGCCCACGACGAGCGCGGGCACCCCCCCGATGGCACGGAGCACCTCAGCCGCGTCGGAGGCGAGCGCGCCGATCGTGAACGGCTCGTCGCCGAGAGGCGTGCGACCGTGGCCCCGCGCGTCGACCGCGACGACCGGTCGGCCGCCGGCGAGGTGACGCACGACCGAGCCCCAGCACTCCGCCGAGTCCGTCACGCCGTGCAGCAGCAGGACGGGCACCCCAGCCCCGCCACCCCACCGGACGAACGCGATCTCACGACCGTCCGGTGCGACGACCAGATCGGCGACCGCGTCGATCGAGCCTCTGGTCGTCGAGCCTCTGGTCGTCGAGTCGCTGCGTAACGGGCCGTCGCTCATCGGGCCGTCCCGTCGACCGCGAACGGCTCGATCGCTGCGAGCTCGTCAGCGGTCAGCGCGGGCGCGGCGAGCGCGGCGACGTTGTTCTCGAGCTGGGCCACGCTCGACGCGCCGACGAGCGCCGACGTCACGCGCGCGTCGCGCAGCAGCCAGGACAGCGCAAGCTGCGCGAGGCTCTGGCCCCGGCCGGCGGCAAGATCGTTCAGCGCACGCGCCCGCGTCAGGTACACCTCGTTGATCTTGTCGGGCCGCAGGGAGTGCCCGACAGCGGCTCGTGACCCCGCCGGAACCTCACCGGACAGGTACCGGTCGGTCAGCAGCCCCTGCGCGAGCGGCGAGAACACGATCATGCCGATCTCGAGGTCGCCGACGACGTCGAGCAGGCTCTCGCCGTCGGGGCCGCCGAACCCGGGGCCCTCGACGTGCCTGTTGAACATCGAGTAGCTGGGCTGGTGGATGAGCAGGGGTGTGCCGAGCTCGGCCAGGACGCGCCGGGCCTCGCGCGTCTGGGCGGGCGAGTAGTTCGAGATGCCGGCATATAGCGCGCGCCCGCTAGTCACGGCGGTGTGCAGCGCGCCCATCGTCTCCTCGATCGGCACCGACGGGTCGGGTCGGTGGGAATAGAAGATGTCCACGTAGTCGAGCCCGAGGCGCGCGAGCGACTGGTCGAGGGAAGCCAGCAGGTACTTGCGCGAGCCGCCGTCGCCGTACGGCCCGGGCCACATGTCGTAGCCGGCCTTCGAGGAGATGACGAGCTCGTCGCGGTACGGGCGGAGGTCCTGGGCGAGGTGGCGGCCGAAGTTCTCCTCGGCGGACCCGGACGGCGGACCGTAGTTGTTCGCGAGGTCGAAGTGCGTGACGCCGAGGTCGAACGCGCGCCGAAGGATCGCGCGCTGCGTGTCAGCCGGCGTCGTGTCACCGAAGTTGTGCCAGAGGCCGAGGGACAGGGCCGGCAGGTCGAGGCCGCTGCGGCCTGCGCGGCGGTAGGTCATCGAGGTGTAGCGGTCGTCGCTCGCGCGGTAGAGGTCGTCAGACATGCCCAAACCCGACGTCGGGGCCACATGTCGGAGCCCGGCGCCGGGCAGGTCGCCGATCGATGGGAGGATCGCCCGGTGCTGCACATCGTCTTCTTCGAGCCGCGGATCCCCGGCAACACCGGCAGCGCGATCCGGCTCGCCGCGGCGACGGGCGCAACGCTCCACCTCGTCGAGCCGCTCGGCTTCGACCTGTCCGAGCCCAAGCTGCGGCGTGCGGGGCTCGACTACCACGACCTCGCGCACGTCGTCGTGCACCCGACGCTCAAGGCTGCCCTGGCGGCGTTCCCGGTCGCACGCGTCTTCGCGTTCACGACCCAGGCCGGGACGCGGTTCTCGGATGTCGCCTACCGGACCGACGACGCGCTGCTGTTCGGCCCCGAGCCGACCGGGCTGCCCGCGGACGTGCTCGCCAACCCGCGCATCACTGACCGCGTACGGATCCCGATGCTCACGGGACGACGGTCACTGAACCTGACGAACGCGGCGTCGATAGCGACGTACGAGGCGTGGCGCCAGCTGGGGTTTCCCGGCACCGACTGACGTCCGGGCCGGTCAGAAGATGGCGTCGGTCAGTAGATGGCCCTGAACAGCGTGAGGATGTCGGACTCCGAGGCGGGCCGCGGGTTGCCCGCGCGGCAGACGTCCGCGTAGGCGGCCGCAGCCAGCGCCGGCAGGTCCGCCTCGACGACCTGGATGTCGCGCAGCCGGCTCGGGACACCGAGCGAGTGGCCGAGCGCGGCGACCACGTCAACGGCCGCCTGGCGCGCCTGCACGAGCGGTAGGTCGGCGGTGTTCGGAACACCCATGGCTTTCGCGATGTCGCGGAGCTTGGAGCCCGTGTACCCGCCGTTGAAGGCCATCACGTACGGCAGGAGGACCCCGTTGGCGATGCCGTGGGGCGTCCCGTAGAACGCGCCGAGCGGGTGCGCCATCGCGTGCACGAGGCCGAGGCCGACGTTCGAGAACCCCATGCCCGCCATGTACTGGCCGAGGGCCATCTTCTCCAGAGCCGACGCGTCGCCGCGCGCGGCGGCGGGGAGGGCGGCGGCGATGATCTCGATGGCCTTGAGCTGCAGGGCGTCGGTCAGCTCCCACGCGTCGAGTGTCGTGTATCCCTCGATCGCGTGCGTGAGCGCGTCCATCCCGGTCGCGACCCGCAGGCTGTGCGGCATGCCGTCCATGAGGTCGGGGTCGACGATCGCCACGACCGGGATGTCGTGGGGGTCGCTGCACACGAACTTGCGCTGCTGCGCGGTATCGGTCAGCACGTAGTTGATGGTGACCTCGGACGCTGTACCTGCTGTGGTGGCGACCGCGAACATCGGGACGCTGGGGAACTTGGTGGCGGCCTGGCCCTCGAGGCTGCGCACGTCGGCGAACTCGGGGTTGGCCGCGATGATGCCGATCGCCTTGCACGCGTCCTGCGGAGACCCTCCGCCGATGCCGACCAGGCAGTCGGCTCCGGCGGCCACGAAGGCTGCGACCCCCGCCTGGACGTTCTCGATGGTCGGGTTGGCCGACACGCCGTCGAACACGGTGTAAGCGAAGCCCGCGGCGTCGAGGTGGTCGGTCACACGGCGCGCGACGCCGTTGCGGGCGAGGGTGGGGTCGGTGACGACGAGCGCCTTGGTGTAGCCCTTGCCGATCAGCTCGCCAGGGATGTTCGCCACGGCTCCGCGACCGAACCATGCTGTCTGGTTGAGGATCATCCGATGGGCCATGGCGCAACTCCTAGGACGTCCCCGCTCGCAGGGGCACTGTGTGCAGGGCCCGAGCACCCGCGTGAGCCGGGAGCCACCGGGTATTGCTCCCCTGAGCGTCCCTCGCCCCGCCCGCAGGACGTCAGGACATTCGTCCCAGATCGGCGAGAATTCGGGTCGAATCAGTCAGCGCCCGCGGCCCAGGTCCGTCCGTGACGCGCGGAGACTGCCCAGTCCGGGCCTTCCACCCGCCGAAGCGAACGAGAGCACCGTGTCCGCACCCACAGCTACGCCCGACACCGACCGCCCCGAGGGGGGCACCGAGCAAGAACCCGCCCCATGACGCGCACCGTGAGATCCTCGATCTCGGCGTGCCGCGCGACCTGGACTGATCTGGCCTCAGCGCGCCCACGTCGTGCGCTGGCGGGCGATCGCCGCGATCGCATCGGCCCGGGCGGGCTCGAGACGCGGCGGGAATCGGCGGAAGACCCCGGGGATGTCGTGGCGGGCCACGACGAGGGCATCCTCGGGCGGGGCGTCGCCGCGCATCTCGATGATGCCCTGCAGCACGAGGACGGCGCGCACAGCGAGCTCGGATCCGACGGCGGAGCGGAGGACCCCCTGGACCCGCGTCGCCTCGAGCCGCGCGTTCCGCAGGTACTGGACGGGGCTGCCGTCGACGTCGATGGTCCGGTCGTGGATGTGGATGACCGCACCGGGGTGAGCGTGGGACGTGATGCTGAAGATGCCGCCCGGACCGATGAGCAGGTGCTCGACGACCGTGCCCTGTCGGCCGAGCGGGACGGCGTGGACGACGTGCCAGCCCTCATCGGTCAGCCGATCGAGCCGGCTGCGCACCGAGCCGCCCCGCTCGCCCGAGCGGGTGCCGGCGGCGGACGCGACCTCGTCGTCGAGGGCTGCCATGAGGGCGAGGTCGATGGTCGAGCCGAACGGGAGGACGAGCTCGGTGACGTCGGAGCGCAGGTACGCCTGCGCTGCGCGGCGCACGCCCTCCTCGAGCACGGGCATGTCGACGCTGACCTCGCCGGACTGCAGGTCGACGACACCGACCCGCTGGCCGCTCTCCGCCGTCACGTAGAGGCGATCGGCACCGAAACGGCGCCATCGCCTCACGATCAGGGTCTCCTCCACGTTCCTAGTATCGGCACCTTCGCCCGCGACCTGAACCGTTGTCGGTCGGCGCGAGCCCCCGTGATCGCCGCGGTGCGGCGTGTCGGCCCGGACGCACCGGACAATCCAGGCACGGGGTCACGAGGCCCAGGAGCCTGCGCACAGGTGCGGCGCTCGCTCAGGACCCGTTCGGCTCGAACGTCAGGCTCACGGAGTTCATGCAGAACCGGTCGCCGCTGGGCGTCTGGGGTGCGTCGTCGAACACGTGCCCGAGGTGCGACCCGCAACGGGAGCACCGGACCTCGGTCCGGACCATGCCGAGCATCCGGTCTTCGATGAGCTCGACGCGGTCGCCGGCGAGCGGCGAGTAGAAGCTGGGCCACCCGCAGTGCGAGTCGAACTTCGTCTCGGAACGGAACAGCTCGTTGCCGCACGCGCGACACCGGTACACGCCCTCGCGTTGCTCGTCGAGCAGGGCACCCGTGCCCGCCCGCTCCGTGCCGGCGAGCCGTAGGACCCGGAACTCCGCGGGGTCCAGCTCGACGCGCCACTGCGCCTCGTCCTTGGTGACCTCGTAGGTCCGGGCATCGTCGTGCGTACCGCTCATGGCGCTCTCCTTCACCGGGGGTTGCGCATCCGCGCGGCGCTCACGGTGCGGGCGCACCAGTCACAACAGGCCGGTCCTGCGCGGCATTCCGCGGGACGGGCCTGGTGCGTCCGGTGCGGCTGGGACGACTGCGACGCTCAGCGAGCGCGGCGACGACCAGCGTTCGAGCCCATCGACAGGGCGACCGCGCCGTTCGACCGGCTCTGGCCGGAGCCGGACGTCGACGTGGAGCCCGATGTGGACGTGGAGTGCACGGGCCGCGACCCCCCGGTCGCCGCGGACGACCGCGAGCCCGTCGAGACGCCTCGCGTCCCGCCCGAGCCGTAGCTGCGAGCCTGCGAGGAGCCGCCGCCGGTCGAACCGCTGCGGCCACGCCCGGCGCCGCGTCCCGCTGCGGAGGCGCCCGAGCGGCCGCGCGATCCACGCGTGTCGTCGCGGCCGTCGTTCTTCAGCAGACCGTGCGCCTGGACCTGCGCGGCGGTCGGCACGACGTGCGCCGCGACCTCGCCGACGAGCTCGGCGACGACCCGCGACCCGGCGCGCACCGACTGCGGCTGGACCGTGATCTTCGCGAGGCGGGCGAGCGTGCGCATGTCTCCGGCCTGCTCGGGGAGCATGACCGTCACAACGTCGCCGCCGTGGCCCGCGCGCGCCGTGCGGCCCGAACGGTGCAGGTACGCCTTGTGCTCGGCCGGCGGGTCGACGTGCACGACGAGCTCGATGTCGTCGACGTGGATCCCGCGCGCGGCGATGTCGGTCGCGACGAGCACCCGGACTGCGCCCGAGGAGAACGCCTCGAGGTTGCGCTCACGCGCCGGCTGGCTCAGGTTGCCGTGCAGGTCGACTGCCGGGATGCCCGCCGCGGTGAGCTGCTTCGCGAGCTTCTTGGCCTGGTGCTTGGTGCGCGTGAAGAGCAGGCGCCGGCCGGTGCCGGAGGCGAGCTCCTCGACGACAGCACGCTTCGTCTCGACGTCGGCGACGGCGAGCAGGTGGTGCTGCATCTTCGCGATGGGCGACTCGGCGCTGTCGACCGAGTGTGTGAGCGGGTCGGCCAGGTAACGGTGGACGATCTGGTCGACGCCATTGTCCAGCGTCGCGGAGAACAGCATCCGCTGGCCGCGCTTCGGTGTCTTGTCCATGAGGCGCTTGACGCTCGGGAGGAATCCGAGGTCGGCCATGTGGTCGGCCTCGTCGAGGATCGTGATCTCGACCGAGTCGAGCGAGCACAGGCCCTGCTTGATGAGGTCCTCGAGCCGGCCAGGGCACGCGACGAGGATGTCGATGCCACCGTTCAGCGCGCTGACCTGCCGGTTCTGCGAGACGCCACCAAAGATTGTCGTCGTGCTGAGGCGGAGCTGCCTGGCGAACGGCTCGAGCGTCGCAGCGATCTGCGTGGCGAGCTCGCGCGTCGGGGCGAGGATCAGGCCACGCGGACGGGCCGGACGGCGCTTGACCGTCGCAGCCGACTCGGCGAGGCGGGTGACCAGCGGGAGAGCGAACGCCAGCGTCTTGCCGGAGCCGGTGCGGCCGCGACCGAGAACGTCGCGACCCGCGAGCGTGTCGGGAAGAGTCGCGGTCTGGATGGGGAACGGGCTGGTGATGCCCTGCTGCGTGAGCGTGCTCACGAGAACAGCGGACACACCGAGGGACAAGAAGTCAGACAAAGGAATATCGCCTTTCCGGCGGTGGAAGGTCGGGGCTCGCGGCGGCTCTGCGGGACGTGCCCACCGGTGCTCCACGACGTCGAACGCGCCGAGAAGTGCGCGTCAGTAGTCCTATTGTGCCTGATGAAGCGAGATTGACCGTCCAGAGTGCTCAACATCACCCCGCAACGGCCGATGGGAGCGTATGCACCGACGCCGGTCAGTGCCCTGAGGACGGAGGGAAGACCGTGGCAGCGTCGGACAATCTGCTCGTCCTGGCACCGTGGACCGCCGGCTACTACTTCGGGGAGATCATCTCCGGTATCACCCGCGAGGCCGCAGCGACCGGCCACCACGTGATCGTCGCGCAGACCCTCGACGCCGGTCAGCAGACCGACCCGCAGGTCGACGCCCCCGACTTCTCGACCCGCGTCGCGTGGGCCCACGTCGACGGCGCCCACGCCGGCGCCGCCGCCCCCCACGGCGCGGACCGGGGCGAGCTGGGCCGGGCCGGCCACGCCCGCCGGCGCGCGCCCCGCGGGGGGGGCCGACCGCGAGCGACCGGCCACCCTCGCGTACGCCCCACGTGGCGCTCACCAGCACGGCCGTGCCGAGCCACACCGTCACCGTGCC
>JABBOW010000164.1 GCA_012927595.1 Cellulomonas sp.
GCGGTAGCCGCCTTGGCCGCCCACGGGGCACTGCCGATCATGCCACATGATGATCAGTTGCAGAACTCTGCAACTGCATGAGTCACTCGGCGGTGCCCGGCCCTAAGGTGCTGGTGTGCCTGAACCACTCGTCCGGCTGCCCGACGGCACCGTCAAGCAGGTCTCACCGTTGACGGGAACGGTCGTGTGGACGGTCCCGGGTCGCGCGCACCGACCGCTGGGCGGGCCGACCGAGGACCGGCGACGCGTCGACGCGTCGTCCGCCGACCGCCTCTGCGCGTTCTGCGCGGACCGCTACCTGGAGACCCCGCCGGAGAAGTCCCGCCTCGTCGTCTCCGCCGACGGGACGTGGTCCGTGCTGCGTGACGTGGCCGCGGAGCACCTCACAGACACCGTGCCGCAGCTGCGCAGGATCCCGAACCTGTTCGAGATCCTGCCGGTCGACTACTGGCGCAAGAACCACGGCTACGTCGTGCCCGCGGAGGTTCTCGACCGCGCCCGCTCCTATACCGCGACGTCGCAGGGACGCTCCCATGTCCTCGCGATCCTGCGCCGGCGCCTGACAGCGGCTGGCATGACCGACCGCGAGTGGGCCAGCACGGGCGAGGACGCCCGAGCCGGCGAGCACGGCGTCGACCTGTTCGCCGGGTCCCACGACGTGATCGTGGCACGACGCCACGTCATCGACGGCGCCGCGTTCGACGACGAGCTCGCCGGCTCGGGCACCCTCACCGCGGATGAGCACCACCGATACGTGATCTTCACGATCCAGGCCCTGCGCGACCTGTACGCGGCGCAGCCGCACGCCCGCTACGTCGCCGTGTTCCAGAACTGGCTGCGACCCGCGGGGGCGTCTTTTGACCACCTGCACAAGCAGCTGGTCGCGATCGACGAGCACGGCCCGGAGACCGACCGTGAGCTCGGTCGGCTGCGCGACGACCCGGACCTGTTCACCACCGCTGTCGTCGACCATGCCGCGACGCACCGGCTCGTCGTCGCGGAGAACGACCACGCGATCGCCGTCGCGGGTGTCGGGCACCGCTATCCAGCGATCGAGGTGTACTCGACCAGCGAGCACCACAGACCATGGGAGCACACCGATGACGAGGTGCGTGCCGTCTCGGACCTGCTGCACGCCGTGCATGCCGCGACCGGGACGCACGTGCCGACGAACGAGGAGTGGCACCACCGCCCGCCCGACGTCGCCGAGGCGATGCCATGGCGCATCGTGCTCAAGTGGCGGGTGTCGACCCTCGCCGGCTTCGAGGGCGGCACGAGGATCAACGTCAACACCATCGATCCCTCCGCGCTGCGCGACCAGGTCGTCGCCGAGCTGCACCGGCTGCGGGAGGCCGGAGCCATCGGGCCGATGCACCTCGGGGACGAGTGCTCGCACCGGCTCGGGGCCCTCGGCTACGCCCGCGGCGGTCGCTGAACAGTCGCAGCGATCACTGCGGGCGTCGCGGTCAGCCCTACTGGGGACCGACGGGGAGCACGATCCGCTGGTGAGTCGAGTTGATCACCACGGCTGACGACGCGTACCAGGCCAGGAGCGCGGTGACGATGCCGAGCACGCCGCCGACCCGCGTGAACCCGATGGTCCCCGTGCAGTCACCGGCGGCCAGAGCGAAGAACGTCACGGTCAAGAAGACGAAGACGAGGAACACCGCGACGCTTGTCCGGCGTGCCGCGATCGTCATGTACAGCGTGAAGATCCCCCAGGCGAGCAGGAACACGCCGACACCCTTGCCCTTGTCCGCACCGGCGCCCGACAGGTCCGTGAACCTGGCGAGGAACCAGAAGGACAGCCAGAACGCTCCGTAGGAACAGAACGCCGTGGCACCGAAGGTGTTGCGGTTCGCGAACTCCCAGATCCCCGCAGCGAACTGCGCCAGGCCCACGTAGAACAGCGCGAGACCGAAGACCACCGGCTCGACCGTGACGGGAAGCAGACCGACATTGACGAAGCTCAGGACGAAGGTGGTCAGCGCGAAGGCGGCAAGGCCGAGCGCACCAGGGTCTGCCGTCGGGGCTGTTGGTCTGACGGTGGGATGCCCCGAAGCGGTCGCCGTGGGATCGGTGTCTTGAACGGCGCCGTTCATCATTGAACCCCCTGTTCACCGCCGGCCCCGGATGAGCACGGCGCACTGTCTTGACGTCAACACATCAGCCGTTGCCCACTGCAGCTACGAGGGCCCAGCGGCGGCGAGTGCGAGCGCTGCCGCCGCGCTCGCCACACCGCTCTGGCGGAAGCAGTCCTCCCACAACCAGAGCTCCGCAAGACCCGCCTCGTCCGCCGCGCGCGCGGCCCTCCGCAGCAGCTCGGGCGGGAACTGGGGCAGGAACACGACACCGACAGCTGTCATGCGACACATCCTGGCCCGGTCGACCCGCCTCCCGCAGCGGTACCGTGGCGCCGTGGCGACGAGCGGCGCGCAGCGGCAGGCGACGGTGAGAGCCGGCGCCCGGGGGCGGGCGGTGCTCGACGACATGCAGCAGCGCGTCCTGACCGCTCTGCTCGGGATGCAGCGCCAGTCGTGGGAACAGGGTGTGGCGAGCCACGCGCTGCTCGACCTGGGGCTCGACCACCTCGTCGAGGTCATGGCCCGCGACGCCGTCACCCGGCAGACGGTGACCGGCAAGCTCGCAGAGATCGAGGACGGCGGCATCGTCAACAGCGCGGCGAACGCCGAGGCGGTCCGGTGGGCGGCCCGACGCAGCGGTGAGGCGCAGCTGACGGATGCCTTCGACCGACAGCTCCGCTGGCTCACGAACGACGCACCGCGCGCCGATGACGGCACGCTGTTCCACCTCACTGGGACGCACGAGGTCTGGGTCGACACCGTCTACATGGTCATGCCGACGCTCGTTCTCGCGGGCGAGGTCGACGAGGCCGTCCGACAGCTCGCCGGGCACCGCGCCCGGCTGTTCGACGAGTCGGCCGGGCTGTACTCCGCGCGTTGGGACGAGGACTCCGCTCGGCTGACGCACGGCGACTTCTGGGGGACCGGCAACGGCTGGGTCGCCGCCGGGATCGCACGGGCGCTCCGCCTGTCGGCCGGTGACAGTGCCGGCTGGCGCACGGATGCTGCCACTCACGCCCGCACCGTGATCGACGCCTGCCTCGCCTGTCGCGACACGGACGGCCTGTTCCACGACGTCGTGACCGACCCGAGCACGTTCAGCGAGGCGAACCTGGCCCAGATGCTGGCCTACGCGATCCTCACCGGGGTGGCAGACAGTTGGCTCCCCGCGTCGTACGCAGGTGCGGGGCGCTCGCTCGTCGCATCCGCCCGGCGTCAGGTGGACGTGCACGGCTTCGTGACAGGTGTGTGCGGCGCGCCGCGGTTCGACCGGCCGGGGACATCGGCCGAGGCCCAGTCCTTCTTCCTGCTCGCGACCGCCGCCGCGTCCCGCTGAGCCGGCGCCGTACTGGTCGTCGATCCGGGCCACGTAGGCCGACGGCAGTGCCATCGGTCCCGTGCGGTCAGCGTGAGGGTACGAGGCTGAATGCGCCCTCTTCCTCTTGGGCGTTGTGCAAACGAAGGACCCCGTAGAGCCCGTAGAGCAGGCGCCGGAGCTCGACGACGTCCTCGGGCTGGACGGTGTCGTTGTCGACGTCGCGGAGCAGCCGGCGCAGCCGACTGACCTGGTGCTCGATCTCGGCGTGGGTGCGGCTCATCGATGCGGTCGCATCGGAGCCGCCGAGCGCGCGGGCGACCAGCGGCACGAGCTGCGCCTCGTCGGCACGTTCGTGCGGGACCAGCTCGCCCTCGAGACGGTCGAGAAGGGTGTGTGCCGGGGTGAGGTCGCAGTCCTGCACTGAGAGGGTGTCGGCCACGGCGCGGATCTGCTCGACGACGGCGAGCACCGCGTCGTGCTCGACCTTCAGCTCGCGGGCGACGGCGACGTCGGCCGACGGCATCGCGATGGTGTGCACCGTGCCCGGCAGGACGGCGCGCAAGGCGATGCCGATCGCCAGGACGTCGATGACCTCCTGGGTGATCGCGCCGATCGCGGGCGGGAGCAGCCCCGCCGCGGCCGCGACCATCGCGACCAGGGACAGGCCCATGCCGACAAGGACGGCCTGCAGGGCGATGCGCTTGGACCGGCGGGCGATGAGAATCGCGTCGGCGAGGGCGTCCAGGCGGTCGACGGTCAGGACGACGTCGGCGGCCTCCGACGACGCCGTGGCTCCTCGCGCGGCCAGGGCCACCCCGACCCCGGCCGCGGCCAGGGCAGGGGCGTCGTTGACGCCGTCGCCGACCATGATCGTCGCGGCGTGCGCCGCCTCGAGCTCGATCGCGGCAAGCTTGTCGGCCGGGTCGCAGTCAGCAAGCACCGTGTCGACCCCGACGATCCGCCCCACTGTGTCGGCGATGTCGGCGCGGTCACCCGTGACCAGGACGACCCGGCTGATACCGACCTCGCGCAACGCGCGGACCATGCGCGGGGCGTCGGGCCGGATCGGGTCCTCGAGCAGGAACGCCCCCGCCGGGACGCCGTCCAGGGCGATGAACACAGTGAGCGAACCGTCCAGGTCCGCCCGCCGACGCACCTGACGCACCCACGCGGGCTGCAGGTCACCGACGATCCACGCGGCCTTGCCCACCCGCACCTCGTGGGCGCCGACCCGGCCGCGCAGGCCGTACCCGTGCTCTTCCTGCACGTCCTGGGGCATCTGGAGGGCCAACCCGCGGCGGGCCGCGGCGGTGACGATCGAGCTGGCCAGCACGTGCGGTGAGACCTGGTCGAGGCAGGCCGCGAGCCGAAGGATCTCGTCGGCGTCGATCTGATCGCTCGCGGTGACCACACTGGCGAGAGCGGGCTGACCTTGGGTCAGCGTGCCCGTCTTGTCGAAGAGGATCACGCGCCCCGCAGCCAACCGCTCCAACGCCCCGCCGCCCTTGACGACGACTCCGATGTGCGCCGCCCGGGACAGCCCCGACATGATCGCGATCGGGGCCGCCAGCAACAGCGGGCACGGCGTCGCCACGACCAGCACGGCGACCGCACGCACCGGGTCCCCGCTCAACGCCCACGCCGCACCGGCAAGTACCAGGGTGAGGGGGACGAAGATGATCGCGAACCGGTCCGCGGCGCGTACGAACGGCGCCGAGGACGCCTGCGCCTGCTCGACAAGTCGCACCACCCCCGCATACGTGGACTGTGCCGCGACCGAGGTCGCCACCAGGTCGATCGGCGAGCCGGCGTTGACGACCCCGCTGCGCACCTCGTCGCCGGCGGGCCGCTCGACCGGGAACGACTCACCGGTCAGCGCAGCCTCGTCCAGGACCCCGCCCGACACGAGCCGCCCGTCTACCGGGACCACCTCTCCGGTGCCCACCAGGATCCGGTCACCCTTGGCGACCTCGTCCACGGGAATCTCGACGACGCCGCCCTCAACCCGGCGCCGGGCAGTGCGCGGGGCGCGCTCGACCAGCAGGCTCAGCTCGCGCCGGGCCCGCGCCGACGCCCGCGCGTCGAGCACCTGGCCCGTGGCGAGCATCACCGTGATCATGGCGCCCGCGAACGGCTCGTTCACCCACAGGGCACCGGCCAGCGCGAGCAGCGCGATGGCGTCGACGCTCGGCTGGCGACGCCGGACGGCACTGGCCGTCCACGCGATCGAGAACACCAGGCCCAGCAGCGTGCCGGCGATCCACGCCGGTTCCGCCACCGATGTCGCGTGCAGCAGCCACGCCGCGCCACCGCCGGCGAGCAGGATGGTGGAGGTGGCGAACAGCAGCAGCTCGACCCGATCACGCAACCACGTCATGCGACCATTCTTCCAACGCCTGCTGTCGTCGGAAGCCCCCGAAGGTCCCGAGATCGCCGCACGGCTGTCTGCGGAGCCAGCGGCTCTGTCTCAGCGGTAGGTCCGGTGCACGTTCTCCTTGGTCGACGGGCCGGTCGGGGTGGCCGAGATCCACGGCCCGGTGCCCTCAGACGGGTCCACCACGCCACGCTCGAGCCACCTGACCTTGCCATCCAGCACAGCGAGTGCCAGGGCTCGATCGCCCGTGTCGGTGCTGTGCCGCAGCTGTCGGAAGAGCTCGTCGACGCGCGCTCGTGACTGCTCGCAGAACGCATCCGCCAGACCGTACGCGCTCGCGCCGACCGACGCGTCCTGCGCGCGCAGAGCCTGGGCGCGCGTGCAGACCGCGGACATCGTGAAAAGCTCGGCGCCGATGTCGACAATGCGCCCGAGGAGCGCCTGCTTCTGGTCGAGGCCGGTCTGCCAGCGCGCCATCGCGGCGAACGTCCGCCGAGCCAGCGCCCGCGAGGAGCGTTCGACGTACCGCAGGTGTCGCGCCAGTCGCCCGAACTCTCCGTAGGCGCCGGGCAACGACCCCGCGCCGACGACGAGCTGCGGCAGCCAGCGTGCATAGAAGCCGCTCGCGTGCACCGCGGCCCGCGCCTTGGCGCCGACGCTCGAGTCCGCCGACGCGAGGTCGCCAGCCGCCGCGAGATGTGCGTCGACGGCCTCGCGGGCGATCAGGAGCCGCATGATCTCCGACGACCCTTCGAAGATCCGGTTGATGCGCATGTCACGCAGGAGGCGTTCGACCGGGACAGCTCGCTCACCGCGGGCCGCGAGCGAGTCGGCCGTCTCATAGCCGCGCCCCCCGCGAACCTGCACGAGCTCGTCCGCCACGACGTAGCCCATCTCGCTCGACCACAGCTTGGCCAGCGCGGCCTCGATCCGGATGTCCTTCAGGCCGGCGTCGGCCATGGCTGCAGAGAGCTCGAAGACGGACTCGATGGCGAACGTCGTGGCGGCGATGAAGGCAAGCTTCTTGCCGACCGCCTCGTGCCGGCCGATCGGCTTGCCCCACTGGACGCGTTCGGCCGACCACTCACGAGCGATCTTCAGCGACCACTTGGCCGCACCCGCGCAGATCGCCGGGATGGAGAGCCGACCGGTGTTGAGCGTGGTCAGCGCGATCTTGAGCCCCTGACCCTCGGCGCCGAGGCGGTTCGCGACCGGTACCCGCACCTGGTCGAACCGCGTGACACCGTTCTCCATCCCCCGCAGGCCCATGAACTCGTTGCGGTTCTCCACGGTGATGCCAGGCGAGTCCGCCTCCACGACGAACGCGCTGATGCCTCCGCGGTGTCCGTCCCGCGGCGCAACGGTCGCCATGACGACGAGCAGCTCAGCGATGGGGCCGTTCGTCGTCCACAGCTTCACGCCGTCGAGGAGGTAGGCGGAGCCGTCGTCGGTGGGAGTCGCCGTCGAGCCCATGCGGGCGGGGTCGGAACCGACGTCGGGCTCGGTCAGCAGGAACGCCGAGATGGCACCCGCCGCACACCGCGGCAGGAACTCGAGCTTCTGCTCCTCGGTGCCGAACATCCGCACCGGCTCGGGAACCCCGATCGACTGGTGCGCGGAGACCAACGCCCCGATGCTCGGATGTACCGTGCTGAGGATCATGAGCGCCCGGCCGTAGTAGACGGTCGGCAGCCCGAGCCCGCCATACTCGCGGGGGATCTTGATCCCGAACGCACCGAGCGTCGTCAGGTCCTTGAGGTACTCGTCAGGGATCCGGTCCTCGCGCTCGATCCTGGCGCCGTCGAGCGTCACGCAGTACGCGGTCAGCTCGGTGAGGAACGCGTCGCCGCGAGCTGCGTCCGGTGCGTTCGGCAGGGGATACGGATGGATGAGCGCGAGATCGAACGCGCCGAGATACAGCCCTTTGGCGAAGCTGGGCCTGATCCACTCGGTCTCGCGGGCCGCCTCCGCCACCGCGCGCGCGGTGCGCTCGCTCAGGTCGCTCGCCGTGGTCTGTGCGGGCTGTGCGCTCATCGGGACCCCTTGGCGAGGCCCGCCCGTCGCGCCCGTCGCGTGTGGTCGATGCTACGCGCGGGCGCCGATGTCAGCCTGCTCTACGCCGTGGGCGCCGCGGTGCGCACCGGGTCGAGCGGGTCCAGCGCCCAGCGGATCGTCGCGGTGATCGCCCTGCCCCCGGCGCGCAGCACTGGATCGAGCACCGGGACCGCCGGCAGCGCGAGCTCCCGCCGAGCCCACACGGGCAGCAGGCCGACACCGGCCGCGGCGATCAGGGCGTACCCCGGTCGTGCCGCCCACGGCAGCGGCGGGGTGAGCAGCAAGAACCG
>JABBOW010000015.1 GCA_012927595.1 Cellulomonas sp.
CGGACCGGCGCCGTGGGGGCGGCCGCCGCAGCCGCGCTCGCCGGGGCCGGCGGGGCCGCACTGACCGCGTCACGCATGGCCGTGCGCACCGCGGATCGGACGGCCGAGCTGACGGCGTCCTGCGTGCGGGCCGCAAGGCGACGCTGCAGCGCGATGATGTCCTTGCTCTCGTCGAGCACTCCCCCGCGGTCAGCCTCGACCCGGAACGTCATGCCCAGGTGCGCGGGCAGGCGCTCGTCGTCGAACGCGTCGTCCGGCACCTCCACGTCACGAACCGCGCGGACGGCCTGCGCGAACGCGTCGTGGAACGACGGCGCGAGGTCGCCGGCGCGCACCGTGTCCTGCCAGCTCGCAAGGTTCTCGTCGAACCACTTGCCGATGCCGCGAGCGACGTCGGGCGCAGGGACGAGCTGGACCCGCACCGGCTTCGGCAACGCGCGGATCGTCGCGGTCACGAGCTCGTCGCGCAGGCCGGGGACCATCCACCCGAAGCCCTCGGGGCGCACCCGCGCGAGCAGCACCAGCGGTATATGTACAGTCACACCATCAGTCTCTGTACCCGGTTCGAACTGGTAGGTCAGCGGGAGCTCCAGATCCCCCTGCGGCCACACCGCCGGGAAGTCGGCGGCCGACACAGGGGCGGCGTCATCGCTGAGCAGCAGGTCAGGGGTGAAGGTCAGCAGGTCGGGCTGGGCGCGCTTGGCCGTCTTCCACCATGTGTCGAAGTGCTGCGCGGACACGACGTCCGCCGGGACGCGCTCGTCGTAGAAGTCGAACAGCGCGTCGTCGTCGACCACGAGGTCGCGGCGGCGGGCGCGCGCCTCGAGACCCTCCGCCTCCGCGAGCAGCCGGCGGTTCTCGTGAAAGAACGCGTGGTGGGTGGTCCATTCGCCCTCGACGAGCGCGTGCCTGATGAACAGCTCGCGGGCGTGTTCGGCGTCGACCTTCGCGTACAGGACCCGCCGCTGCGCGACGATCGGGACGCCGTAGAGCAGGACGCGTTCGAGTGCCGTCGCGGCACCCTGCTTGGTCGACCAGGTCGGCTCGCAGTACGTACGCCTGACGAGGTGGGACGCGAGGTCCTCGGCCCACTCGGGCTGGATCCGCGCGACGTCCCGCGCCCACAGCCGGGACGTCTCGACGAGCTCGCCGGCCATGATCCATGCGGGCGGGCGCTTGGCGAGGCCCGAGCCAGGGAAGATCGCAAGCCTCGCACCGCGCGCGCCCAGGTACTCGTTGCGCCCGCGCCGGTCGGGCCGACCCGCGGGTGCGGGCTTCTTGCCACGGCCCGCAGCGGGCGTCACGTTCGTCGCCTCCTGCATACCGATCTGGCTCAACAGACCGGACAGCAGGCTGACGTGGATCCGGTCCGCGTCCCAGTCGAGGCGCAGGTCACCGGGGCCGGCGGCAGTGTCGGTCGAGAGCACGGCCTGCGCGGCGCCCGGAGCCGTCCGGCGGCGGGGCGCGGCCTGGGTTGCTGCGGTGCCCGACTGTTCTGTCGCCGGGGTCCCCGGGGCCAGCGGGGTCCCCGGGGTCGTCATGCGGGCCGGGGGAGGGTTCACGACGATCCCGAGCGGCTTGGCCAGCTCGCGGAGCTGCGTGACGACGTCCTGCCACTCGCGGATCCGCAGGTAGTTGAGGTGTTCGGACCTGCACATCCGGCGGAACGCCGAGCCTGACAGGTCGCGCTGGGACTCCTTGAGGTGCTGCCACAGGTTGAGGTAGGTCAGGAAGTCCGACGTCGGGTCGGCGAACCGCGCGTGGGCCTGGTCCGCCTGGGCACGCAGCTCCATCGGGCGCTCTCGGGGGTCCTGGATCGAGAGTGCGGCGGCGATGATCATGACCTCGCGGGCGACACCGCGTCGGCCCGCCTCGACGATCATCCGGCCGAGGCGTGGGTCCATCGGCAGCTGGGCGAGCGCGCGACCGACGTCGGTCAGTCGACCGCCGCGCGAGGCCCCTGCAGGCGCGGACTCGTTGATGTCGTCCCCCGTCGACGCCGGGTCGACGCGCGGTGCGGCCGGAGCCAGCGCACCGAGCTCGATGAGCAGCTGGACGCCGTCGCGAACCGCGCGCACGTCGGGCGGATCGACGAACGGGAACTTCGCGACGTCGTCGGGCGTGGTCGCGACGCCGACCGCGATCATCTGCAGGATGACCGATGCCAAGGATGTACGCAGGATCTCTGGCTCGGTGTACAACGGGCGCGACTCGAAGTCCGCCTCGGCGTACAGCCGGATCGCGATGCCGTCCGCGACGCGCCCGCACCGCCCGGACCGCTGGTTCGCGGACGCCTGCGAGATCGGCTCGATCGGCAGCCGTTGGACCTTCGTGACCTTGGAGTACCGGGAGATGCGTGCGGTCCCGGGGTCGATGACGTAGCGGATGCCCGGCACCGTCAGCGACGTCTCCGCGACGTTCGTGGCGAGCACGATGCGGCGTGAGCCGTGCGGGTCGAACACGCGGTGCTGCTCGGCTGCGGACAACCGCGAGTACAGGGGGAGCAGCTCGACGGCGTCGGGCCGACGTGCGTCGGTCACCCGCTCGCCCAGGTGGCCGGTCAGTGCCTCCTCGGCGTCCCGGATCTCGCGCTCGCCCGAGAAGAACACGAGGATGTCGCCCGGCCCGGCCGCATGCAGCTCGTCGACCGCTTCGCACAGCGCCGTCATCGGGTCGCGGTCCTCACGGCGAGCCTTGGCCGACGACGCGTCCGGCCGCGAGCCCTTCGAACCAGGCGCGCCCGCGCCCGACGGCGTCGCCGTCCCGTCGTCGGACGCGCCATCGTCCGGTGACAACGGCCGGTAGCGGATCTCGACGGGGTACGTCCGACCCGTCACCTCGACGACCGGAGCGGGCACGCCGTCGGGATGCTCGGCGCTGGCCGGACCCACGAAGTGCGCAGCGAACCGCGCCGAGTCGATCGTCGCGGACGTGATGATGAGCTTGAGGTCCGGCCGGCGGGGGAGCAGCCGCGTGAGGTATCCGAGGATGAAGTCGATGTTCAGCGAGCGCTCGTGCGCCTCGTCGATCACGAGCGTGTCGTAGGCCCGCAGCATCGGGTCGCGCTGGATCTGCGCGAGCAGGATGCCGTCGGTCATGACCTTCACGAGCGTGCGCTCGCTCGACTCGTCGGTGAACCGCACCTGGTAGCCGACGATCTCGCCGAGCGAGGTCTGGAGCTCGAACGCGATGCGCTCGGCTACCGTGCGGGCGGCGATCCGCCGGGGCTGCGTGTGACCGATCTGCCCGTCGCGCCCGCGGCCGAGCTCGAGCAGGATCTTCGGGATCTGCGTCGTCTTCCCCGATCCGGTCTCACCCGCGACGATGACGACCTGGTGGTCGCGGATCGCCGCTGAGATCTCCGCGCGGCGGGCCGAGACCGGCAGCTGCTCGGGGTACGTGATGGGCGGGATCACGACGGCGTGGCGGGCCTGGGCGCGACGGGACGGGTTGCGACCGGCGTTGCTCCGCTCATGACCGCGGTCGGGTCCGCGGCCAGGAGCGCTGTCGGCCACCGGTGGGCTGGCGCGCCGAGCACCCCGGCGTCGACGGGACGGACGGGCCGCGTCGGACGCCGGCGGCTGCTGCTCGCCTGCGGTGCTCACTGCTGACCATTCTCCCTGCTGCCGCAACCGAGATCTCCGAGCAGCCACGGCCACGCGCTGCGCCCGCCGGCCGCACCCGCGGTGCCTACCGTGGCTGCTCATGAGCGAGCACACGGGCGACAGGCCCACGGACACGACGCCGGCGTCGGGGGAGGAGCGCGGAGCTGCCGCTCTCGACGCGTCCGGCATCTCCTACCGGCTCACCCGGCACGACCGGGTCGGCTCGCTCGCCGAGGCCGCGGCGGCGCGCGGCGTCACGCCCGCGGACCTCATCAAGACCATCGTCGTGCGACGCGGGGACCACGACTATCTCTTCGTGCTCGTCCCCGGCGACCGCACGATCTCCTGGCCGAAGCTGCGCACGCTGCTCGGCGTGAGCCGCCTGTCGATTCCCGACGCCGCGACCGCGAAGGCCGTTACCGGATACGAGCGCGGCGCCGAGCGCGTCGCCGGGCGCACCGTCTCGATCGGCGCCGGCGCGCACGGGGTCGCCGCGACGATCGGCGGGACAGAGCTCACCAGCGCGCTCGGCGCGACGACTGCGGACGTGACTGACCACGAGTGAGTCGCGGCGGCCCGGTCGCAAGCGTCTCGACCTGAGCCGGCACCGGCAGGGGGGGGTGCGAGGACGTCGGTCTTGCACAGGAGCCCGCACCCTGGGGCCTGTGGCCCATCGCCGGACGGGCCATGGGTAGTGGGTCAGTGCGTCCCGTGCTCAGGCTTCAACGACCGAAGCCTGTGAGGGATGTGTCGTCTATCGCCAAGATCTGGTCGCCGACGGTCACGAGATACCCGCGGGGCGCCGGAGCCGACCAGCGTGCCGAGCCCTTCGCGATCTCGACTGATGTCAACGTGAAGGTCGGCACATCGGTCGTCGCGTCTCTCGTCACGACGAGCAGGTGGTTTCCGTCGAAGCCGACCACGTCACCGGGGACGACCCATCTGACCGCTCCAGTGCGCTGATCGAGCAGTGAGACGTGGTCGGCGTCGCGCACGACGACAGCGTCGCCGATCACGCCGACCGCCGTGGCTGACAGCGTGTCGACGGACCAGAGCTGCGTGCCGTCGAGCGGGTCGACCGCATCGAACGTGTCCGTCCGTTGACCGGTAGCCGAGCCACCCGGCTCAGCTGAGGCGAAGATTGGCGTCCTGCCGGGTGCCGGGTGGTTCCAGATGTCCGGCACGTCAAGCCTGCGCCCGGTGATGTCCACGAGCGGACCGCCGGCCAGGGAGGCCGAATGGGTACCGTTGGGATCGAATCCGGTGACGAGTCCGTCGGGACGTGCCACGGACGTCGACGTGAGCCGCGGATCGAGCTCAGCGCCGGTGCGCACGTCGATCGCGACCACGTACGCCAACCCGCTCAGCGTCGCCGTCTCACCGCGCACGTCAGTCATCGCCACCGGGTCGCCAGTGACGTCCGGCAGCGGCGCCCCACCGGGCGTGACGACCGACCAGGCCGTCTCACCGGTGGTCAGGTCGATGCCGTCACGCCGGGCCGAGTCACCGTCCTGACCGGGTCCGTGGGCCATCACGAGGTGGCCGGACACGCCGATCGAGCGCGCGTCGAACCCGAGCGGGATCGTGCGGGCAAGCCGACCGGTGGCGGGGTCGAGCAGCTGGATCTGCGGCTCGCCCGAGTCGGACCTTCCCGTGCACACGACGAGGTGATCCGGGCTCTCACCGACGCAGGTGCTTGTCTGCCGACCGTCGACACCATCCGGTCCGATGTGCCACAGAACGGCGCCGGTCATGGCGTCGATGCCGACCAGGTGGTCCTCGACGATGGACCCGAGCCCAAGGATCAGGACGCCGCCGATGCCGACGCCGCGGAACCCGGGCAGGGCGTGGGGCACGGCAGCAACGTCGCCGAGGGTCGGGTCGCCACCCTCGGACCACCCGGGCACGAGGTCGCGCAGAGTGACGGTCCACAGCGGTTGCGGCGCCCGCGGCACGTCCGCGATCGCGCCGACCTCCATGGGCGTGGTCACGGCTGTCGCGGAGGGCGCAGACGCCGCCGCCGCAGTCGGGGAGGTGGTAGGGGAAGTCGACGCTGTGCTGGCTTGGTTCGACGACGTGCAGCCGCCGATGAGCAGCACCGTCGCGAACCCGAGCCCGCCGATCCGGCACAGCTTCGCAGTCAGGTGTCCCCCTGGACGAGGCATGTGGAGCACTGTAGCGGTCGGACGCTGGGCACGGGCCGCCTTGGTGCACGGGTTGCTCGACGCTGTCGTCAAGCGCGCCACCACCTACGGTCGAGAACCGTGCCCGCCGTGTCGGGCCGCTCGGATACCGTCGCCGCATGCGACTGCTCCACACCTCGGACTGGCACCTGGGCCGGTCCCTGCACGGTGTGGACCTCCTCGAGCACCAGGCGGCGTACCTCGAGCACCTCGTCGAGCTGACCCGTTCCGAGCGGGTCGACGCGGTCCTCGTCGCCGGCGACGTGTATGACCGCGCGATCCCGCCCGTCGAGGCCGTCGCCCTGCTGTCGGCGACCCTGGCGCGCCTCGCGGAGCACGCGACGGTCGTCCTGACCCCCGGGAACCACGACTCAGCGGTGCGGCTCGGCTTCGGCGCAGCCCTCATGCGTGACCGGATCCAGGTGCGCACCCGGATCGGTGACCTCGCCCGTCCCGTCATCCTGCCCGACGACGCGGGCGACGTGCTCGTGTACGGGTTGCCCTACCTCGACCCGGACGTCGTGCGGCGCGAGCTGTCCGATGTCGGCGCTGCCGAGTCGGCGGACATCGATGCGGCCGGTGGGCTCGCGCCGGGTGACGGGTCGGTCGTGCCGGTGGTTCTCGCTCGGTCGCACGAGGCCGTCGTCAGCGCGGCGATGTCCCGGGTCCGCCACGACCTCACGACCCGGGTCGACGCTGCCGCGCGGTCCGGCCGCCGGCGCCCGCGCGCAGTGGTCATGGCGCACGCGTTCGTCGTCGGCGGTGAGCCGAGCGAGTCGGAGCGAGACATCCGGGTCGGGGGAGTCGACCACGTGCCCGCCGGGGTCTTCGCAGGGATCGACTACGTCGCACTCGGGCACCTGCACGGGCCGCAACGGGTGGGAGCGAGCGAGGGGTCGGTGCTGCGCTACTCGGGGTCGCCGCTGGCGTACTCCTTCTCCGAGCAGCACCACCGCAAGTCGACGGTGCTGCTCGACCTCGGATCAGGCCCGGTCGTCCCGGAGCTGGTCCCGGCGCCGGTCCCGCGCCGGCTCGCGGATCTGGAGGGCACCGTCGAGGACCTGCTCGGCGCGGCCGGCGAACCCCATCTCGACGACTGGCTGCGTGTCACCGTCACAGACGCCTACCGGCCCGCCGACCTGTACCGGCGCATCAAGGAACGATTCCCGCACGCCCTCGTCATCCAGCACCGGCCGCCCGAGCGCACGTCGGACCGGGCTGGGGCCACCGTGGTCACGTCGGCGAACGACCCGCTCCAGGTGGCGGCCGAGTTCGTCGTGCACGTGACGGGCGCGCCGGCGACCGACGCCGAGCTCGCAGTGCTGCGTCGCGCGTACGAGCAGGTCACCGCAGCCGAGCAGAGCGCCTGATGTACCTGCGCAGCCTCACGATTCAGGCGATCGGCCCGTTCGCCGGGCGCTACACCGTCGACTTCGAGGCGCTCGGGGCGTCGGGGCTGTTCCTGCTCGAGGGCCCCACCGGTGCGGGCAAGTCGACGCTCATCGACGCGATCGTCTTCGCGTTGTACGGCAAGGTCGCGTCGGCCGCGACGAGCGAGGACCGGTTGCGCTCCGGGTTCGCCGCCGATGACGTGGAGAGCGTCGTCGACCTCACGTTCGAGACGGGCGCCGGCGTGTACCGCGTGCGGCGCACGCCCGCCTACGACCGTGCCAAGCGCCGCGGGACAGGCACGGCCCGCCAGCAGGCGACAGTAAAGCTGTGGCGCCTCGCCGGCGCCGCTCCGGACGTCCTGCCGGAGGCAGACACGCTGGCGGTCGGGGTCGACGCTGAGCCCGACGGGGAGATCGTGTCGACCCGGCTCGACGAGGCAGGTCCCGAGCTGCAGCGCATCATCGGGCTCGACCGCGCGCAGTTCGTCCAGACCATCGTGCTGCCGCAGGGCGAGTTCGCGAGCTTCCTGCGGGCCGACCCGGAGCACCGGCGGAGCCTCCTGCAGAAGATCTTCGCGACCGACATCTACGAGCGGCTGCAGTACCGCCTCGACGACCTGCGCCGCGAGGCCCAGCGGTCCGTCACCCAGGCCCAGCTCGCGGTCACCTCGGCCGCCGCGCACTTCGCGGGTGCGGCGGGTCTCGACAG
>JABBOW010000067.1 GCA_012927595.1 Cellulomonas sp.
GCGGCTCGGGCGCGCGGCAACGACCGGGTGCGCGCCATCGGCGAGACCGGGCTCGACCACTTCCGTGCCGGTCCGCGCGGCCGCGCGGTCCAGATCGAGGCGTTCCGCGCCCACATCGCGCTCGCGAAGGACCTTGGCCTCGCGCTGCAGATCCACGACCGCGACGCCCACGAGCAGGTCGTCGAGGTCCTCGAGCGGGATGGCGCCCCGGAGCGCACGGTGTTCCACTGCTTCTCGGGGGACGCCGCGATGGCGCGGCACTGCGCTGGTCGCGGGTGGTACCTGTCCTTCGCAGGACCGGTGACGTTCGGTGTGAACGACGTCCTGCGCGACGCGCTGCGGGCGGTCCCGCTCAGCCAGGTCCTCGTCGAGACCGATGCGCCCTACCTCACTCCCCACCCGTTCCGCGGGCGGCCGAACGCGCCGTACCTGCTGCCGCACACGGTCCGGCGGATCGCAGCTGAGCTCGACCTCGAGGTCGACGGCCTGTGCCGGACGCTCGTCGGGACCTCGGAGTCGGTCTACGGAACATGGCAAACCGGGCGAACCGGATGAGACACGGGTGAGAAGTCGGGCAGATGTCCAGGGGCGACTTCCGGTCCGGGTCACGGATCGGTTACGGTCGAGGCGCCCGCCGGTAGCGCCGGGCGGGTCGAGTCAGACCCGGTGCTGAGTCAGAACGCCTGCACGACCAACGAGGAGTCCTCTGTGCCACCGCTCGATCCGCCGCAGACGCGACGAGAACGAGCATGCGCAGAGCAGGCCATGGCTTCGCGTTCCGCACCGCTCGGCCGGACGGCTCGGCTGGGCGCGCAGGCGGTTGTGCTGGCCCTCGTCGTCGGCGCGACCAGCGCCTTCACCGTCCTGCACAAGTCCGTGACCGTCGACGTCGACGGGTCGACCGTCCAGGTGAGCGCGTTCGGTCGCACGGTCGGCGACGTCCTCGCGGACAGCAAGATCCGCGTCGGCGACCGGGATCTGGTGGCGCCGGGTCTCGGTGAGCCCATCAGCTCGGGCTCCCAGGTCGTCGTCCGCCACGCCCACGAGATCGCGGTCGAGGTCGACGGCAGGTCGCAGACGGTGTGGACCACGGCTCTGACCGTCGGCGAGGCGGTCGAGGGCCTCGACCTGCGTCGCGGTCAGACGCTCCTCTCGGCGTCGCGCTCGGCCTCGCTCGGTCGTGAGGTCCTGCGGGTCTCGACCCAGAAGACGATCCACCTCGTGGTCGACGGTCAGGTCATCGATGGCGTGAGCAGCGCGGCCACCGTCCGTGAGGCGCTCCGCGAGATCGGCCTCGTGCTCGACGTGGGCGACCAGGTCTCGGTCCCGCTCGACGCGATCGCAGTCGATGGCCTCGTCGTGCTCGTCACCCGCGCGCACGAGGGCGGCCAGATCGTGACCGAGGCCGTGCCGTTCGACGTCACCGAGGTCGACGACCCGACGCTCGTCACCGGGAACAAGGTCATCAAGACGCGCGGCAAGGCCGGCGTCCGTACGACGACCTACTCGACGTCGATCGTCGGCGGCGCCGTCGTCGACCGGAGCGTGGTGGCCTCGACCCTGACCGTCGTCCCGGTGACCCAGGTGGTCCACGTCGGCAGCAAGGCGCTGCCCGACCCGGCGAGCGTCGCGGTCGCCCCTGGCAGCTCTCAGGAGATCGGCAAGCAGCTCGCGGCAGCCCGCGGCTGGGGCGACGACCAGTTCGCGTGCCTGCTGCCGCTGTGGAGCCGCGAGAGTGGCTGGCGGGTCAACGCCGCGAACACGTCGTCGGGGGCGTACGGCATCCCCCAGGCGCTCCCCGGATCCAAGATGGCGAGCGTTGCCGACGACTGGCAGACCAACCCGGCGACGCAGATCACGTGGGGTCTGAACTATATCGCCGGGCGCTACGGCGACCCCTGCGGCGCCTGGTCGTCGTCCCAGGCCAAGGGCTGGTACTGACCCCTGCGAGCGTCTCCGTTGCGACCCACGGTGCCCACCTGGAACGGGGGAGCGACACGCCGCGGGAGCGGGTGAACCTGGTCACTTGCCTTGGAGAGTCGGCACTAATCAGTTACGGTTCCGTGTCGCATAGTCGAATGTCATGGTCCGTCCGCGGCCCGACGATCGCCGTGCGACCGGCCCCGAGGCTCTCGCCGACTGGGTCGTGACGGCCGGATCGAGGATCCGGGACCGACGGGCGAGTCCTCCCTCCAGGACCCGCTCCGCATTGCGCCACATCGTGGCGTCGCGACGTCGGGCGCCGCTTGCGGCGTACCCCGAACCCCGTGCCCGGACCCCGCGACGTCTGGAACCACGTGAACCGTACGATCCGTATCGCCGGCCTCGCCGCGCGTGCAACCGCTTCTCTGTCCACCCTCCGCACTCGCCTCACCCCCGGCCCGGCCCGCGAGGCCGGCAGTGGCCGCGTCCGACTGATCGCCGGCCTCGCCGCGATCGCCGTCTTCGCGACCGGCACTGCCATCTACGCCCAGGCGAACAAGACAGTCACGCTCGACGTCGATGGCGTCGCCTCCACCGTCACGACCTACTCGGGGAGCGTCGACGGGCTCCTCGCCCAGAACGGCATCACCCTCGGCGAACGCGACACGGTCGCCCCCGCCGGACCGCTCCGCGAAGGCGCCGCGATCGTCGTGCGCCACGCGCACGAGGTGACCATCATGACCGGCGGGGTCCAGCAGACCGTCTGGACCACCGCCCTGACGGCGGCCGAGGCGCTCGACACGCTCCGCGCACGCGGCGCGGACGTCCAGCTCGTGGCCTCGCGGTCGACCGAGCGGCGCAGCCCGTTCCTCGCGCTCGAGCTCACGATCGACGGGCCCGCGCACGTCCAGGTCGACGGGACGACACGGACCGCGGCCGACGGGTCGACGACCGTCGCGCAGGTGCTCGACCAGCTCGGCATCACGCTCGGCGACCTCGACACGGTTGCTGTCAAGCCCGCGTCCGACGGTGTGCTCGTCGTCGTCAGTCGCGTCGTGGTGCAGGACGTGACGACCACCACCGAGATCCCCGCGGCGACCGTGCAGCAGGACGACCCGGCGCTCGTCGTCGGCAAGAAGCGCGTCACGACGAAGGGGGTCGCCGGGGTGCGTACGGTCGTCGAGACCGTCACGACCGTGGACGGCGTCGAGACCGCACGCGTGCCCGTGTCCGACGTGGTCAGCCAGGCCCCGGTCGACGAGCTTGTGCATGTCGGCACCAAGCCCAAGCCTGTCGTGACGGCGGCACCGGCGGCGTCGGCGCCGGCAGCCGCCGGGAATCCGGTCGCTGCGGGCGGCAGCGCGGACTCGCTGAACTGGGCCGCGCTCGCGCGGTGCGAGTCCGGCGGCAACCCGACCATCGTCTCGAGCAACGGGCTGTACTACGGTCTGTACCAGTTCTCGGTCGGCACCTGGCAGGGTGTCGGGGGCGCCGGACTCCCGTCCCAGGCCTCGGCCGAGGAGCAGACCTCCCGCGCGCAGATGCTCTACAACCGCTCGGGCGCGGGCCAGTGGCCGGTCTGCGGGAAGAACCTCTTCAGCTGAGGCGAGGTGGGTCCAGGGGGCCGTAGGCTCGGGCGCATGACCGAGAACCCCGGACCCCTGCTCGGGCCCGCGGAGATCCGGCAGCTCGCCGAGCGTGCGGGCCTGCGGCCCACCAAGACGCTCGGGCAGAACTTCCTGCTCGACGGCGGAACGGTGCGCAAGATCGTCCGGCAGGCGCAGATCGAGCCGGGTGAGCGGGTCGTCGAGGTAGGGCCGGGCCTCGGGTCGCTGACCCTCGGTCTGCTCGAGGCCGGCGCAAGCGTCGTCGCTGTCGAGATCGACCCCGTGCTTGCATGGCTGCTGCCCTCGACCGTCGCCGCCCACCAGCCGGATGCGGCGTCGCGGCTCACGGTCGTGGGCGCCGACGCGCTCGACGTCCGCGAGCTGCCGGGCCAGCCGCCGACGGCGCTCGTGGCCAACCTGCCGTACAACGTGTCAGTCCCGGTCCTTCTGACGTTCCTCGAACGGTTCGCGACGCTCGAACGCGTTCTGGTCATGGTGCAGGCGGAGGTCGCCGACCGCCTCGCCGCGCCGCCGGGCGGCCGCGTCTACGGCGTGCCGTCTGCCAAGGTCGCCTGGTACGCGTCGGCCCGCCGCACCTCCACGATCGGCCGTTCGGTGTTCTGGCCCGTACCGAACGTCGATTCGGCCCTCGTCCGGCTCGACCGGCGCGGGCTGCCCGAGACCGTCGCGACGAGGGAGCAGGTCTTCGCGGTCGTCGACTCGGCTTTCGCGCAGCGGCGCAAGATGCTCCGCTCCGCGCTCGGGCAGCTCGCCGGCTCGCCCGACGCCGCCGCGCGCGCGCTCGAGGCGGCCGGCGTCGACCCCCAGTCGCGCGGGGAGCGCATCGACATCGACGGTTTTGCGCGCATCGCGACCGCGCTGGCCGCGCAAGCTCCCGCCCAGGCGTCGGCCACAGCCGGGACGGTTGACCGGTGAGCCCCATCAGGCCCGAGGCCCGCACGGAGCGTGAGGTCCGCGTGCGCGCACCCGGGAAGATCAACCTCTCGCTGCGCGTCGGTCGCCGTGAGCCCGACGGGTACCACCCGCTGGCGACCGTGTTCCAGGCCGTCTCGGTCTACGAGGAGGTCATGGCGAGCGCCGGCACGGGGCTGACCCTGACGGTCAGCGGTGCGCAGGCGGACCGCGTCCCCACGGACGAGACGAACCTGGCGGTGCGTGCCGCGCGCGCGCTGGCCGACCACGTCGGTCTCGACGCCGACGTGCACCTGCACATCCACAAGGAGGTCCCGGTCGCCGGCGGAATGGCGGGGGGGTCGGCCGACGCGGCCGCGACGCTCCTCGCGTGCGACACGCTCTGGCGCACCGGGCTGCCGCGCGAGATCCTCCACGGGCTCGCCGCAGCTCTCGGGTCGGACGTGCCGTTCGGTCTCCTCGGGCACACGGCGATCGGCACGGGCCGCGGCGACCAGCTGGCCCCTGCCCTCAGCCGCGGCGACTACCACTGGGCGTTCGCGCTCCAGGCCGAGGGGCTGTCCACGCCGCGGGTGTACGCCGCGTTCGACGACCTGCACCCCACGGTGCGTGCGGTTCCGGGGGCCGACGTCGCGCTGCTGCAGGCCCTGCGAGCGGGCGACCCGCACGCTGTCGGCCTCGCACTGCACAACGACCTGCAGGAGGCCGCGCTCGAGCTCGCACCCGGGCTGGCGGACGCGATCGCGGTGGCGCACGACGCGGGCGCGCTCGGAGCGATCGTCTCCGGTTCGGGTCCGACGGTCGCCGCGCTCGCGCGCAGCCGACAGCACGCGCTGCTCCTCGCCGCGGCTTTCACCGCCGCCGGGGTGGCCGACTCGGTGCTCACCGCCGTCGGCCCGGTCGCCGGCGCGCGACTCGTCCCGAGCGGGCACGAGTAGCGTCCCTGCTCTCCGCCGCACGCCTTTCTCTGTCCCCTCGTACGGAAAGAGCTCGATGGCCCACCTGCTCGGCGTTGACAGCGTCTCCCTGACGCTCGGTACCCGCACGCTGCTCGACGATGTGAGCCTCGGCATCGACGACGGTGTCCGGACCGGCGTCGTCGGCCCGAACGGTGCCGGGAAGTCGACCCTGCTGCGTGTCCTGGCCGGGCTGCGCGAGCCTGACTCCGGCCGTGTCACGCGCGCCGGTGGGGTCCGCGTCGCGCTGCTCGACCAGCGCGACGAGCTGCCGGCCGGGTCCACGGTGGGCGACCTCGTCCACGGCGATGCCGAGGAGCACACCTGGGCGACGGACCCGCGGATCCGCGAGGTGCACGCGGGCCTCCTTCGCGACCTCGAGCTGACCGACGACGTCGCGACGCTCTCGGGCGGCCAGCGCCGCCGGGTCGCGCTCGCGGCGCTGCTCGTGCGCGACGACGAGATCCTGCTGCTCGACGAGCCGACCAACCACCTGGACGTCGAGGGGGTCGCGTGGCTCGCCGAGCACCTCGCGGCCCGGTACGCGCGCAGCAACGGCGCCCTCGTGGTCGTCACGCACGACCGCTGGTTCCTCGACGCGGTCTGCACGCGGATGTGGGAGGTCAACGACGGCGGCGTCGAGGCGTACGAGGGCGGCTACGCCGCGTACGTGCTGGCCCGGGCTGAGCGCGCGCGATCAGCGTCGGTCACCGATGACAAGCGCCAGAACCTCCTGCGCAAAGAGCTCGCGTGGCTGCGCCGCGGTGCGCCCGCCCGCACGTCCAAGCCGAAGTTCCGGATCGACGCGGCGACCGCGCTCATCGCCGACGAGCCTGAGCCGCGTGACCGCCTCGAGCTGACCCGGATGGCCACCAGCCGGCTCGGCAAGGACGTGCTCGACCTCGAGGACGTCACGATGCGGTTCGGGGACGCACTGCCGCTGCTCGACCACGTCACGTGGCGGCTCGGCCCGGGGGACAGGTACGGCGTCGTCGGCGTGAACGGCGCGGGCAAGACGACCCTCCTGCGTCTGTTGTCCGGGACGCAGGCACCGACGTCGGGGCGGGTCAAGCGCGGTAAGACGGTCCAGACCGCCGAGCTCACGCAGGACGTCGAGGACCTCGACGAGCTCGCGGACCTGCGTGTCGTCGAGGTCGTCGAGCGTGAGAAGCGGACGGTCGTCGCAGGCGGCAAGGAGCTCACGGCTGCGCAGCTCGTCGAACGCCTTGGCTTCACCAAGGACCGCGCCCGCACGCCGGTGCGGGACCTCTCGGGTGGTGAGCGGCGGCGCCTGCAGCTCTTGCGGCTGCTCGTCGGCGAGCCGAACGTCCTGCTCCTCGACGAGCCGACCAACGACCTCGACACCGACACGCTCGCCGCGCTCGAGGACCTGCTGGACGGGTGGCCCGGGACGCTGATCGTGGTCTCGCACGACCGCTACCTGCTCGAGCGGGTGTGCGACCGCCAGGTCGCACTGCTCGGGGACGGCACGATCCGGGACCTCCCTGGCGGCGTCGAGCAGTACCTCGAGCTGCGACGGACCGCGACGGCCGACGACTCTGGAGCGGCGAGGGAGCCGGTCACCCCGAGCACTTCGAGACGCCCGGCGGCCGTCGACGACAGGTCGGGCGACACCGGCCCTCAGAGCGCCGCCGACGCACGCGCGAACCGGAAGGAGCTCCAGAAGATCGAGCGCCGCCTCCAGCTGCTCGCCCGCAGGGAGGCCGACCTCCATGAGCGCATGGTCGTCGTCGCGGACGACTACGTCGCGCTCGGTGCGCTCGAGGTCGAGCTGCGCGCTGTCCACGACGAGCGGTCCACCCGGGAGGAGAGATGGCTCGAGGTCGCGGAGGAGGACTGACCCGTCCGTCCACAGCCCGTGTGCTGCTGGTCGCGACGGGGGTGCTCGCGTTCGTGGCCCGGATCGGACCCGTCGTCGTCGCCGGGATGCTCCGGGGCGCCATGTCCTACGACGAGGGTGTGCACCTCCAGGTCGCGCAGCGGCTGCTCGCGGGGCAGGTGACCTACCGGGACGTCCTGTTCGTGCACCCGCCCGGCATGGTGCTCGCGCAGGTCCCGATCGCGTGGCTCGGCCAGCTCATGGGCGAGCCGAGCGCGCTCGCAGTCAGTCGCTGCCTCGCCGCGGGGATCGGGGCCCTCACGGCCGTCTTGGTCGCCCGGCTGCTGCTGCCGCGCGGACTGCTGGCAGCAGGCATCGGCGGCGCGGTCGCGGCGCTGTTCGGCCCTGCTGTGGCAGCCGACAGGGTCGCGCTGCTCGAGGGCGCCCTGTCCCTCGGGCTCGTCGTCGCGCTGAGCGCCCTGGCCGCTGTCGAGCGCCGCGGCCCGGCACAGCCCGCCATCGCGGCTCCGGCGGCCCCGACCGCGGCGGTGGCACCGACC
>JABBOW010000051.1 GCA_012927595.1 Cellulomonas sp.
CTCCGCGAACGCCCGGCGCTCGACAACGAGGCGCGCCGCGAGCGCCGGGAGCGCCTCGTGCGCGCGGTCGCATTTACCGGTGGCGCGCTGCTCGCAGGCGCCGACTACGAGGGACGTCCCGGCGTGGCGTGGCGCGTCGCGAAGGCGCGCGAGGAGCACGCGTCCGCAGCGCAGTGACCGGGTGCGACGGATCGCCCGGCGGGCCGCGGTTGGGCCGCCCCTCGCTGGCGGCGGACCGCGAGCCGATAACCTGACCCCATGACGACGCCCGAGACGCTCGACCCCGTCGACCTCGGCCAGGACGCGTGGGTCGCACCACTCGCGACGGGCCCGCTCGACGCCACTGTCGAGGTCCCCGGCTCGAAGTCCCTCACCAACCGCTACCTCGTCCTCGCCGCGCTCGCCGACACGCCCGGACGGCTGCACGGCGCCCTGCGCTCACGCGACACGCTGCTCATGGCCGAGGCCCTGCGCGCGCTCGGCACCCGCATCGAGGATGCACCACGCGGCGGCGACTGGGTGGTCACTCCGAGGCCTCCCCGCGCACCCACGACGATCAGCTGCGGGCTCGCGGGAACGGTGATGCGCTTCCTGCCCGCCGTCGCTGCCCTTGCGGACGGTGCCGTGCGGTTCGACGGCGATGCCGGGGCGCGCCTGCGCCCGATGGGCCCAGTGCTCGACGCGCTGCGGATCCTCGACGTCCGCGTCGAGGAGCACGGCGAGCCGGGGCGTCTGCCCTTCACAGTGACCGGGCGCGGAGCCGTGCGCGGAGGCCACGTCGACGTGGATGCGTCCGGCTCGAGCCAGTTCGTCTCGGGTCTTCTGCTTGCCGCCGCGCGCTTCGAGCAGGGTCTGACGCTCCGGCACATCGGACCGACCCTGCCGAGCCTTCCGCACATCGCGATGACGGTGCAGCTCCTGCGGTCCGCCGGTGTCGAGGTCGACGACTCCCGCCCCGCGATCTGGCACGTGACGCCGGGCCCGATCCGCGGGCGTGATATCCGCGTCGAACCTGACCTCTCCAACGCGGCACCGTTCCTGTGCGCCGCGCTCATCGCCGGCGGAACCGTGCGCGTGCCGGGCTGGCCCCCCCAGACCACCCAGCCCGGCGGCCTCCTGCCAGACATCCTCGAGCGCATGGGCGCGTCCACGGTTCTCGAGGGTGGCGTGCTCGCAGTGAGCGGCACCGGCGTGATCCACGGTCTCGACCTCGACATGCACGCCGCCGGCGAGCTCGCCCCGACCATCGCGGCGCTCGCCACGCTCGCCGACTCCCCCACGCGGCTGCGCGGCATCGCGCACCTGCGCGGCCACGAGACCGACCGTCTTGCCGCGCTCGCGGCCGAGATCACCCGCCTCGGCGGCCAGGCCGAGGAGACGTCAGACGGCCTCGTCATCACCCCGCGACCGCTCAGGTCCGGCACCGTGCGCACGTACAAGGACCACCGGATGGCGACCGCGGGTGCTCTGATCGGGCTCGCGATCCCCGGTGTCAGTGTCGAAGACGTCGCAACGACTGCCAAGACCATCCCCGACTTCGTCGGCCTGTGGTCCGGGATGCTCGCATGACGCCAGCCTGCGGCGGGGGCTGCTGAGCGTGGCGCGCCGGCCTCTCGACGAGTCGGACGTCCGGATCCGACCGGGACGCCGAGGGACGCGGCCGCGCACGAAGACACGTCCCGAGCATGCCGACTCCGAGGTCGGATTCGTCACGGGGGTGGACCGCGGCCGATACACCGTGCTCGTCGACGCCGGCGGGCCGGGCGAGCGGAAGGCCATCGCGATGAAGGCCCGGGAGCTCGGCCGGGAGCGCGTCGTGCCCGGCGATGGCGTCGACCTCGTCGGCGACACGTCGGGGGTCGACGGCTCGCTGTCCCGGATCGTGCGGATCCGCGAGCGCACCACAGTCCTGCGCCGCACCGCCGACGACTCCGACCCGATCGAGCGCGTCATCGTCGCCAACGCCGACCAGCTCGTGATCGTCACGGCCCTCGCCGACCCCGAGCCGCGCACCCGCATGATCGACCGTTGCGTGGCTGCCGCCTACGACGCGCGCATGGACGCGCTCCTCGCACTGACGAAGGCGGACCTGGCAGGCCCCTCCGAGCTCGTCGCGATGTACGAGCCGATCGGGGTGCGCGTCGTCATCACGAGCCGTGGGCCCGACGGCATCGTGGGCCTCGACGAGCTGCGCGGAGCGATCGCCGGGCGCACGTCGGTGCTCGTCGGGCACTCCGGGGTCGGCAAGTCGACACTCGTCAACGCATTGGTCCCGGGCGCGTACCGGGCGACCGGCGTCGTCAACGACACGACAGGGCGCGGTCGGCACACGTCCTCGTCGGCGGTCGCCCTGCGGGTCGTCGTGCCGGACACAGCTACGCCCACCTGGGTCATCGACACGCCCGGAGTGCGCTCGTTCGGACTCGCCCACGTCGATCCCCAACACCTCCTGGGGGCTTTCGCTGATCTCGCCGTGGTCGCCGACGACTGCCCGCGCGGCTGCACGCACACCGCCGACGCCCCCGACTGCATGCTGGACGCATGGGTCGCGGGTGCGCCCGACGAGCCGGTACGGCTCGCTCGGGCAGCCCGCGTGGAGTCGTTCCGGCGCCTCTTCGCGAGCCGGACGGGCGCCGCCGAAGCCGAGCCCACGATCAGCGCGGCACCCGATGTCGGTAGCGCGGTCTGATGCCGAGACCCTCACCTCGCGTCACCACGCCCCGGTGGTTCTGCACTGACCGGGAGGCGGCGCCAGTACGGTGTCTCGCATGACCCTGCGACCCGGCTACGACGACGACCTGCGCCTCGCCCATGTCATGGCCGACCAGGTCGACTCCGTCACGATGGCCCGGTTCAAGGCTCAGGACCTCCGCGTCGAGACCAAGCCGGACCTCACTCCCGTCACGGATGCCGACCGAACGGCCGAGGAGATCATCCGCGGCCAGCTCTCGCGCGCCCGTTCGCGCGACGCCGTGCACGGCGAGGAGATGCCCGACACCGGGCACGGTCCGCGCCGCTGGGTCATCGACCCGATCGACGGCACCAAGAACTTCGTCCGGGGCGTCCCTGTCTGGGCGACGCTCATCGCCCTCGTGGACGGCGACGAGGTCGTCGTCGGGCTCGTGAGCGCGCCGGCGCTCGGCCGCCGGTGGTGGGCCGCGCAGGGTTCCGGCGCGTGGACCGGCAAGTCGCTGGCCGCCGCGTCGCGCCTCCAGGTCTCCGGTGTGAGCGCGCTCAAGGATGCGTCGTTCTCCTACTCGAGCCTGACCGGGTGGGAGCAGCGGGGGAAGCTCGACAACTTGCTCGAGCTGGGTCGCCAGGTGTGGCGCACGCGCGCCTACGGTGACTTCTGGTCCCACGTCCTCGTCGCCGAGGGTGCTGTCGACCTGTCGGCGGAACCCGACCTGGCTCTGCACGACATGGCCGCGCTCGTCCCGATCGTCACCGAGGCGGGCGGCACGTTCACCTCGATCACCGGTGTGCCGGGACCGTTCGGCGGGTCGGCGTTGGTCTCCAACGGCCTGCTCCACTCGGCCGCGCTGCAGGTTCTTGACCCGCTCGACCCCTGATCGCCGCGGCCGTCCAACTGAAGAACCCCTGCTGGCCAGCCCGGCCGCGTCCCGATGACCGTCAGCACGGGAGCAGTTCGTCAGCGCGGGATCGCGGAGAGCTCCGTCGCGTCGTACCAGAGCAGGTCGACGTCGTCGAGCCGCTCGGCGGCCCCGGCATCCCCCGCGACTGCCCGCTCGACGTCAGCCGACGCCGCCGGCTCGTCGACGTGCGCGCACACGACGACGTCCCGCCCCACCGCGACCCGGAGCAGAGCCGCGCTCGGTGCCTGATGGTCGTCGTGGACGGCCATGAGGTCCGCCTCGGCGACGTCGAGCGAGAGGACGAGGCGCAGGCGCGGTGCGTCCGGACGCGCGGCAACACGCAGCAGGGCGTCGTCAGCTGCCGCGAGCAGCGCGGCGAACTCGAGGCCCTCCTCATCTTCGTCGGGCAGGGCCACCCGCAGCGCCGATGTCACGGCGTGGACGATACGCGGTCCGAACGACCCGACGGCTCCGCCTGAACCGGCGGGCGGGACCACGGCCCGCGCCGCTGCCGCCGTCGCGTCGAGCTCGTCGAGAGTCGAGGGAAGGTAGATGCGCACGCGCCCAGTCTGCCGCCCGGCACTCAGGCCCCCGACAGGCGCCCCGCGTCCCTGGGCTGGGTGATACCGGCCCGTTCGCGGGACCGGCTCGCGGGGCGGGCAAGGCTCGCCTGGTGCGGTCGGTCGCCAAGGTGCAGGGCAAGTGCCGTTATCGCTCGTCGAGCGGGCGACGTCGGAGCGAGCTCATGGAGCAACCGCGCCTCGAGCAAGGCGGCATCGAGCGCCGGCCTGTCCGCAGGGACGAGGTATGGGGAGCTCACCCCCGCATAGCGATCGAGCGCAGCCGTGATCGCCTCTCCCGGCCGGGGGCCGGCCACCGACGCCCGCACCTGGTTGACCACGACTGTCGTGCGGCCGACCAGACCGAGCTGGGCGAGGTCCCCGAGCGCGCGGACCAGGCGCTGGACCCCGAGCGGGTCCCCTGCACCCACGACGACGATCTCATCGGCGTCACCCAGCGCCGAGAGCGTCGCGGCGTTGCGGCGCGGGGCGCGGGTGTCATAGCTCAGCACCTCGTCCTGCTCGATGCAGAAGCCGCAGTCGATCACGGTCCAACCTGCGAGGGTCCGCGCCACGGTCCACACGACGTCGAGCGCCGCGGACGGCAGCTCCGGCCACCGGTCCGCACGCGAGATCCCGGACAGCACCCGCAGGTCCGGCGCGATCAGTGGCGCGAGTCGTGCGAGCAGCTCCGTGTCGAGACCACCTTGACCAGCGGCTCGAGCCGCCGCGGCCAGCCCGGGCGCCTCGTCCAGCAGACCGACCGCCTGGGCGATCGTGCCGCCGTAGGTGTCAGCGTCGACCAGCAACGCGTGACCGCCGAGGAGTGCCAGCTCGGCCCCAAGGTTGACCGCGACCGTCGTTCGGCCGGGAGCGCCCGTGGGACCCCAGACGGCCACGACCTTGCCCCGCTGGGTGCGCCGTGGCGTGTCGCCGAGGTGATCGACGCCGGTTGGTTCGAGGTCGGGCGGGTCGAAGCTCGGGCCACGGGCGTGCCGGTCGGGCGGCGTCATCCCGGGTGGCCCCGGATGGTCGGCCGCCCGTCCGAGCACCTCGACGACGTCACGGACGAGCGCGGCTGCCCCGGCTGCGTCGTCGGGCGCGTCGACGACGAGATCGGCGCCCAGCGCGGTCATCCGCTCGCCCAACCAAGGCGCGGCCGGCTCCGTGAGCCCGACGAGCCGGACGCCCGAGCGGTGCAGCGCAGCGACCGCGTCCCGGTCGAGCATCGGCAGGTCCGCCGAGACGACAGCGATGCGTCCGAGCCCGGCCTCTGCCGCAGCCAACAGCTCCGCCAGGTCGGCACACCGCCTCGTGACCGTCAGACGCCCGCCCGTGCCGCCGACGGCCTGCACGATCGCGGCCTCGGCCGGTCCCCGCACCGCGCACAGCACCCCGACCGTCATCTCTCAGCCCCCCGACCCAGGGACATGCACGAGCTGCACGGCACCGTCGCCCGCGACCGCAGCCAGCACGGTGGGCAGGATCGCCGTCGGGACGAGCACGTAGACGACGGTCGACCCGCCCGTCACGAAGGCACCGTCCGGGCGTCTCACCTGAGCCACGGTCAGGGCAGGCGCCAGCTCCCGCGGCAGCACAGCAGCGTCGTTGCCGCCCGTCGACCTCGTCGGCGCCGGCACGTCCCACAGGTCCACGAGCGAGCCCGCGACCAGGTCCGCGGACGGCGGCACCTTCACGGCGATCGGCACAGGTCGCACGTCGAGGTCGGCAGCCGACCCGAGAGCTGCGCGTGGCACGAGCTCCCCGGGGGCCACGACACGCAGGGCGACCGCGTCCTGCGGCAGCCCGTCCGCCACTGTGACGTAACGCGCGACGTCGACGTCGACGAGCCTCACCTGGGCCATACCGAGCCCGCTCGCCTCGACGGTCGACCCTGGGGTGAGGGCGTCGCGAGCCACGTAGACCTGCGTCGTCCGTTCGGCTCCCTGCACCACCCACGACCCGAGCGCGACCGATCCGGCAACCATGGCCACCCCCGCCAGCAGGCGCGGGTCACGCCAGCCGGGGCGTCGCAACCGGTTCGCCACCGGCGCCGGCAGGTCCAGGACCATCGTGTCCATCTGTTCCTCTGTTCAGCTCGTACGCACTCGAGGACACCATCATGCCGAGGATCCCGACATCTCGGGCACAGCCTTGTGGACAACCGGCCCTCTGTGCGAGCCCATGCCACACTTCGGTCATGGCTTCTCGGTTCCTCACGCTCGCCGACGTGATGGAGGTGCTGAACATCTCCGCACCTCAGGCCTACGCCCTCGTCCGCTCGGGTGAGCTCCCCGCGATCCAGATCGGCGGGCGGCTCCAGTGGCGAATCGAGGCGACGGAGCTGGAGGAATACATCCAGCGGATGTACCAGCAGACCCGCGCGAGGATCGAGACGGACCACGACGCCCCGGCGGGCCCGGGCGCGCGGGTGACAGGGCTGCTCGTCGACTGACGACCGAAGCTCAGCTCGACCGTACGACGCGGATGGCGGCGAACGGCACTGCCCACAGCTCACCGTCGCGCGCCTCGACGTGACCGGCGGCGAGGTCGAGGTGATCGGCGCCGACCCGCTCGACGCGTCCGGTGAGCTCGCTGCCGTTGGTCACGATCTGCACGACCGCGCGGTCGCGCGCGAGCGCGCGCAGGGCATGGCCGAGGGTCAGGCGCCGCTCGACGACGCCGCCTGCACCCGCGGAGTGCCGCGTGAGGCCGCGGACCGCCGTGACAGCACCGAGCGGGACGAGTGAGCTCCGCCCCTGCGCGTCGAGGAGGATCCACTGCGTAGCCACGTCACGCAGGATTCCACTGACCTGCTCGCCGCCCTGCGTGCGCACGGTCAACGTGGCCCCGCGGGCGGCCCGGAAACGGTCGGCTACGGAGACGGTCGCTCGCTCGGCACGGGTCAGCTCCACGACCTCGGCGGCGAGATCGGCAGTGCGGGCCGCATCCAGCTGCGCCTCCATGTCAGCGAACAGAGCCTCCCAGCGCATGCGCTCACGGTAGGGCACCACCGTGGGTCCGCATGCCCGAGATGTCTCGTTGTGGACACCCCCTGGACGCCGGGAGGGCGCATGCACTACACCTAGTCGCACTACACAACATCAAACAACATCAAACGCGATCGACAACGGAGGCGGCCATGCGACCGACCAGCACCACCCCTACCGACCCGCGGAGGCGCTCGCGGACCGCACCGGCCGCGCTCGGCGTCTTCTGGCTCAGCCTCCTCGCCGCCTCGGGGCTCACCGTCGGGATCGCAGCGAGGCTGGACGCTGTGCTCACCGACGGGCTCGCGGGCGCAGGCGTCGACAGGCTGGTCGAGACCGGGGTACTCGGCGTCGGCCTCGTTCTCGCAGGCTGGCTCGCGCTGTCCCTCGTCGTCGCGACAACGTGCGCCACGGGTCGCGCCGCGGGCGTCACATGGCGCGCCGGTGAGCGGCTTGTGGCCCGATGCGCCCCCGACCTCGTCCGCAGGGCCCTCGTCCTGGCCGTCGGGGCAGGCATCGGGCTGTCGGCAGCCACGGGCGCGACCGCGGCGGCGCCAGGCGACCTCGACCTCGGCTGGGCCGCGACCGCGGCGACAGCACCTGTGGGCCCTGCGGTGGC
>JABBOW010000068.1 GCA_012927595.1 Cellulomonas sp.
GAGGGCGTCGCGGCACTGTCCGTCCCCGCCGCCGCCCCGCCGGCCGAGGCCCCCGTCGCCGAGGTCGTTGCGGGCGAGGCACCGGTCACAGCCCCGCGCAAGCGCGCCCCGCGCCGCAGCCGCTCGCAGGCGGCGCCCGTCGTCGAGCCGGTCGTCGAGCCGGTAGCCGACGAGGAGGAGCTCGACGAGTCGGCCCCCGCCGCCGCTCCCGCGCTGTCCCGCGCACCGACGCTCGACGTGTTCGCGGCGCTCGCCGCGACGCCGCCCGTCGAGGCATCTCCCACCGCCACGACACGTTCGACCAAGCAGCGTCTGGCGACCACCGCGCTGCTGTTCCAGGCGCCGGAGCCGGATGCGCGTCCGCGCCGACGGCGTGCGGTGTCGCCGGCCGGTACGCCCGCGGCGATCTCGGAGGCCGCCGCAGCCCTGCACCCCGAAGCGGTCGCTCCGTCGGACGTGGTGACCGAGGCTGTCATCGCTGACGCGGCCTTCCAGACCGAGGCTTCGTCGCGTCGGCGCTCGCGTCGTGGCGGGCGCGGGCAGGGGCAGGCTGACGAGCTGGACGTCGTCGCGCCTGTCGAGCCGGCTGACGAGGAAGAGCTCGACGAGTACCAGGCGCCCGACGAGTCCGCAGTCGAGCAGGACGACGAGCCGAACTCTCCGCGTCGTCGTCGTCGTCGTGGGGGTCGCGGCCGTCGCAGCCGTCCCGCGGACGAGCTTGACGAGTCCGACGAGGGTGACGAGGAGTCCACGTCCGGTGTTGCCGACGAGGACAGCTCACAGGACGAGACCGACGAGAACGAGGCTGTGTCGGGGGGTGACGGTGAGGGCGGGTCCAGCCGTCGTCGTCGGCGCCGTCGCCGTGGTGGTCGCAGCGGGGACGGTGCCGAGGAGGTCGTGACGACCACGCGGGCCCGTGCCGCGCGCGTCCCGAGCGACGAGCCCACCGCGCTGCGTGGGTCGACCCGCCTTGAGGCCAAGCGTCAGCGCCGCCGCGAGGGGCGCGACAACGGTCGCCGTCGTCAGATCATCACCGAGTCGGAGTTCCTGGCGCGCCGCGAGTCGGTCGATCGCACGATGATCGTGCGTGAGGCCAACGGGCGGACGCAGATCGCTGTGCTCGAGGACGGCGTGCTCGTCGAGCACTTCGTCTCGCGGCAGGCGCAGGCGTCGATGGCCGGGAACGTCTACCTCGGTCGGGTTCAGAACGTGCTCCCGAGCATGGAGGCGGCGTTCGTCGACGTCGGCAAGGGTCGCAACGCCGTGCTGTACGCCGGCGAGGTCAACTGGGATGCGGCGGGACTCGAGGGTCAGCCGCGCCGCATCGAGCAGGCGCTGAAGTCCGGCGACTCGGTGCTCGTGCAGGTCACCAAAGACCCCATCGGTCACAAGGGTGCCCGCCTCACGTCTCAGGTGACGCTCGCTGGCCGCTACCTCGTGTACGTGCCGGGCGGCGGTATGACGGGAATCAGCCGCAAGCTCCCGGACACCGAGCGCAACCGCCTCAAGAGGCTGCTGCGCGAGCTCGTCCCGGATTCCGCCGGCGTGATCGTGCGCACCGCGGCCGAGGGTGCCAGCGAGGAGGAGCTGCGGGCGGACATCGCGCGTCTCCAGGCGCAGTGGGAGGCCATCGAGAAGAAGGCGAAGTCCGCATCGGCGCCCGTGCTGCTGCAGGGCGAGCCGGACCTGGCCATCCGCGTCGTGCGCGACATCTTCAACGACGACTTCGGCTCGCTCGTGGTCCAGGGTGACGAGGCGTGGGACACGATCTCCGGCTACATCGGCGACCTCGCTCCCGACCTGGCCTCGAAAGTCACGAGGTGGACTGGTCGCGGTGACGTGTTCGCCGAGCACCGGATCGACGAGCAGCTCGCCAAGGGCATGGACCGCAAGGTCTGGCTGCCTTCGGGTGGCTCGCTCGTCATCGACCGCACCGAGGCGATGACGGTCGTCGACGTCAACACGGGCAAGTTCACGGGGTCGGGCGGGACTCTCGAAGAGACGGTCACGCGCAACAACCTGGAGGCCGCGGAGGAGATCGTCCGTCAGCTTCGGCTGCGCGACATCGGCGGCATCATCGTCATCGACTTCATCGACATGGTGCTCGAGCAGAACCGCGACCTCGTGCTCCGCCGTCTGGTGGAGTGCCTGGGTCGTGACCGCACGAAGCATCAGGTCGCGGAGGTCACGTCGCTCGGCCTCGTGCAGATGACCCGCAAGCGAGTCGGTCAGGGGCTGGTCGAGGCGTTCAGCGAGACGTGCGAGCACTGCAACGGGCGCGGCTTCATCGTGCACGCCGAGCCGATCGAGAAGGACGACCGCCCCGACGCGGGTGCGGCGCAGACCGTCGCTGCGACCGATGGTGACGGCGAGCCCAAGCGCGCGCGCCGCAAGCGCGTGGTGAAGGAGTCCTCGTCGATTCCGATGATCGCCGTGCCGGTGCTGCCTGAGGCGCGCGCGGCCGTCAAGGCGACGCTCGCGACGATCGCGGCAGCGGCTGCCCACGCGCACGAGCACGGTCACGAGCAGGCCCTAGACCGTGTGGAGGAGGCCGACCTCACGGGCGCGGCTCCCGAGCCGGTGCAGGCGCCACATTCGGACGTCGAGGCGGCACCCAGCAGCACGCCGACCGAACGGGTCACGACGTCGTTCGACGCCGCTGTGGCTCTGCCGACCGACGAGACCGACGGCACCCTCGAGCTCGTCCAGGTCGACCCGGGCGTGTTCCAGCTCGACGGTGACGAGGACGCGACGTCCGACTGAGCTCAAGAGAGGCGGGACGGCCTGGTCGCGGTTTGACCCTGCCAGGTCAGTTCCGTACTCTTGGACGTCGGCGCGTTTTGCACGCGCCGGTTGTGCGTGGCCGGTTGTGCGTGGCCGGTCGTGAGCACAGGCCGTGCGTGCAGATCGGGCGAGATCAGCGTCGGACGGGCGCAAGGCGAACCCTGGCTCCCAGGATCCTGCGCGCGCAGCGCGTCTCCCAGAGGTGCAGTGCCTGACTCACGACGCAGTGCCTGACCAAAGACGTAGTGCCTGACCAAAGACGTAGTGCCTGACCAAAGACGTAGTGCCTGACCAAAGACGTAGTGCCTGAGTTCGACGAGCAGAGATGAGCAACAACGTGGTGTACGCGATCGTGAAGGCTGGCGGCCGCCAGGAGAAGGTCGCCGTCGGCGACGTCGTCGTCGTCGACCGTCTCGCCGCGACGCCTGGGTCGACGGTCGAGCTCACCGCTCTGCTCCTCGTCGATGGCCAGAAGGTGACCGCTGACGCGAGCGCGCTCGCGAAGATCAAGGTCACGGCGGAGGTCGTCCGGGACGAGAAGGGCCCGAAGATCGACATCCTCAAGTTCAAGAACAAGACCGGATACCGCGTGCGCCAGGGGCACCGTTCGCGCCTGACCCGCCTGAAGGTCACCGGCATCAACTGAGCTTGCGCCGCCGCCCCGGACGTGGGCGCGTCATCCATCTGAGCACGAAAGCAGGTTCGACATGGCACACAAGAAGGGCGCGAGCTCCTCGCGCAACGGTCGCGACTCCAACGCGCAGCGCCTGGGCGTCAAGCGCTTTGGTGGCCAGGTCGTGAAGGCTGGCGAGATCCTCGTCCGCCAGCGCGGCACGCACTTCCACCCTGGCATCAACGTCGGCCGCGGGGGCGACGACACACTGTTCGCCCTGGCCCCCGGCGCAGTCACGTTCGGCACCCGTCGCGGCCGCAAGGTCATCGACATCGTCGTGGCGGCCTGACGCCTCAGTACACGGTCGACCAACGGGCGCGCCTGGACGGGTGCGCCCCTTCGTCATCGTCGCGCTCGTCTGAGCGCAACCGTGCCGGTCTGAGCACCAGCTCGGAGCAGTACCCGTCGCGGCTGTTCGCGGTCATCAGGGACGGGGTCCGCGTGATCCCCGGGAAGAGGTAACCCATGGCATCTTTCGTCGACAGGGTCGCGCTCAGCGCGACCGGTGGTGACGGTGGTCACGGGTGCGCCTCGATCCGCCGCGAGAAGTTCAAGCCGCTCGCGGGACCCGACGGGGGGACCGGCGGGAACGGCGGGAGCGTCACCCTCGTCGTGGACCCCCAGGTGACCACGCTGCTCGAGTTCCACCACTCGCCGCACAAGCATGCGGGCTCGGGCTCGCAGGGCATGGGCGACTACCGGCAGGGTGCGACGGGCGAGGACCTGGTCCTCGGTGTGCCCGACGGCACCGTCGTGAAGTCCAAGGGCGGCGAGGTCCTGGCCGACCTCATGGGTGTGGGTGCCCGCTACGTCGTCGCGCAGGGCGGCCATGGCGGCCTCGGGAACTGGGCGATCGCGTCGCCGCGCCGCAAGGCGCCAGGTTTCGCGCTGCTCGGAGAGCCGGGGACGTCGCAGGACGTCGTCCTCGAGCTCAAGACGATTGCCGACGTCGCGCTCATCGGGTACCCGAGCGCAGGCAAGTCGAGTCTCATCGCCGCCATCTCGGCAGCCCGCCCGAAGATCGCCGACTACCCGTTCACGACCCTCGTGCCGAACCTCGGCGTCGTCCAGGCGGGCTCGTCGCGCTACACGGTCGCGGACGTCCCAGGCCTGATACCGGGGGCGAGCCAGGGCAAGGGTCTGGGCCTGGAGTTCTTGCGGCACGTCGAGCGCTGCGCGGTCCTCGTGCACGTATTGGACTGCGCGACCCTCGAGCCCGACCGCGACCCGATGACCGACTTCGACGTCATCGAGAAGGAGCTCGCGGCGTACGCGGGGGACGTGGGCATCGCGGGAGGTCGGGTCCCGCTGATCGAGCGGCCGAGGCTAGCCGTGCTGAACAAGGTGGACGTGCCCGAGGCGCGCGACCTGGCGGCCCTTGTCCGGTCCGACCTCGAGGAGCGCGGCCTGACCGTGTTCGAGGTCTCCGCTGCGACTCACGAGGGCCTGCGCCCGCTGACGTTCGCCTTGGCGGAGCTGGTCGAGCGCACGCGCCGCGAGGCGCCGGCGCCTGAGCCTGCGCGGATCGTCCTGCGCCCGAAGGCGGTCGACGATGCGGGCTTCACAGTCACGCTACGGACCGACGGCGCGCACGACTACTTCCAGGTGCTCGGGGTGAAACCGGAGCGCTGGGTGCGCCAGACGGACTTCACGAACGACGAGGCGGTGGGGTACCTCGCCGACAGGCTCGCGCGTCTCGGGGTCGAGGAACAGCTGTTCGCGACCGGCGCCGTCGCGGGTGCGGAGGTCGTCATCGGCGACGGGCCCGGTGCTGTCGTCTTCGACTGGGAGCCGACGATGCTCGTTGGCTCGGAGATGCTTGCGGGCCCGCGCGGCTCGGACATGCGGATCGAGGCGCGGTCGCGTCCGACCCGCGGGGAGAAGCGCTCCGAGTACAAAGAGCGGATGGACGCGAAGACCGAGGCGCGGGCCGAGCTGTGGACCGAGCACGAGGCCGGGCTGTGGACGGACGAGGACCCCTCCTGACCCACCGGGCTCGTCGTTGCGCGTCGCTGACCGACCCGGCGGCGTGCTGCGGCGCGTCGGGGGTGCGTCACGCGGGAGGATGGATCCCGTGAGCGACCCCGCCCTGACCGACCGTCACCGCCTGCCTGCTGCCGCCCGGATCGTCGTCAAGGTCGGGTCGTCGTCGTTGACAGACGGGCACGGCCGGCTCGACCCCGACCGGCTGCGCGCTCTCGTCGACGTGCTGGCTGCGCGGTATGCCAGCGGTGGGCAGGTCGTGCTCGTCTCCTCGGGTGCAATCGCCGCCGGGCTCGGACCGCTCGGGCTGAGCTCGCGACCGCGCGACCTGGCGACGCAGCAGGCGACCGCATCGGTCGGCCAGGGGATCCTCGTCGCGCACTACGCCAAGGCGTTCTGGGACCACGAGATCCGCGTCGGGCAGGTGCTGCTCACGGCAGAGGACACCGTGCGGCGCGGTCACTACCGCAACGCGCAACGCGCGCTGGGACGGCTGCTCGACCTCGGCGTCGTGCCCATCGTCAACGAGAACGACACGGTCGCGACCGAGGAGATCCGCTTCGGTGACAACGACCGGCTCGCGGCACTCGTCTCGCACCTCGTGCATGCCGACGCGCTCGTGCTCCTGAGCGACGTCGACGGGCTGTACACCGGTCCGCCGTCCCGCGCGGGGTCCACGCGTATCGCCACAGTCACCGGCCCCCAGGACCTCGAGGGCGTCGACATCTCGGCTCGCGGCAGCGCGGTCGGGACCGGCGGCATGGTGACCAAGCTCGAGTCGGTGGCGATCGCCGCGGGCTCCGGCATCCCCGTGGTCCTGACGTCGGCCGCGCAGGCCGCGCAGGCGCTCGCGGGCGAGGACGTCGGGACCTGGTTCGCGGCGACGGGGGGACGCGCGTCGACGCGGCTGCTGTGGCTCGCGCACGCGGCGCACACCCGCGGGAAGCTCGTGCTCGATGACGGTGCGGTCAGCGCGGTCGTCGAGCGCCGCATGTCGCTTCTTCCCGCGGGTATCACCGGTGTCGACGGCGACTTCGAGGCGGGCGACCCCGTCGACCTGGTGACTGCGGGCGGCACGGTCGTGGCCCGCGGCCTGGTCGGCTACTCGTCGGCCGAGGTCCCCGACCTGCTCGGCCACACGACGTCCGAGCTCCGCGCCCTGCTGGGGCCGGGCTACGACCGGGTCGTGGTGCACCGTGACGACCTCGTGCTCGTGCGGCGCCGACCTCGCACTGCCACGCGCCAGCGCCAGGACGTCGGTCTATCCTGACTCGATGACCGCATCGCTCGAGAACCGCCTCGATGTGTCGCCCGAGCCTGCGACCAGCGACGACGTCGCGGTGCAGGTCCTGGCCACAGCGCGCCGCGCCAAGGTTGCGTCTCGTGTGCTCGCGACCGCGACGCGCTCGACCAAGGACGCCGCGCTGCACGCGCTGGCCGATGCTCTCGTCGCCTCGACCGCGGAGATCGTGGCGGCCAACGCCGAGGACCTGGCGCGAGGCAGCGCGAACGGCACCTCCCCGGGACTGCTCGACCGGCTGGCGCTGTCCGACGCGCGGATCGTCGCGATCGCCGACGCGCTGCGCGAGCTCGCCGCGCTGCCCGACCCGGTCGGTGAGGTCGTGCGCGGCTCGACGCTGCCCAACGGGATGCGCCTGCGCCAGGTCAGGGTCCCGATGGGCGTCGTGGGCATGATCTACGAGGCCCGGCCGAACGTCACAGTCGACGCCGCGGGTCTCGCGCTGAAGAGCGGGAACGCCGTGATCCTGCGGGGCGGCTCGGCGGCGGCGCGCAGCAATGAGGTCATCGTGGGGGTGCTCGGCCGAGCGCTCGTGGCGCAGGGCCTGCCCGCCGACCTCGTCCAGTCGATCGACGCCTTCGGCCGTGCGGGAGCCGTGGCGCTCATGCACGCGCGCGGCCTGGTCGACGTGCTCGTGCCGCGCGGCGGCGCCGACCTCATCCAGACGGTCGTGCGCGAGGCAACGGTCCCCGTCATCGAGACCGGTGTCGGCAACTGCCACGTCTACGTCGACGCGTCCGCTGACTCGGCGATGGCTCTGCCGATCCTGCTGAACTCCAAGACCCAGCGCGTCGGGGTGTGCAACGCCGCCGAGACGCTGCTTGTGCACGCGGACGCGGCGCCGGGGTTCCTGCCGTCGGCGCTCGCAGCGCTCGCGCAGGCGGGCGTCGTCGTGCACGGCGACGCGGCCACGTCGGCGCTCGCACCCGCCGGGGGCGCGGGCGTGGCCGCGCCCGCGCCGGGCGGGGGGGCGGGGTGGCGCGCGCGCGCTATAGCGGGGGGGGGGGG
>JABBOW010000069.1 GCA_012927595.1 Cellulomonas sp.
AGAGCGTCGTCGACCTCGAGCCGAGGCGCGTGGCTCACCCCGTCGGACGACTGCGGCACACCGCGCAGGATGCCGTCCTCGAGCGCATCGAGCGTGCGCACGAGGAGGTCTGCCCCGGCGGCAGCCAGTCGCAGGAGCAGGTCGCCTGTGGTGTCCCGGGGGCGGATCGTCTCCGTCAGCATCCCGAGGACAGGGCCCGTGTCGAGACCCTGTTCGATGCGGAACGTGCTCGCGCCGGTCACCTCGTCGCCCGCGATGATCGCGTGCTGCACCGGCGCGGCGCCGCGCCAGGCGGGCAGCACAGAGAAGTGCAGGTTGATCCAGCCGAGCCGGGGGACGTCCAGCACGGTCGGGGGCAGGAGGGCCCCGTAGGCGACCACCGGGGCGGCGTCGGCGTCCAGCTCTGCGAGCCGCGCCCGGAAGACCTCGTCGCGCGGTGACAGCGGTGTGAGGACCTCGAGACCTGCCTCGAGAGCGCGCTCCTTGACCGGGCTCGGGTGCAGCCGGCGTCCGCGGCCGGCGCGGGCATCGGGTCGCGTGAGCACCGCAACGACCTCGTGGCGCGAACCGAGGAGCGCGTCGAGCGACGCCACCGCCACGGCAGGGGTTCCGGCGAAGAGCAGTCGCATGGCGACGATCTTAGGCGGCAGGGATGGGCAGCCCTCGGCGGACCAGGTCGGTGCGCAGCTCGTCGGGATCTGTGAACAGCACGGCGTCGAAGCCCTCGGCAGCCGCCGCTGCGACGTTCGGCGCGGAGTCGTCGGTGAACACGGTCCGAGCGGGATCGAGCTCGTAGCGGCTCGCCAGCAGTCGGAAGATGCGGGGGTCGGGCTTGGCGATCCCTACCTCCCCCGACACCAGGACGTCCTCGAGGAGTCCGATAGCGGGCGCCGCAGGCTCAGCGTGATGGAACGTCTCGGCCGACCAGTTCGTCAGGCCCAGGACCCGGATGCCGATCCGAACGAGATCCCGGACGAGAGGCTCGGAACCGTCGACCGGACCGGGGATCGCCTCGGCGAAGTGCGCACGGTACAAGTCGAAAGCGTCGGCCCGCTGCGGATACCGGCGCAGGACCTCCGCACGAGCCTCAGACCAGGGCCGTCCAGCGTCCAGGCCGTGATTGATCGTCGGGAAGTCGATCTCGTCGAACATGGCCTCGACCTCGGCGCGGTCCATGCGCCCGACGAACGGAAGGTACGGGTCCCACCGCACGAGCACGTTGCCGAGGTCGAACACCACGGCGTCCACCGTCACCGGGGCACCAGCTCGTCTTCGATCCGCTGGGCCGTGAGTCGGCATCCGTTCACACGAGCTCCTCGGGGTCGACGCGTACTCGGACGCTGCCGCCTTCGCGCCGAGCGCTGCGCACAGCGACGGAGGCGGCGAGCGTCCGCGTCAGCTCGACGCTCGCAGCGAGCGGTGCGCGGACCAGGACGCGTACCTGCAGGTCGAGCGAGGCCTGGGCGGGAGCACGAGCAGCCGACGGCCGTCGACCGGTCCCGGTCCGTCGGTCCTGCCCGATGCCCGGCGCGTCCCCGAAGGTCTCCCCTGCGCCGGTCGCCACCGGTACCGGGCCGAGGATGTCGGCGCCGGGCGGGAGCTCGAGACGGTCGACGACCGCCTGGACCGCATCCCGCGTCCCGGTCAGGGACGCGATACGCACCGCCGGCGGCAGCGCGAGCTCGGCACGCTCCGCGAGCTCGCGTGCCGCGAACCCGGCCGGGTCCCAGCGCACGAGGGCCTGCGTCGGTCCGGGGGCGCCGTCGCCGACGAGCAGCACCTGGCCGCCCGCGTCATTGCCCCGAACGAGTGCTGCGGCGGTGAGCCATCGGCGGACGGACTCCTCCCCCGCGCGGAACGAGGTGGAGGCGGAGGCGACGCCGGCGTCGAGCAGCACGGCCGCCGTGTAGCCCGACGCGCAGACGGGTTCTGCGCCGGGGGTCGCAACGACGAGCGCCGGTGTGTCGGGCACGGTTGCGAGCACGCCACCATCGGCCCGTGCGCCGGACGAGCGCACCGGAACGCCAGGGAACGCCCGGCCGAGCTCCTCGGCCGTCCGGCTCGACCCGACGCGCACCGACCGCAGCGACGCGAACCCACACTCTTCGCAGCGCCATCCTGTCGCCAGGCGCCCACACCACTCGCACTGAGGCACGCCGGCAGCAGACCCGAGCGCCAACGAGCCGTGGCACGTGCCGCACCGCGCGATGGCCCGACATCGCCCACAGGCGACCACGGGCAGGTACCCGGATCGCGGTACCTGGACGAGCACCGGGCCGCGTCCGAGCTGGTCGCGGACGACCCGCCATGCCTCACTGGGGAGCCGCGCCGCCGCCGCAGGACCCTCCCGGGCCAGCTCGACGCTGGTCAGTGCGCGGACGCGCGGGGTGCGGGCACGAACCGTGGCCCGGTCGGCGACGACCTCCCGGGCCCAGCCCGTCTCGACGAGCCGCTGCGCCTCGACGGTCCGCCCGTGAGCGGCCACGAGGAAGGCAGCCTGCTCGCCGGCCGAACGCAGCACGAGCACCTCCCGGACGTGCGGGTACGGGCTGCGCGGCTCCGAGTGGAGGTCGTCCCCGTCATCCCAGCACACGACGAGACCGAGCCGGGTGACCGGTGCGAACACCGCCGCCCGCGTCCCGACAACGACGTCCGCGTATCCGCGCAGCGCGGCGAGATACGCCCGGTACCGGGGGGCCGGTCCGTCGTCCGCCGTCAGTCGCACATACCCGCCCGCGGTCCCGTGCGCCCAGGCGGACACCCCGGTCTCATCGAGAGCGGCACACACCCGCGCCACGTCGCGCGCGTCGGGAACGACGACGAGCGCGCCGCGCCCCCCGACGACGCACGCCGCGACAGCCTGCGCGATGGCGTCCGGCCACCGTTCCCCCACCGGTCCCGGGAGAGCGGTCAGGACCGCCCGCGGCGACCCACCGGCCGTCAGGTGCTGGAGGAAGGCCGGTCCCCCACGGTACGGGAACCAGGCGGTGGCACCGAGCGTCCCCGGTGCACTGCTCGGCAGATCCGCCTCCGGCTGCGCCTCGTTCTCCACACGCGCATGGCGCGGAGGGATCGCGAGCCGGAGGACATCAGACAAGGTCCCGGCGTACCGATCGGCCACCGCTCGGGCGAGGTCACGGACGGCGGGCGTGAGGACACGCTCGGCCGAGACGACGCGGCGCAGCGGGATGAGCCGGCCTTCGTGCTCGGCCTGCCCGACCCGATCGAGGACGTATCCCTCGACGTCTCGACCGGCGAACCGGACGCGGACCCGCGTGCCGGGCTGCGCACCCGCCGACATCGCCTCGGGCACCATGTACTCGAACGGTCGGTCGAGGTGCGGCAACGGCAGGTCGATGCAGACGCGCGCGATCGGACGGTCCGACGCCGGGCCCGCGTCGGCGCGCGTGGCGGTGCGACGGGCTGGAACGGGTCGGGGCTCGGCAAGGCCCGCGAGGGTCAGCTGCTCGCCCCATGCGCCTGGAGCCCGCGCCACCGGTTCATCCGTCACGTCCACGTGCCCATCTCATCACCTGGCGTCGATGTGGCGGGCCGTTCATCCCCAGGGCGGCCGTCGCCTCCGAGCAAGGGGCGTGCGCGGGCTGTCAGCCGACGGCGGACTGCAGGTCGGTGACGCGATCGGTCCGCTCCCAGGTGAACTCGGGCAGCTCGCGGCCGAAGTGCCCGTAGGCAGCCGTGCGCTGGTAGATCGGTCGCAGCAGGTCGAGGTCGCGGACGATCGCGGCGGGACGCAGGTCGAAGACGTCGCGGATCGCGGCGGTGAGCCGGTCGACGGGGATCGTCTCTGTGCCGAACGTCTCGACGTACAGCCCCACGGGGTGCGCCTTGCCGATCGCATACGCGACCTGGACCTCGCAGCGCCGCGCGAGGCCGGCCGCGACGACGTTCTTCGCGACCCACCGCATCGCGTAGGCCGCGGAACGGTCCACTTTCGACGGGTCCTTTCCGGAGAAGGCGCCGCCGCCGTGCCGGGCCATGCCCCCGTAGGTGTCGACGATGATCTTGCGACCGGTCAGTCCGGCGTCGCCCTGAGGGCCACCCACGACGAATGTGCCGGTCGGGTTGACGAGGAGCTGGTGCCCGCGCACGTCCAGGTCGACCGTCGCGAGGACAGGAGCGACGACGTGCTCGGCGACCGCGCCGGCAAGGTAGGTCTCGAGCTGGAGGTCGGGGTCGTGCTGCGTCGAGATGACGACGGTGTCCAGACGGACCGCGCGGTCGCCGTCGTACCCGATGGTCACCTGGGTCTTGCCGTCGGGGCGCAGACCGTGGATGACGCCCTCCTTGCGGACGAGCGCGAGCCGCTCAGCGAGCCGATGGGCGAGCCAGACCGGCAGCGGCATCAGCGTCGGGGTGTCATCGTTCGCGTAGCCGAACATCAGGCCCTGGTCGCCGGCACCCTGGAGGTCGAGGGGGTCGTGATCGGAGCTGTCGTCCCGTACCTCGAGCGCCTTGTCGACTCCCTGGGCGATGTCGGGTGACTGCTGGCCGATCGAGACGGAGATGCCGCACGAGTCGCCGTCGAAGCCGATCCGCGACGAGGTGTAGCCGATCGCCCGGACGACCTGCCTCACGATCTGCGGGATCTCCACATACGCGCTGGTCGTGACCTCACCTGCGACGTGCACGAGGCCGGTCGTCACCATCGTCTCGACGGCGACCCGTGCGGACGGGTCCTGCTCGAGCATCGCATCGAGGATTGCGTCGGAGATCTGGTCGCAGACCTTGTCGGGGTGCCCTTCGGTCACGGACTCGGACGTGAAGAGGCGCAGGTCGCGTGCAGTCATGGACACAGATTAGTGCCCACGGCAGGGGTGCCGGGTCAGACTATCGAAGGTTGGCGACCGCGTCCCAGACCGCATGGGCGACGGAGGCCTTGCTGCCTGCGGCGTTGGCGACGGCTTCCCCGTGCACATCGAGGATCGTCACGGCGTTGTCCGCCGTGCCAAAGCCGCGTCCCGTACCGACCGCGTTGACCACCAGCAGGTCGGCGCCCTTGCGTCGCGCCTTGGCGCGCCCGTGCTCGAGGACGCTCGCGTCGCAGTCGCCGGTCTCGGCTGCGAAACCGACGAGGAGCTGGCCGGCTCGCAGCCGTTGGGCCGCGAGCTCCGCGAGGATGTCGGGGGTCTCGACGAGCTCGAGGACGGGGGCCGAACCGTCGGCCCGCTTCTTGATCTTGGTCTCGGCGGTCGTGGCTGGACGGAAGTCGGCGACTGCTGCGGCCATGACGACCACGTCGGCGTCCTTGGCCGCGGCCCGCACGGCGTCGCGCAGCTCCGCGGTCGTCTCGACGGCGACGAGGTCGGCGCGCGCGGGCGGGGGCAGTGTCACGTTGGCCGCGACGAGCGTCACGCGGGCTCCTCGCGCCAGGGCGGTCTCGGCCAGAGCGAAACCCTGCCGGCCCGACGAGCGGTTCCCGAGGAAGCGCACCGGGTCGAGCGGTTCGCGGGTGCCGCCGGCCGAGATGACGACGTGCTGCCCGGCGAGGTCCTGCGGCGCGTCGGGATCGCCCACGAGCGCGAGCGCGGCTGCGACGATGTCCTCGGGCTCAGGGAGCCGTCCGCGGCCCGTGTCTGCACCGGTCAGCCGGCCCGACGCAGGCTCGAGCACATGGACGCCGCGCGAGCGCAGCGTGGCGACGTTCGAGCGCGTCGCGGGGTGCTCCCACATCTCGGTGTGCATCGCCGGAGCGAGCAGCACCGGGCAACGGGCTGTCAGGAGCGTGGCCGTGAGGAGGTCGTCGGCGCGGCCTGTTGCTGCTCGTGAGATCAGGTCGGCCGTCGCCGGGGCCACGACGACCAGGTCGGCCCCCTTGCCGAGCGCGACGTGCGGAACGTGCGGGACGTCCTCGAAGATGTCGGACGGCGCAGGCTGACCAGACAAGGCCTCCCACGTGGCCCGCCCGATGAACTCGAGCGACGCGTGCGTCGGGATGACCCGCACGTCGTGGCCCGCCTCCGTGAGCAGGCGCAGCACGAGAGCAGCCTTGTAGGCCGCAATACCGCCTGCGACGCCGAGGATGATGCGCATGCCGGACCGGGCGCTCGAAGCGGTGCCGCGCGAGGCGGCGCCCGCTCAGGCCTCGGGAGCCTCGACGGTCTCGATCGTCAGCAGGCCCGCGTCGATCTCGCGCATCGCGATGGACAGCGGCTTCTCCTGCGGGCGGGTGTCGACGAGCGGCCCGACGTTCTCGAGCAGTCCCTCGTTGAGCTGGGAGTAGTACGCGTTGATCTGGCGCGCACGCTTGGCCGCGAACACGACGAGCTGATACTTGGAGTCGGCACGCTCGAGGAGCTGGTCGATCGGCGGCTTGGTGATGCCGATCGGGTTGGCAATGGTTCCAGACACGTATGACTCCCGCAGGTCGAAGATGGGCTCCGTTGATCTTACCTGGTCGGCAGGCCTATGACCTGGATGAGCTCGTCGGTGGCCCGGTGCACGTCGTCGTTGACGATCACGTGATCGAACTCGGACTCGGCGGCGAGCTCGACGCGTGCCGTGGCGAGCCTCCGCTCACGTTCGTCGGCGTCCTCCGTGCCGCGTCCCACGAGCCGTCGCTCGAGCTCCTCCCACGACGGGGGCGCGAGGAACACGAAGCGAGCCTCCGGCATGGTGGCGCGCACCTGCCGCGCACCCTGCAGGTCGATCTCGAGCAAGGCCGGCTCCCCCGCTGCGAGCCGCTCATCGACGGGCCCGCGCGGCGTGCCGTACCTGTTGCGTCCGTGCACGACGGCCCACTCGAGCAGCTCGCCGTCGACGATCATCGCGTCGAACCTCCCCGGGCTGACGAAGTGGTAGTGCACACCATCGACCTCCCCCGGTCGCGGCGCGCGGGTCGTGGCGGACACCGAGAGCCAGACCTGGGGGTACCGAGCCCGCAGGTCAGCGGACACCGTCCCCTTGCCGACGGCGGTCGGTCCGGCGAGAACGGTGAGCCGGGCAGGGGTCGTCGTCATGGGTGGTGCACATCTCCTGGGTCAGCCCGCCTGCGGTTGCGGCGGGTCCGGCTGGTGCCTGGGGGCTGAGGCTACGTCCCCGCGGCCATCTCAGCCGAAGCGCTCGATGAGTGCCTTGACCTGGTGCGGCCCGAGGCCACGCACGCGGCGCGTCTCGGAGATGCCGATGTCAGCGATGATCGCGTGCGCCTTGACCTTGCCGACACCCGGCAGGGACTCGAGCAGGGCAAGCACCTTGAGCTTGCCGATCACCTCGTCCTTCTGGCCCTGTGCGATCACTTCGGAAAGTGTGCCCTGGGAGTACTTGAGGCGGTTCTTCACCTGGGCCCTGGCCTGCCGGGCTGCGGCTGCCTTCGCGAGCGCAGCGGTGCGTTGTTCAGGAGTCAGCGGGGGGAGTGCCACGCGAGTCACCTTCTCGTCAGCGGGACGTGATCGTGAGTCCGAACCTAGCGACCATGTGGTGACCTCGGCAACGGGAACGTCAACTCAGTGCGCTGCGCGCCTCGTCCGCCGCGCTTCGCGCCGCTGCCAGCAACGATGCCCGATCGGGCCCGGCGGCGAGGACGCGGCGTGAGGATGACGCCAGCACCGTGCCTCGGGCGTTCCCGAAGACCGCCCTGAGCTCCGTCGGACCGGCCCCCTGGGCGCCGAGGCCGGGGGCCAGCAGAGGGCCCCGTACGGCGCCCAGGTCGATGCCCAGGTGCCGCGCGGCGGCACCCGTCGTGGCCCCGATGACGAGCCCCACGGAGCCCATGGCTGCGCCGGACC
>JABBOW010000168.1 GCA_012927595.1 Cellulomonas sp.
GAGCTCGCGAACGTGGCCCCGGCGCCCGCGGCCGCCGCGAGCACCCCGGCCAGGTCGACCCCACCGTCGGCGCTCACGGCCGCCGCGACGGCTCCCTCGACGAACGGTGCGTCGGCGATCCGGACCCGCGCTGCAACATCGTCGTCGAGCAGGTCGAGCACCGACTCGGTGGTCAGGACGGCCGACCCGAGGTCCGTGAGCACCACCGCGCTGCGACCGTCCGCCGTCGCGGCCAGGACGGCGCTCTCGACGGCCTCGTAGCTGGTGCCGAGGCCACCCGCGCCGTCGCCGCCCGCTGCCAGCAGCGTCACCCGCGGCGCCATCTGGGCGGCGAGCTCGACGGCCCCCTCGGCGAGCCCACGGGAGTGCGATACCAGCACGAGTGCCACGGCCACCGCGAGCGGACCCGGCGTGCTCACCCGGCGCGACCAGCCGCGGCCACAGCCGCCTCGTGCAGAATCAGCGCGCTCGAGGTCGCGCCCGGGTCCTGGTGGCCGATCGACCGCTCGCCGAGGTAGCTTGCGCGGCCCTTCGTCGCCAGCAGGGGGATGGTCGCCACGGCACCCGCCTCGGCGGCCTGCGCTGCTGCGGCGAGCACACCATCAGGCTCCGCGCCCGCTGCGGCAGCCGCGACCGCTGCGGCAACCGCTGGGGTCCACGCATCGACCATCGTCTTCTCCCCCGGCGATGCCTTGCCGCGCACGACGATGCCCTCGAGCCCTGCCTCGAGCATCGCGACGACGCCAGCGCTGTCGAGCTCGGGGAACCCGGTCACCTTGGCCGCGCGCAGGTAGGCCGTCCCGTAGAGCGGACCGGCGGCACCCCCGACCGTCGACATCAGGGTCGTCGCGACCAGGCGCAGCACCTCGCCGATGTCCCCCGGCGCTGTCTCGAGCGCGTCGAGCCGGGCCAGTACGGCTGTGAAGCCGCGCGCGAGGTTCTCGCCGTGGTCGCCGTCACCGATCTGCCGGTCGAGCGCGATGTGCGCGACGCGGTGCTCGAACACGGTACGAGCCGAACCCCTGACCCATGCGGTCGCCCAGGTGACGTCGACCCTCATGACCACGCTCCGTCCTGCGCCGTCGCACCGACCGCCGCTACCAGCGCAGCGCGGCCGTGTGCACCGGCGCGTCCCACAGGGCGGTCAGCTCGTCGTCCAGCCGGAGAACGGTCACCGAGGCGCCCTGCATCTCCAGTGATGTCACATAGTTGCCGACGAGCGACCGGGTCACCTCGACCCCGCGCGCCTCGAGCAACCGGCGTGCCTGACGATAGACGACGTAGAGCTCCGACGCGGGCGTACCACCCATCCCGTTGACGAGGAGCAGCACCTTCTCGCCGCCGGTCAGCCCGAGGTCGTCGGCGACAGGGGTCAGGAGCAGCTCGGTGATCTCGTCGGCGCTCGCGAGCGGGATCCGGCGTCGTCCCGGCTCACCGTGGATGCCGATGCCGATCTCGATCTCGTCCTCGGGCAGGTCGAAGCTCGGCTTGCCGGCGTGCGGGACCCAGCAGGCCGTCAGTGCGACGCCCATCGTTCGAACATTGGCGATGACTCGTTCGGCGACCGCGACGACCGCGTCGAGGTCGTCGCCGCGCTCGGCCGCCGCGCCCGCGATCTTCTCGACCGCGACCGTCCCAGCCACCCCGCGCCGACCAGCCGTGTAGAGAGAGTCCTCGACCGCGACGTCGTCGTTGACGGTCACGGTGCGCACGGTGATCCCGTCGGCCTCTGCCAGCTCGGCTGCCGTCTCGAAGTTCAGCACGTCGCCGGTGTAGTTCTTGACGATCGCGAGCACACCCGCACCGCCGTCGGCCGCGGCGAACGCGGGGGCGATCTGGTCGGGCGTGGGCGAGGTGAAGACTGGGCCGGGGACGGCGGCGTCCAGCATCCCGACACCGACGAACCCGGCATGCAGCGGCTCGTGCCCACTGCCTCCGCCGCTGACCAGGCCGACCTTGCCCGGCACCGCGCCGCCTGCACGGGCGACGAACGTCGGGTCGAGGTGCACGGCGACGACGTCGGCGTGCGCCAGGCCGAATCCCTCGACCGACTCGGAGACAACGGTCTGCGGGTCGTTGATGAGCTTCTTCATGACGTACTCCCGTCCGCACCGACGGCCTGGGCCTTCGGTGCCCCGGCCGGAACCTGCCGGGTCGAGGTGGCGCAGAGGAGCATCGGCGCTGACCTCACCATCGCGGGGCGCGTGGTGGCCGTCAAGGGGAAGTCGTGCGGCTCACCTGCACGTTCGTGCAGGCGCGCCGCACGAGCTCACGGCCTGCCGAGCAGGATCCGCGCCTCGGCCACGAGCACGACCGACCCCGTCACGAGCACTCCGGAGCCGTAGTCCTCCTCGCTCTCGGCCCGCGCGACCGCGAGGTCGATCGCGGCATCGAGCCGCTCCTCGACGTGCACGCGGTCCTCGCCGAACACGTCGATCGCGATCTCGGCGAGGTCGTGGACGTCCATCGAACGCGGGCTCGACACATGGGTGATGACGACCTCGGCCAGCAACGGCTCGAGCCCCGCAAGGATGTTCTCCGGGTCCTTGTCCTTCAGCACGCCGACGACGCCGACGAGCCGTGTGAACTCGAAAGCCTCCTCGACGGCCTCGACGAGTGCCGCGACGCCAGCCGGGTTGTGCGCCGCGTCGACGAGCACGGTCGGGCTCGTGCGGACGACCTCGAGCCGACCCGGGGAGTCGACGTCTGCGAAGGCCGCCCCCATGACGTCGCCGTCGAGCGCCGCGCCACCGTTCACCAGCGCCTCGACCGCTGCGAGCGCCGCGAGCGCGTTGTGCGCCTGGTGCTCGCCGTACAAGGGCAGAAAGACGTCGGCGTACACCCCACCCATCCCCCGCAGCGTGAGAAGCTGCCCGCCGACCGCGATCTGCCGGTCGACGACCGCGAGGTCCACGCCGTCACGCACCACGCGGGCCCCGTGCTCGGCGGCGGCCTGGAGCAGCACGCCCTCGACGTCGTCGTGCTGCGGCGCGAGTACCACGGTTGCACCGTCCTTGATGATGCCGGCCTTCTCGCTGGCGATCTCGACGAGCGTGTGCCCGAGGTAGCGCTCGTGGTCCAGCGCTACCGGCAGGATCACGGCGACGTCGCCGTCGGCCACGTTCGTCGCGTCCCAGCGACCGCCCATGCCGACCTCGAGCACCGCGACCTCGACGGGCGCGTCCGCGAACGCCGCGAAGGCCATCACGGTGAAGACTTCGAAGAAGCTCAGCCGGGTCCCGCCCTGCTCGAGCGAGCGGACGTCGACCATGTGCACGTACGGCGCGACGTCCTGCCAGACCTCGACGAACCGCTCGTCGCTGATCGGCTCGCCGTCGATCGCGATCCGCTCGGTCACGCGCGTCAGGTGCGGGCTCGTGAACCGGCCAGTGCGCAGCCCGTGCTCGCGCAGCAGGCGCTCGACCATGCGGGACGTCGACGTCTTGCCGTTCGTCCCCGTGACGTGCACGACCCGAAACGCGCGCTGCGGGTCACCGAGCAGCTCGCACACGGCGAGTACCCGGTCCAGCGTCGGGTCGATGTCGTTCTCGGGCGCGCGCTCGAGGATCGCGGCATACACCTCGTCGGCAGCCGACCGCGCTGCGCGGGCTGCCTCCCGACGGACGTTCCCTGCACCGCTGTCCCGGACTGACGCGTTCATGCCTTCTCCACTCGAACGGCGAGCTCGGGGGCGTCCGAGGCCGTGATGACGACCTCGGTCGCGAGCGTCTCGGTCGCGATGAACTCCTGGTGGGCCCGCACCGCGTCGACGCCGGCGCTCGGCACCTCGAGCGTGAGACGGATCCGGTCGCTGACTGCAAGGCCCGCGGCCTTGCGGGCGTCCTGCACGACGCGCACGGCGTCCCGCGCGTACCCCTCGGCGCGGAGCGCGTCGTCGAGCACGAGATCGAGGACGACGAACCCGCCCGACGGCAGGACCGCGGCCGCGAGCTCAGCAGCGCCGGGCGCTCCGGCTCCTGCCTCGGCGACCGTCGTGAGCTCGTACTCGCCGACGACGAGCGGGACGTCGCCGCCGGGCGTGTGCACCACCAGGACCCCGGCTGCATCCTGCGACCAGTCCCCCGCCTTGGCGGCCCGGATCGCGTCCTGGACCCCTCGGCCGAGGCGCGGGCCAGCGGCTCGCGCGTTGACGCTCAGCTGGGTGCTCACCCCGACATCGCCCGCGGCAGCATCCTCGAGCGAGAGGAGCGTGACGCGCTTGACGTTGAGCTCAGCAGCGACGATGCCGACGAACGGTGTGACCTGCGCCGGGTCGGCCACCGCGACCCGCAGCTCACGCAGCGGCTGGCGCACGCGCAGCGAGTGCGCCTTGCGCAGACCGAGCGTCGCCGAGACGATCTCGCGGGTGCGGTCGACGGCCGCCACGAGTGCGTCGTCCGCCGCGAGCGCGGCATCGTCCGCCGCGCCGGGGGCCAGGTCGGGCCAGTCGGTGAGGTGGACGCTGCGACCTCCTGTGAGACCGCGCCAGATCTCCTCCGACAGCAGCGGGGCGAGCGGGGCCATGAGGCGCGTGAGGGTCTCGAGCGCGGTCCACAGCGTGTTGAACGCTCCGGCGTCCTCTGCCCAGAACCGCTCGCGTGATGTCCGGACGTACCAGTTCGTCAGGAGGTCGAGGTGTTCGCGGACGGCCTCGCACGCCCCCGGCACGTCGTACGCGTCGAGCTGGGCGGTGACCCGCGTGACGAGGTCCCGCGTGCGGGCGAGGAGGTAACGGTCCATGGTCGCGAGGTCCGCGTGGTCCTCGGCCGTGACGCGCCGCGCCTCGAGGCCCTTGCCGCCGTCCGCGGCGCCCGCGTAGAGCGCGAAGAAGTACCAGGTGCTCCACAGCGGGAGGAGCACCTGACGCACCTCGGAACGGATGGCCTCCTCGGTGACGACGAGGTTGCCGCCGCGCAGGATCGGGCTCGCCATGAGGAACCAGCGCATCGCGTCCGAGCCGTCGCGGTCGAAGACCTCGTACACGTCCGGGTAGTTGCGCAGGGACTTGCTCATCTTGCGGCCGTCCGAGCCGAGCACGATGCCGTGGGACACCGCAGTCCGGAACGCGGGACGGTCGAACAGGGCGGTGGCGAGCACGTGGAGCAGGTAGAACCAGCCGCGCGTCTGCCCGATGTACTCGGTGATGAAGTCGCCTGGGTAGTGGTTCGTGAACCAGTCGACATTCTCGAACGGGTAGTGGACCTGGGCATACGGCATCGAGCCCGAGTCGAACCACACGTCGAGGATGTCGGGAATGCGGCGCATGGTCGAACGGCCGGTCGGGTCGTCGGGGTTCGGCCGAGTCAGGTCGTCGATGAACGGGCGGTGGAGGTCGGTGACCGTGACCCCGAAGTCGGCCTCGAGCTCGGCCAGCGAGCCATACACGTCGGTGCGCGGGTAGGCCGGGTCGTCGCTCGTCCACACCGGGATCGGCGTGCCCCAGTAGCGGTTCCGCGAGATCGACCAGTCGCGTGCCCCGCCGAGCCACTTGCCGAACTGCCCGTCCTGGATGTGCTCGGGCACCCAGTTGATCTCCTGGTTGAGCTCGACCATGCGATCGCGGAACTGCGTGACGCGGACGAACCAGCTGGACACGGCCTTGTAGATCAGGGGGTTCCGGCAGCGCCAGCAGTGCGGATAAGAGTGCTGATAGGTCTCGTGGCGCAGCACGACGGCCCGGTGCGCCTCGTCGACGGCCGCGAGCGGGCCCGTGCCGGCCTTGAGGTCGGCGATGATCGGCGCATTGGCGTCGAAGACGAGGAGAGCCTCGTAGTCGGGGACCTCGCTGGTGAACCGGCCTTTGGAGCTGATGGGTACGACGGGGGTGATGCCGGCGGCGTCGCACACCACCATGTCGTCCTCGCCGAACGCGGGCGCGAGGTGCACGATTCCCGTGCCGTCCTCCGTTGTGACGAAGTCCGCGACGAGCACCTGGTGCGCGTTCGGCTGGCCGGCGAAGTACCCGAACGGCGGCGTGTACGACCGCCCGGCCAGGTCGCTCCCGACGAGCCGATCGACGACGACGGGGTCATCGCCGAGCTCCTTGGCGTAGGAAGCCAGCCGTGACTGCGCGAGCACGACGCGCTGACCGGCAAGCAGACCCTCGGTCGGCACGACGACGACGTAGTCGATGTCCGGGCCGACCGCGAGCGCGAGGTTGCTCGGGAGCGTCCAGGGCGTCGTCGTCCACAGCAGCGCCAGCTCACCGGTCTCCAGGCGCACGCCGACCGTGAGGGCCGGGTCCTGACGGGACTGGTACACGTCGTCGTCCATGCGCAGCTCGTGGTTCGACAACGGCGTCTCGTCGCGCCAGCAGTACGGCAGCACGCGGTAGCCCTCGTACGCGAGGCCCTTGTCGTAGAGCTGCTTGAACGCCCAGATGACCGACTCCATGTAGGTCAGGTCGAGCGTCTTGTAGTCGTGGTCGAAGTCCACCCAGCGGGCCTGGCGCGTGACGTACTCCTCCCACTCTTTCGTGTAGCGCAAGACCGACGTGCGGCAGGCGGCGTTGAACTCCGCGATACCCATCTCGTCGATCTGCGACTTGTCGGTGATGCCGAGGATCCGCTCGGCCTCGAGCTCGGCCGGCAGACCGTGCGTGTCCCACCCGAACCGACGCTCGACCCGGCGTCCGCGCTGCGTCTGGTACCGCCCGACGAGGTCCTTCGCGTAGCCCGTGAGGAGGTGACCGTAGTGCGGGAGCCCGTTGGCGAACGGGGGGCCGTCGTAGAAGACGAACTCGTTCGCCCCCTGCTCGCCCGCTGGACGCTGGTCGATCGACGCCTGAAACGTGTGGTCCGCGTCCCAGTACGCGAGCACCTCGTTCTCGAGGGCGGGCAGGTCGGGGCTGGCAGGGACGCCGTCGTTGTCACGGTGCAGCGGATAGGCCATCGCTCGGGCTCCAGGGGTCGGTCGGTCACTCGTCATCACCTGCACGAGGACGACGGAGCCCGGCTCACGCCGGCCTGCCACCGCGGTACCACCCCGCTTGCCGGACGCCGGCCCGGTGACCCGGTACCGCGCGCACGGCCGCTCCTTGACGGCTGTGACGGGCCTGCCCGTCCGGGTCTACTGGGCTCCCCCTGCGGAGTGCTGTTCTTCCGGAGGCTCGCCGGTGATGGCCGGGTCGACGCCTGTGCCATTCATGCTAGCCGCTGCGCGCTCGGGGCGGTCGAGGACCGGCAGCGCCGACCACGGGAGCGTGGTCCACCGGTAGTCGGGCTCGACGATGGAGCGCGGCTTGGCGCAGAGCCCGGCGGTCCGCGCCTCGGCCACCACGATGTCCGGCTCGAACCCCGAGTCGACGACCGCCTCCGCACGTCCCGGTCAAGGCAGCGTGGTAGTCAGTCGGGGCGACAGGATCAGACAGAATCAGGGGGTGATCGCAGCCCCCACCTCCCTCGTCCTGCTCGACCTCGACGGGACGCTCATGGACTCCGCACCCGGCATCGTGTCCTCCGCCGCGCAGGCGTACCGCTCGCTCGGCCTGCCCGTGCCGGATGCGGCGACCCTCCGGTCATTCGTCGGCCCGCCGCTCACGGACTCCTTCCCCCGGCACGGCGTCCCCCGCGAACGGCTGGGCGAGATGGTGCTGGCCTATCGGACGGTCTTCGAGGCCGGCGGCATGTTCGACAACTCCGTGTTCGACGGCGTCCCGGACGCCCTGGTCCGGCTGCGCGCGGCCGGCTGCACGCTCGTCGTGGCCACCTCGAAGCCGGTGGTCTACGCGCGCCCGATC